>NZ_QJHD01000004.1:0-185292 GCF_003184505.1 Blautia sp. BCRC 81119 | reverse complement strand
ATATGGCGAGATAGCTCAGTTGGCTAGAGCACACGGTTCATACCCGTGGTGTCGAGGGTTCGAATCCCCCTCTCGCTATTTAACAAAAGGTCTGAAGATTCAATTTTATTGGGTTTTCGGACTTTTTTTGTTATAAAATTCCGGCTGCCTGTGGTAAGACCAGATGTGAAAAGTTAAGATTGACATTTTACATCGTTTTTTTTATCATAGTAAAAGAATAGACATAACGAATCATTTCGGGAAATGAGGATTGTATAATGAAAAAAAGAATGCTTTTTGTTTTCAACCCCAAAGCAGGAAAAGGAAGAATCAAGATGCATCTGCTGGACATTGTGGATATCTTTAATAAAGGTGGGTACGAAGTGATCATCCGTGCCACGCAGGGACCGAAGGATGCTTATGAACAGGTGAAGGAATATGCAGATCAGGTAGATCTGATCGCCTGCAGTGGAGGTGACGGTACACTGGATGAGGTGGTTACCGGAATCGTGGAAGTGGGCAGCCAGACACCGATCGGGTATATCCCTGCAGGAAGCACCAATGATTTTGCCAACAGTCTGTTTATGCCGAAGAGTATGACTGCAGCTGCCTCCATGATCATGGAGGAGCAGATCTATCACTGTGACATCGGTAAATTTAATAACCAGACATTTGCCTATGTGGCTGCGTTTGGACTGTTTACCAATGTTTCCTATGAGACAGACCAGGATCTGAAAAATATCCTGGGACATGTTGCCTATGTGCTGGAAGGGATGAAGCAGCTTTTTGAGGTGAAATCTTATCATCTGAAGGTAACCTCCGATGAGCTGACTGTGGAGAATGATTTTATCTACGGTATGATCAGCAATTCCAGATCTGTAGGCGGATTTAAGAATCTTACCGGAAAAAACGTGGATATGAATGACGGACTGTTTGAGGTGACACTGATCACCAATCCGAAGAATCCGCTGGAGCTTCAGGAGATCATGACTGCGCTTCTTACTGCAGAGGATAATACAGATCTGATCTATTCTTTTAAGTCTGCGCATGTTGTGATCGAGTCAGAGGAGGCTGTTCCGTGGACGCTGGATGGAGAGTTCGGTGGAGATCAGACCCGTGTGGAGATCGATAATCTTCATGAGGCCATGAACCTTTATCTTACCAGCAGTAAGAAACAGAAAAAAAGCCGGTTGAACCAGAAAATGCAGGAGATCAAGGAGATTACCCAGAAGAGCGAAGAATGATCCGGGTATCCGAAGACAAGGTGATCATACAGAGGTGAAAATGTCTTTCCTCATAAGAAAGACTGGATATACAGGAACGAAAAGGAGGAAGAAATGGGAGATTATATCAACGTAAAGGAAATCTTTGGCTGCGATGTATTTAACGATTCTGTTATGCAGGACCGTTTGCCGAAGAAGGTATACCGCGAACTGAAAAAGACAATAGAAGAGGGTAAGGAGCTGTCCATGGAGATCGCTGATGTGGTTGCACATGAGATGAAGGAATGGGCTATTGAGAAAGGCGCTACTCATTATTGTCACTGGTTTCAGCCGCTGACAGGTGTTACTGCCGAGAAACATGACGCATTTGTCACAGCGCCAAGAGAGGACGGCAAGGTACTCTTAAGCTTTTCAGGCAAGGAGCTGATCAAGGGTGAACCGGATGCATCCTCATTTCCATCCGGAGGACTTCGTGCAACATTCGAGGCAAGAGGCTATACAACATGGGATTGCACATCACCTGCCTTTGTACGTCATGACGCAGCCGGCGGGATCTTATGTATCCCCACAGCATTCTGCTCCTACACAGGAGAGGCGCTTGACCAGAAAACACCGCTTCTTCGTTCCATGGAAGCGGTCAATACACAGGCGCTTCGACTTCTTCGCCTTTTCGGAAATACAACATCAAAAAAAGTAACTCCTTCCGTTGGAGCTGAGCAGGAGTATTTCCTGGTTGATAAGGAGAAATGGCTCCAGAGAAAAGATCTGATCTATACAGGAAGAACTCTTTTCGGTGCTATGCCGCCGAAGGGACAGGAGATGGATGACCACTATTTCGGAACCATCCGTCAGAGAATCTCCGCATACATGAAGGAAGTCAACGAGGAGTGCTGGAAGCTGGGCGTAACAGCAAAGACACAGCACAATGAGGTTGCACCTGCACAGCATGAGCTGGCACCGATCTACGCACCGGTAAATATTGCAGCAGATCACAACCAGATCATGATGCGTATCCTCAAAAAAGTTGCAAGCCGCCATGGTATGCGCTGCCTGCTTCATGAGAAACCGTTTGCAGGAGTTAACGGTTCCGGTAAGCACAACAACTGGTCCCTGACAACGGATGACGGGATCAACCTTCTTGAGCCGGGAAAAACTCCTCATGAGAATATCCAGTTCCTTCTTGTTCTCACCTGTATCCTGAAAGCCGTTGATGAGCATGCAGATCTTCTGAGAGAGTCTGCAGCAGACGTTGGAAACGATGAACGTCTCGGAGGAAACGAGGCACCGCCGGCAGTTATCTCCGTATTCCTTGGTGAGCAGCTTCAGGATGTTCTGGAGCAGCTGATCAGCACAGGTACCGCCACACACAGTAAGACCGGCGAGATCCTGGATACCGGTGTTAAGACACTTCCGGATTTCATGAAGGATGCTACAGACCGAAACAGAACATCACCATTTGCATTCACAGGAAACAAATTTGAGTTCCGTATGGTTGGTTCCCGTGATTCCATTTCCGAGTGCAACGTAGTTCTGAACACGATTGCAGCAGAAGTATTCCGCGATGCATGCGACCGTCTGGAAGCAGCAGACGATTTTGATACTGCAGTACATGACCTGATCAAGGAGTATGCGATCCAGCATCAGCGTATTGTATTCAACGGAAACGGATATGCACCGGAGTGGGAGGCAGAGGCAAAGAGACGTGGACTTCCGATCCTTCCGTCCATGGTAGATGCCATTCCTGCGCTGACTACAGATAAGGCTGTGAAGCTTTTTGAATCCTTTAATGTATTTACAAGAGCAGAGCTTGAGTCCAGAGCAGAGATCCAGTATGAAGGCTATGCAAAGGCTATCAACATTGAGGCCAAGACCATGGTGGATGTAGCTACCAAGCAGATCATCCCGGCAGTGATCCGTTATACAACGGTCCTTGCAGAGTCCATCAATTCTGTGAAGGCAGTGAGCGCAGCGCTTGATGTCAGTGTACAGACAAGTCTTCTGGAAAAATCCTCCGCACTTCTTGCTGAGACCAAGACAGCTATGGATAAGCTTTCCGGACTGATCGCTGAGTCGGAATCCCATGAAGAGGGACGTGACCGTGCTGTATTCTTCAGAGAGAGCGTGGTACCGGCAATGCAGGCTTTAAGAAAACCTGTAGACGAGCTTGAGATGATCGTAGATAAAGATATGTGGCCGATGCCATCCTACGGCGATCTGATCTTTGAGGTATGATCGGTTAAATAAAATACAGGAAATAAGAGATGTTCCCTGGGTGCAGCGGCATCTTTGAGATCAAATGACGGGACAGATGTAAGATCTGTCCCGTTTTTTACCTGGCGGAGAAAAAATCTGTAAGCGGTTGTCCGTCATAGGATCATATAATAACTGCGGATGCGGATATCTGCGGTATTCAATCAGATTCAGGAGTAAGTATATATGATAGAATTAGAATTTTTAAAAGAACAGAACGTTTCCGAAAACCTGATCCACGGTATCGAGGAGTTTCGAAAAAAATATAACGTTGATGAGGGGGCTGCAGCCAGAGTTACCAGACCGTCTATACCGTTCTACGGAAAAGAAATCCTGGAAATGGCCATTGCAGGACTTCTGGAAGGAGAAAATCTTCTTCTTGCAGGCCCAAAGGCCACGGGAAAAAATATCCTGGCAGAAAATCTGGCATATGCTTTTGGCCGCCCGGTTTATAATGTATCTTTCCATGTCAATACAAACAGCGGAGACCTGATCGGAACGGATACCTTTGTAAACAATGAAGTCTGCCTCCGAAAAGGGAGCATCTATCAGTGTGCCGAGTACGGTGGTTTCGGTATCCTGGATGAGATCAACATGGCAAAGAACGATGCGGTCTCCGTCCTTCACGCGACTCTGGACTACCGCCTTTCCATTGATGTTCCCGGATATGACAGGATTGATCTCCATCCTGCGGCACGTTTTATCGGAACCATGAACTACGGATATGCAGGAACAAAGGAGCTGAACGAAGCTCTGGTTTCTCGTTTCCTGGTGATCGATATGCCAGCGCAGACAGAAGAAACCCTGGGATTTATTTTCCGCAAAATGTTCCCGGAGGCAAAGGAAAAGGCAGTGGAACAGTTTATCGGTGTATTTATGGATCTCCAGAAGAAATCCGTAAACAGTGAGATCTCCACAAAAGCGCTGGATCTTCGAGGACTTCTGGCTGCCATGAAGATTGTTCGTGCAGGACTTTCTCCCCTGGCAGCAGTGCAGATGGGAGTGGTGAACAAAACCTTCGATATTTTTGAAAGGGAGATCGTGGACGATGTAGTCCGTACAAGGATCCCGGAAGAGTGGACAAAGGACGATGTCTATGCATAAAGATCTGACAGAAGAACTTTCTATAGAAGATTACAAGATGGAGCTGGAAAACCGGATCCGTAATCTCCTCTGGACGGTAAGCGGCGACTATACCCTGGATGTGAAGCCGGATGTATCGCTGTTTCTCCGCTCAAAAGAGATCGCTCTTTACGATGGAATCAAACAGGGAGCTTTTGCCAGATATTTTGACAAAAATCTTCTTGGTCTTTATCTTGTAAAAAAAATCTATCTGGATGCATCTGAGACGGAGCTGACCGGGCTGACACAGCTCTGTATCGAAGCGGCAGTGGGAGAGCGGATCTGTGAAGAGCGCCCCGGGGTTCGCCGCATGAGAAAAAAAGCTCTGGAAGATATCCTGGAGCAGGAATATGAAACCCTGCCTTCCTACGATAAGCTGTTAGACAGGCTGAAAATTGCAGTATTCCGTGATGTACTTACAGGAAGCGTACAGCCTCTGGAGAAAAAACTGTCTGCATTCCGGGATCAGATCTATGCCTGTGCAGAAAGCGGAGACACCATGGAACTGATTCGGATCATCGACAGCCTCTATAATACGGTCATTGATCCGGACTTTGAGAAGAAAAACGGTTCCCTTGAACGGGTAATGGCGGTGACGCTGGAAGAACTGACGGAATTTGGCTGGGAAGACTACCTTAATGAAGAGATGTATGAGGAAGCCTTGGAAAATTATGTGGAAAAGCTCACAGACCGGATGACAGATATTGAAGATTCCTCGCTGACACAGGATATGGAAGAAAAACGTAAGGTGAAAAACAAGATCACGGTGATTTCAGAGGAAGCTCTTCAGAAAGCTCATACCTATGTGGAACTGAATTTTGGAAAAACCTATCTCACACCTGCAGAAGAAAAAAGAATGAACCATCTTATGTGCCGGGGAATACACGGAGACTGCAGCCTGTATTTTACAGAAGGGATCCTGAAAAATCCGGTTCGTGATAATTATCAGTACCAGTATGCAAAGCGTCTGCGTAATAAGAACATATGGATCTATCATGACAAGCACAGAATTGCAAAACGAAATATTGCCATATTGACTGAACTCCTGAAAAAAGCACTGGTGATCCGAAGTGAAAACCAGGAAGTCCTATCAGACCGGGGAACTATCGTTCCTTCCAGGCTGTGGCGTATAGGCAGAAGCGGTGAGGCAAATCTTTTTAAGAGGATTCTTCGTGGAGACAATACGGATTTTGTGGTGGATATACTGATCGATGCCAGTGGTTCACAGATGAGTCGACAGGGAGATGTGGCACTGCAGGCTTATATGATCAGCTCTGCCCTGAGCAATGTGGACATCCCTCATCGGGTTATGAGCTACTGCACATTCTGGGATCATACGATCCTGCACAGGTTCCGGGAATATGATGATCCGGTTTCGGCGGATGAGGATATTTTCAATTATGTGACTTCCTCCAATAATCGGGACGGGCTTGCCATAAAAGCAGCGGGATACAGCCTTTTGCAGAGAGAAGAGGAAAAAAAGATCCTGATCATCTTAAGTGACGGACGCCCCTACGATGTGATCATAAACCGTCCCAATGCAAAGAATCCGGCCCCTTACCAGGGAAAATATGCCATTTCAGATACTGCATCAGAGGTGCGGCGTCTTCGGAGCCAGGGCGTCAGTGTTCTGGGGGTATTTGCAGGCGAAGAGAAGGATCTTCCGGCGGAAAAGAAGATTTTTGGAAAGGATTTTGCCTATATCCGTGATATCGGAAATTTCTCGAAGATCGTAGGACGATATCTGACAAAACAGCTGGAGGCGGACAACTGAAAAAAAAAAGCATTTTTTTAAAAATATATAATATTCAATTGAAAGGAATAAGGTCACTATGTTAGCATAAAAGCTGCATAGTGACCAATTATTTGCTTATAATTATACAGAAAATTGTAAATTATATATAATATCTCAGATATAATTCCTTGCAAAATAATGCGGAATTTGCTATACTATATGACGTTACTAATTTACTAGATAAAGGGAGAGGAAATATGAACAAAAACACAGAGTTCAAACCTTACATTCCTGCGGAGAAAGTCACTCCGGAGCTCACAGTTACATCTGTGATCATGGGATGTATTCTTGCTGTCATCTTCGGCGCAGCCAATGCTTACCTTGGTCTTCGTGTTGGTATGACAGTATCTGCCTCCATTCCGGCGGCAGTTATCTCCATGGGTGTTATCCGCGTGATTCTTCGCAGAAACTCCATTCTGGAGAGCAATATGGTCCAGACTATCGGTTCAGCCGGTGAGTCTCTTGCAGCAGGTGCTATCTTCACCATGCCTGCACTGTTCCTCTGGGCAGAGGAAGGACTTACAAGCAAACCAGGCATCGTTGAGATCACTCTGATCGCACTTTGCGGTGGTATCCTTGGTGTACTTTTCATGGTACCCCTTCGTAATGCCCTCATTGTTAAAGAGCATGCAACTCTTCTCTATCCGGAAGGAACTGCCTGCGCAGACGTTCTTCTTGCCGGTGAGGAAGGTGGAGCAAATGCTTCCACAGTATTCTCCGGTATGGGACTTGCTGCTGTCTTCAAATTTGTTGTTGATGGACTGAAGCTTCTTCCGGCAGATGTTTCTGCAGCATTTAAATCCTTCAAGGGTGAGATCGGTATGGAGGTTTATCCGGCACTTCTCGGTGTTGGTTATATCGTAGGACCGAAGATCGCATCCTACATGTTTACAGGTTCTCTTATCGGCTGGATGGTCATCATTCCGCTGATCTGCCTGTTCGGACCTGATACATGGATGTATCCGGCAGCAGAGGGAACGACCATTGCCCAGCTTTACGCAAACGGCGGAGCATCAGCAATCTGGTCTACTTATGTTAAATATATCGGTGCAGGTGCTATCGCAACAGGTGGTATCATTTCCCTGATCAAATCCCTGCCGCTGATCGTTACAACCTTCCGTGACTCCATGAAGAGCATGAAGGGAAGCAAGAACACAAGCACAGAGAGAACCGCACAGGATCTTCCGATGCAGTTCATCCTTCTCGGTGTTATAGCAATGGTATTTATCATCTGGATCGTTCCGGCAATCCCGGTAACTCTTCTTGGTGCATGTATCATCGTAGTTTTTGGATTCTTCTTTGCAACAGTATCTTCCCGTATGGTAGGTCTTGTAGGAAGCTCCAACAACCCGGTTTCCGGTATGGCTATCGCTACTCTTCTGATTGCTACATTTGCGATCAAGAGCTCCGGTAAAACAGGTATCGACGGAATGACAGCAGCGATCGCTGTTGGTTCTGTTATCTGTATCATCGCAGCGATCGCCGGTGATACCTCTCAGGACCTTAAGACAGGATACCTTCTCGGTGCTACACCTAAGAAGCAGCAGATGGGCGAGATGCTCGGTGTTGTTGTTTCCGGTCTTGCTATCGGCGGTGTTCTGTATCTTCTGGATGCAGCATGGGGCTACGGTACAGCAGAGATCCCTGCGCCACAGGCTCAGCTTATGAAGATGATCGTTGAGGGAATCATGGGCGGAAACCTTCCATGGGGACTTGTATTTGTAGGTGTATTCCTTGCAATCTGCCTTGAGATCCTCCGTATCCCGGTAATGCCTTTCGCAATCGGTCTTTACCTTCCAATCTACCTGAACGCAACCATCATGATCGGTGGTATCGTTCGTGGATTACTTGACGGCAGAAAAGGTGTTGACGAAAAAACCAAGACAGCTCAGTCCACAGATGGTACCCTGTACTGTGCTGGTATGATCGCCGGCGAGGGTCTTGTTGGAATTCTTCTTGCGATCTTTGCAGTTGTCGGTATCAGCCTTGATATGTCCGGCGTTGTAAACCTTGGAAATATCGGCGGCGTTGTGCTGATGATCATCATGATCCTGTCACTGCTTAAATTCTCTATCTGGAGAAAGAAGAAAGCCTGATGAGAAAAAACAAAAAGGATAAGAAACAGGATATCAACTATCTTGATCTGATCCCGGAAACAAACCAGTCGATCCGGTGGCACCGGGACCTGAAGCAGCGGATCATTCTTGAGATAGAGAATAAGGGTATGTTCAATACCATCGCGCAGAAGGTTTTTGGCAAGCCAAGGTTTTCCAAGGTTCATCTTGATGAAATGGGAACTTTTATCTGGCCTGAGATCGATGGAGCCAAAACCGTGCAGGAGCTTGCCCTGCTGGTGAAAGAGCATTTCGGAGATAAGGCAGAACCGCTTTATCCGAGAATCGTAAAATACTTTCAGATAATGGAAAGCTATGAATTTGTTCATTTTATAAATAAAAAGACAGAAAAATAGCATGGAGAACGGGAACGGACGCAGAATAGTGTACGGTCCCGTTCTTTTTATGACACGTCAGTGCGGGAAACTGATGCAGTTGTCATATGATACTATAGCATTTCCGGGATTTTCACAGCGGAATAGAAATATTGAGGACATTTCAAGACATAAATTCCGGGAATTGCTGTAAAAAATGAAAGGAGCACTTTATGAGTCTTGTGAAAAAAAAGGACTGGTATCTGGATTATCTTCTGATCATAGTAGGAACCGGGCTGATGGCACTTGCCATCAATTCCGTTTTTGATGCAACCGGGCTGGTAACAGGCGGCTTTTCCGGTATAGCGATCCTGGTGAAGCACTGGACCGGTGAGATCATAGATGGCGGGGTTCCGCTGTGGCTTACCAATATCACGCTGAACATTCCGCTGTTTTTTCTGGGATGGCGGATCAAAGGCTTTTCCTTTGTAAGAAAAGCTCTGGTCGGTGAGATCTCCCTTTCAACCTGGCTTGCCATTCAGCCGGTGTGGAATATTGCGGGAGATGATCTCCTTCTGGCTGCTGTATACGGTGGTGTGATCCTGGGAATCGGCATTGGAATGGTTTTCCTTGGACAGGGAACCACAGGCGGAACGGATATGATGGCAGCACTGATCCAGAAGTATATGCGTCATTATTCCATCGCACAGATCATGCAGTTTATTGATGGGCTTATTGTGATCGTAGGAATGTATGTGTTCGGTATCCAGCGGGCCCTGTATGCCATCATTGCGGTTTATCTGGTAACAAAAGTATCCGACAGTCTGATCGAAGGTCTGAAGTTTTCCAAACAGACATTTATCGTCACGGAGAAGCCGGATGAGGTTGCCAGAGTCATTATGGAAGACCTGGATCGCGGAGCGACAGGGATCTGTGGCAAGGGGATGTATTCCGGTCAGGAGAAGACGATCATCTTCTGTGTGGTAAACAAAAAGGAAATTGTGAAGCTGAAAGAGCTGGTAGATGATATTGATCCCAACGCTTTTGTGATCGTTTCCGATGCAAGAGAAGTTCATGGAGAAGGTTTTATAGAGAAAAATTAGGCGGATTTCAACAAAAATTTGTAAATTTTTTCAGTTTTACTCTTTCATTTTTGGTGATTTTGTATTAAAATAGCCATAGATAGAGAGGGAAAGACAGAAGATAAGCATACACATAAGTGAGAAGGGATTGAACGGAATGATATCGAATCAGGTGTTACAGAATACGCTCGAGGGACTTAAAGAAATATCAAGGACGGAATTTTGTGTCATTGACACAGACGGCAAGGTACTTGCGTCTACCTTTTCTGATTTTGAGATCCAGCCGGCAGATATCCAGGCTTTTGTAGAATCCCAGGCGGACAGCCAGCTTGTCAAGGGATTTCAGTACTTTAAGGTCTGTGATGATTATCAGTTGGAATATGTCCTGGTAGCCCACGGAGATGATGAGGATACTTATATGGTAGGCAAGCTTGCAGCCTTCCAGATCCAGAATCTGATCGTTGCGTACAAGGAGCGTTTTGACAAAGACAGCTTTATCAAGAATCTTCTTCTTGATAATCTTCTTTTGGTGGATATTTACAACAGAGCGAAGAAGCTTCATATTGAAGCAGATGTCCGTCGTGTAGTTATGATCCTGGAACTGAACCAGGAGAAAGATCACAGCTCTGTAGAGAGCGTGAAAAGCCTTTTTGGCGGAAAGAGCAGAGATTTTATCACTGCTGTTGATGAGAAGAGCATCATTATAGTCAAGGAACTGGAAGAGGGAGAGGGCTATCCGGAGATGGATAAGCTGGCTCATACGATTATGGATACTCTGGATCTGAATAAAGATGGTGAGGATGTCCACATGGCATACGGTACCATTGTCAATGAGTTGAAAGAAGTTTCACGTTCCTACAAGGAAGCGCGTATGGCCCTTGATGTAGGTAAGATCTTCTTCGGAGACAGGGAAGTTATCGCATACAGCTCACTTGGAATCGGACGTCTGATCTATCAGCTGCCTATTCCTCTGTGTAAGATGTTTATCCGCGAGATCTTTGACAACAAATCTCCGGATGATTTCGATGAGGAGACACTTGTCACCATCGATAAATTCTTTGAGAACAGTCTGAACGTATCTGAAACTTCACGTCAGCTGTATATCCACAGAAATACGCTGGTATATCGTTTGGATAAACTCCAGAAGAGTACAGGCCTTGATTTGAGAGTGTTTGAGGATGCCATTACATTTAAGATCGCGCTGATGGTTGTTCGATATATGAAATATATGGAGACATTAGAGTATTAATAGCATTCGGAATGCAGGATGATAGTTTGATATATTAAGGCAACATATTAAAACTTTTAAACTGCCGCTTATTCCTTCCCGGAATAGGCGGCAGTTTTTGTATGAGCGTTTTTCATCATGGAATATTGTGTAAATGTCCCTCCTGTTTGGAAGCATTCACGAAGTGTGTTACTGAGAACAGAGTGAGCAGTAACGAATTCACATGAACTTCACAGATAACATCCATAACTCTATTGTAATTTTGGTATTTTTACGTTAAAATAAATAATTTGAAGAGGGCTGTTGATTACTGTTCACTGGTAATATTCCGTGAAGCGCATTACTGAGAATAGAGTGAACAGTAACAGTTGTAGGGCTCGGGAAATTTATTCTTGCATTTAAACAGAAAATATATTACAATAATATTACAAAAAAATTAAGAAAGTTATGCTTTTATAATATAGAGGAGGATATATATGATCGATCTTGTAGATGTGAGCAAATCTTACGGCCCGGGTCTTCCGGCTGTGAATCATGCGAACTTACATGTTGATAAAGGGGAATTCGTATTTGTAGTAGGAAGCAGTGGCTCCGGTAAATCCACACTGATCAAGCTTCTGATGAAAGAACTGGATTCTACCAGCGGAACGATCACAGTCAGCGGGGAACGTCTGGAGAAGATGAAACACAGACGCGTTGCCAAGTATCGCAGAAAGCTTGGGGTAGTATTTCAGGATTTCCGTCTTTTAAAAGACCGTAATGTATATGAGAATGTAGCATTTGCGCAGCGTGTCATAGGAAGACCTACCCGTGTGATACGCAAACGTGTGCCGGAGGTTCTCCAGGAGGTAGGACTTGCAGGAAAGTATAAGGCATACCCGGATGAGCTTTCCGGTGGTGAGCAACAGAGAGTTGCTCTTGCCAGAGCACTGGTAAACCGCCCGGACATCCTTCTGGCAGATGAGCCAACCGGAAACCTGGATCCGAAAACCTCTGAAGAGATCATGGCTCTGATGGAGCAGATCAATGACAGAGGAACCACAGTTCTGGTAGTTACCCACAATAAGGACATCGTCAATGCCATGCGTAAGCGAGTAGTCACCATGCACAACGGCAAGATCATCAGCGATGAGAAAGAGGGAGGATATCATGAGGCCTAGTACGATCTGGTATACCCTGAAGCAGGGCTTTAAGAATATAAAAAGAAACTGGATGTTTTCCCTGGCATGTATCATCACGATGGCAGCCTGCATTTTTCTGGTAGGCATTTTTTATTCCATCGTGAACAACGTCGGTAATATTGCCCATAAGGTGGAAGAAGAAGTACCGATCACAGTATTTTTTGATGAGGGCACTTCAGAGGAAGATATCCAGGCGATCGGCGATGCTATTCAGTCCAGGCCGGAAGTGGCCAGGATGGACTATCAGTCCGCAGATCAGGCATGGGAAGAATATAAACAGAAATATTTTGGAGATGAAGATGCGGCAGATGGATTTAAAGATGATAACCCGCTTGCCAATTCATCCAATTATCAGGTATATCTCAATGATATTACCAAGCAGACAGAACTGGTGAATTATATCCAGGGACTGGAACATGTCCGGAAGGTAAATCAGTCTGAACAGGCATCCAGGACACTTGGTTCCATTAACAAGCTGGTTTCTTATGTGTCGATTGCCGTGATCGCAATCCTTTTGATCATTTCCATATTCCTGATCAGCAATACAGTATCTATGGGTATTTCTGTCCGCAAGGAAGAAATCGGAATTATGAAATACATAGGAGCTACAGATGCTTTTGTACGACTGCCATTCCTTCTGGAAGGTATGATCCTCGGTGTGATCGGTGCGGCGATACCGCTGATCTGCCTGTTTTTCCTGTATAATTCCGCTGTAGAGTTTATTCTGACAAAATTCAATGTATTGACAGGAATCGTGGATTTCATTCCAATCTGGCAGATTTATGAGGGTCTGGTTCCCATGGGACTTGGACTTGGTGTGGGAATCGGTCTTTTGGGAAGCTTTTTCACAACAAGAAAACATCTCAGAGTATAACCAAATAGCAGAGAATCTTATGTATCCGCAAGATGTGTGATCATAAGATATACAGCGGCTGTCGGAATATCGGCAGCCGTTTTCGGTATATAAAAACCGAACGGCGCACAGAGGAGTACAGAAAATCTGTGATCTTATCGGCTTTGCCGGCTGTGCAGAAGAAAGGAAAAATATGAAAAATAAAGAATTCAAAAAAGGTATAGCCATTGGAGTGGCAGCAACGCTGGTTGTGACAGGCGCTGTTTTTACCAGCTATCAGAAAGTACTGTTTCCGAAAGGCAATGCGCTTTCCGATGTGAAAACGGTTCAGAAGCTGAATTACCTGGAAGAACTGATCGATGAAGAATATCTGGATGAAAAAGACGAAAGCAGCCTGCGTGAGGGGCTTTATGTTGGCCTGCTTGCCGGCCTGAAGGATCCGTACTCCACCTATTACACAGCAGAACAGTATAAAGAGCTGAATACTTCCAATGAAGGCTCCTACGTAGGGATCGGTGCCGTTCTTCAGAAGGATGACACCGGAGGGGCAAAGATCATACAGCTTTATGAGGGTGGCCCTGGAGAACAGGCGGGACTGAAAAAGGGAGATGTGATCAAGGCAGTAGATGGAGCTGATGTTACAGACAAAGAAACTTCCGATATTGCTGCCATGGTCCGTGACAGTGAGAAAGATTCCGTAATGCTGACCATACAGCGGGAAAACGAAGAGAAAACCCGGGATGTCAAAGTGGAGATCCGGGATGTGGAGATCCAGACGGTTTCCCATGAGATGCTTTCCGGAGACACCGGCTATATCCGGATCTCCGAATTTTCTGAGGTGACCAGCGATCAGTATAAAAAAGCATTTGCAGATCTGAAGGAACAGGGAATGAAGAAGCTGGTTGTGGATCTCCGTGATAATCCGGGAGGCCTTCTTACTGCAGTCTGCGGCGTACTTCGCCAGATACTTCCGGAAGGACTGATCGTCTATACAGAGGACAAAAACGGAAAGAGGGAAGAGGAAACCTGCGACGGAAAAAATGAACTGGACATGCCGCTGGCTGTTCTGGTAAACGGAAACAGTGCCAGTGCATCGGAGATCTTTGCGGGGGCGGTAAAGGACTACGGGATTGGAACGATTGTAGGAACAACTACCTATGGGAAGGGCGTGGTGCAGACCATCCAGCCTCTTACCGATGGCAGTGCGGTAAAGATCACCATCGCAAAATATTTTACGCCAAAGGGCAATGATATCAACAAAAAAGGAATCACTCCGGATGTGGAAGCAGAGCTTTCCGGAGACATCACAGACTGGACAGAACTTACACATAAAGAAGACGCGCAACTTCAGACAGCCCTGAAAGAGATCGGACAGAGCTGACGCGTTCGGAGGGGAGAAAAAATGATAACTTTACAATTATTGCAGCAGATCATCGTATTTTTTCTGATGATGTCCTGTGGATTTACAGTGGTAAAATGCGGACTTATCGATGCAAAAAGCAGCAGGACACTTTCAGTCATCTGTATCTACATCATCATGCCCTGTGTAATGATCAATGCTTTTCAGATCGAATATTCCAGAAGCATCCGGAATGGCTTCCTTCTGGCAGTGGCAGCAGCCATCCTGATCCATATTTTTCTTCTGGTATTTGTACAGATCATCGGCAAGCCACTGAAATTAAGTGTGGTAGAAAAAGAATCCATCATCTATTCCAATTCCGGAAATCTGGTGATCCCTCTTGTAACGGTAGTCCTTGGGGAAAAATGGGTGATCTATGCCAGTGCTTTCCTGAGTGTGCAAATGATCCTGATGTGGACCCACGGACAGTCGCTGATGGAGGCGAAGGCCGGCATCAACTGGAAAAAAATCCTCTGCAACATCAATCTGATCGCTATTATCCTTGGAATCGTTCTGTTCTTCACGCAGATCAGACTGCCGGTGATCCTTGGAAACACCATGAGCCAGATTTCAGCCACCCTGGGACCTGTATGTATGATCATGCTTGGAATGACCATGACGGAGGTAAAATGGAAAGATATTTTCAGCCATTCCAGGATCTATCTGATCACGATCTTGAAAATGGTGGTGACTCCGCTGCTCATACTGTTGTTTTTGAAGTATCTGCCCTTGGCTTCAATGGTAAAGGATGGAAAAACCATTCTGCTTATCAGTCTGATGGCAGTGATCACACCGTCGGCAACAACGATTGTACAGCTGGCACAGCTCTACGATCAGGACCCGGTCTATGCCAGCACCATCAATGTAATGACAACGCTGGTAAGTATCATAACCATGCCACTGATGGTCATGTTGTATCTTGCCTGAGCATCTCAGGGAATCGTTACGGATAACTTTATGTCAGGCAACATGCTTTGCGGATATTACCTGTGAACAGTGATCGGAAATCCTGCCCTCATAATTGTAAAAACAAAATAAAAGTGATAGAATCAAATCATATGAGGGCAGAAGAACTATATCTGCTCATAGTGAAAAACATAGCACAGGATCATCAAAACAGGAGGATAGCATAAATGGAACGACATGCTTTTGCAATGAAAGTAAAAGAAGGAAAAATGAATGATTACCGTAAGACCTTAGGCGAGATCTGGCCGGAGCTTACTGCATATCTTGACCGTAACGGCATCCATAATTTCAGCATCTGGAATGCGGCAGACCTGATCTTCGGATATTACGAAAATGCAGACGGAGAGGTGATCTCTCCGGAAGAGGAGAAAGTAAAGGCAGCATTGACTGAAAAGATCGGAGATACCTTTACCTGGATCTCTACTCCTGGAAAAGACATGCGCCTGATGTATCATAATTTTGGTGTTGTGAGAGAAAACAAAGAGCTGATCCGCCACAGAATGTTCATGACAAAATTAAAAGACGGCTGTGAGGAAGAATATAAAGCCCGTCATGACGGACTTGTGGCGCAGAGAGGCGAAACAATAGATCCGGGCCCGGACAGCAACTTCAGCATCTGGAGTGCAGGCGGATATATTTTTGGATATGATGAGATCGACACAACCATGGAAGTGGAAGAAACACCGGAAGCAAGAGAGGCAACCATCGCATGGGAGACACGCCAGCTCGGGATCATGGACTGGATCACCAACGATGTGGACTGGATGACAAAAGAAGTACATCCATCCAGTGTACGTCTTGCATGGCATAATTAAAAAATGGGAAAATAAAAAGGAAGGAGGCCGGGGCTTTGTTTGGAGGTAGCCCCGGCAGTATGAAAAAGAAAAAAGTGTTATCAAAGGTAGTACCCTTTGCACATCTAATAATATACTCATATTTTGTGGTCATTCTGTGACGTCATTCTGAAAAAAGTATGAACAAAAAAGAAAAAATAACTGAACTCAAATCTTAACAATTCTTAAACTTTCCATATTTAGTTGAAACCATACGCCCCGACTGTTATACTGTGACTAGCAGATGTTAGCAGGAGAAGAATATGTTTTATTCCTGATATCAATAAAATAATGAGGCGTGAATTTATGAAACGTTTTTGGAAATATGTAACAGGGATCGTACCTGCGTACGGGCTTTTTCCCCTTGTTTTTTCATTTGTATTTAACTGTCTTGTATATTCCGGTTCAAGGGCGATCGCAGGCGGTTGGTATCATCACAATATAGAAAGTAATCTTGATCTGCGGCTCCCATTTGTGCCGCAGTTTTTGATTATCTATTTTGGCTGTTATGTATTCTGGGCAGTGAATTATATCCTTGCGGCAAGGCAGGAGCGGGAACAGGTTTACCGTTTTTTTACTGCGGATATTATATCCCGTTGTGTGTGTCTGATCATATTTCTGGCATATCCCACTACCAATACAAGACCGGTGATCGAAGGAAACGGAATCTGGGATCTGCTGGCCGGCTGGCTGTATTCCATTGATGCGGCAGATAACCTGTTTCCATCTATCCATTGTCTGGTAAGCTGGTTCTGTTTTCTGGGGATCAAGGATCAGAAAAGAATTCCGACATGGTATAAGGGGGTATCGTTTACACTGGCTGTGCTGGTTTTTCTGTCTACCATTTTTACCAAGCAGCATGTACTTGTGGATGTGGCAGGTGGTGTGATCCTGGCTCAGGTATGCTTTATTCTGGGACAGAAAACAAAACTCTGGCATATTTATGAACGGTTTGGAACTAAAATTGAAAAGAAGATCAACAGCTATACAGAAGGTGTCAAGTGATGAAGAGCAGAAAAAAAATCATATTTAACGGAGTGTTCCTGGCAGTAGTTTTTGCCCTGACTATCTACGGCGTTTTTCATGGAGAAGACCTGTCTTCCATGATGGATGCCATACATAGGGCAGATAAACGGTGGCTGCTTCCGGGAATTGCACTGGTAGCATTTTTTATCTGGGGGGAATCCATCATTATCTGGTATATGATGCGTTCCAGCGGGATTCATCTGAAAAAAAGAACCTGCTTTCTGTTTTCGTCTGTAGGATTCTTTTTCAGCTGTATCACACCATCCGCCAGCGGCGGACAGCCCATGCAGATCTACTATATGAAAAAAGAGAAGATTTCCATTCCGGTGTCAACGGTGATCCTGATGATCGTGACGATTACCTATAAGCTGGTGCTTGTGGTGATCGGTATTGGGATCGCAATTTTCGGAAGAGGATTTCTTCACAAATATCTGGAAGGAATCCTGCCGGTGTTTTATCTGGGGCTGATGCTGAATATCTTCTGTGTCACTTTTATGACCATTCTGGTATTTCATCCGCTTTTGGCAAAAGCGATCCTGATGAAGGGCATGAAGCTTTTGGAACGGTTTCATCTGATGAGGAAAAAAGAGGGACGGCTGAAAAAACTGGAAGCTTCCATGGATACTTACCGAAATACTGCGGCATATCTGAAGAATAATCCGCTGGTGATCGTTAAAGTAATAGAGATCACTTTTATCCAGCGTATGGCACTGTTTGCAGTAACCTGGTTCGTATATCAGGCTTTTGGACTCCATGGAACCGGTTTCTGGGATATCCTTTTTCTCCAGGCAGTGATATCGGTATCTGTGGATATGCTGCCGCTTCCGGGAGGAATGGGGATCAGTGAGACTTTGTTTCTTACCATTTTCAGTCCGGTATTCGGTGGCCTGCTGCTTCCGGGAATGGTGCTTAGCAGAGGGCTGGGATATTACGGAGAGCTGCTGATCAGTGCGGTGTTTACTGCGGTGGCTCAGCTCACTATCGGAAAAAAGGAATCCTGAAAAGATTTGATCGAATGCAGATCGCGGAGATCTGCTTGACCCAGATCAGGTAAGTCTCCTGTGGGACTGTGAATATAGCCTGACATGAAAAAGAAAAAAGAGGTGTGCAAATGATAGGATTTTATGATTACACGGTAATAATGACTTACATAAGCGTAGTTTCTTCCATGATCGGAATCTTCTGCGCTGTGACGGACCATATTTCAGCAGCGGTGTGCTGTCTTGCATTTTCCGGACTGTGCGATATGTTTGACGGAAAGATCGCAAGAACTAAGAAGAACAGAACGGAGGAAGAGAAATGCTTCGGGATCCAGATCGATTCCCTTGCAGATATCGTCTGTTTCGGGATCCTTCCCATTGTGCTGGGATTTAAGCTTGGAATGTGTCATATTTACGGAATAGCTATTCTTTTATTTTACGGTCTGGCAGGCCTGATCCGTCTGGCATACTTCAATGTTATGGAGGAAAAACGTCAGAATGAAACCTCCGAAAACCGAAAATATTATCAGGGACTTCCCATCACATCCATGTCTGTGGTCCTGCCGCTTCTGTTTGTGGTATCCCTGCTTTTTCCGGAGTATAAATGGTTTGTGGTGCTCCTTCATATTGCAATGCTGACGGTAGGACTTCTGTTTATCCTGGATTTTAAATTCCGTAAGCCCACCAACAGGGAGCTGGTGATCATTGTTGCGGTAGTTTCTGTGGCAGTCCTTCTTGTACTTTTCTACAACGAAGGATGGTGGAAGTTCAATTATCTCTATAAGCTTTCCATGGAGAGAGGTGGTAATCTATGATCCGGACAGCGGACAGAATGGGGCATATTACAGAGGAGGATTCCTTTCAGAACAACCTTCTGGAAAAAATCTACGGTTCTGTAGCCGGACGCATGCTGATACGTCCACTGGTCACTCCTGTTGTTTCCATTGCCATGGGAAAGCTTCTGGATTCCAGGCTTTCGGCAGCAGCGGTGAAACCCTTTATACGGTTCAATCATCTGGATATGAGTGATTATGAAAAGCGTAAATACATCTCTTACAATGATTTTTTCAAGCGGAAGATCCGGGAGGGTGCCCGCCATATTGATATGGAACCGGGACATTTTATCAGTCCCTGTGACTGCAGGGTGAGTGTGTATCCGGTAGATGAAAAAGCCCGTCTTCATATCAAACAGACCGAATATACCATAGAGGAGCTTCTCAGGAATCCTTCTCTTGGAAAAAGATATCAGGGTGGCTATGTGTGGGTGCTTCGTCTCTGCGTTCAGGATTATCACAGATATATTTATCCGGACAATGCGGCGGAGTCCGGACGCATCAGGATCCCGGGGATCCTGCATACAGTCAACCCCGTGGCCAACGATGCCTATCCGATCTACAAGGAAAACAGCAGAGAGTATTCTCTTTTGAAAACAGAGAATTTCCGTACCGTGCTGATGATGGAGGTAGGTGCTCTTCTTGTCGGAAGGATCGAAAACCGGCCAGGGAAAGCATTTGTGAAACGGGGAGACGAAAAAGGAAATTTTGCTTTCGGCGGCTCCACCATTGTGCTGATCACCGAAAAAAATGCGGTAAAGCCGGATGAAGATATTTTAAACAATTCCCGTGAAGGAATTGAAACAAGAGTATTCATGGGAGAAAAGATCGGAGAATCCTTTTAGAGGGTTCTCCTTTTTTGCGGATAAAATTAAAAAAATGAAATTACGTTCACACACACAACACAAACCTGTGATATATTATGAGCAGTAGCAAAGCGGAATGGAAATATCCGCTTTAGAATGAACCGGAAGTAAAAGCTCAGCTTTTTGTAAAGAGGGATGATACAGAGCATTTCGGGCTGTCAGCAGCTGTCCGGAACAGCGACTGAGAAACGGAGGAAGATAGAATGGATGCATTAAAAATTCTTGTAGTAGATGACGAGAGCAGAATGAGAAAACTGGTAAAGGATTTTCTCACCAAAAAGAATTTCCAGGTACTGGAAGCCGGTGACGGTGAGGAGGCCATGGATATTTTTTATAAAGAAAAGGACATTGCGCTTCTGATCCTGGATGTGATGATGCCGAAGATGGATGGCTGGGAAGTATGTCGTGAGATCCGCAAAAATTCCAAGGTTCCCATCATTATGCTGACAGCAAGAGGAGATGAGCGTGATGAGCTTCTGGGATTTGAACTCGGGGTGGACGAATATATCTCCAAACCCTTCAGCCCCAAGATCCTTGTAGCACGTGTAGAAGCCATTCTTCGAAGAACGGGACAGAGCAACCCGGATGAGATACTTTCAGCAGGTGGGATTGTCATTGACAAGGCAGCGCATCAGGCAACGGTAGATGATAAACCGATGGATCTGAGCTTCAAGGAATTTGAGCTTCTGACTTATTTCCTGGAGAATGAGGGAATCGCTCTTTCCAGAGAAAAGATCCTGAATTCTGTGTGGAATTATGATTATTTCGGAGATGCCAGAACCATTGATACTCATGTCAAAAAACTGAGAAGTAAAATGGGCGATAAGGGCGAGTATATCAAGACAGTCTGGGGGATGGGCTATAAGTTTGAGGTAGGAGAATGAAAAAACCGAAGGAAAAAATAAAAAAGATCCACAGTCTCCGCCATCAGATCACAGCATACTTTATCGGTCTGCTGTTTTTATCCATTCTGACTATTACCGTGATCAACGGAGCCTTTCTTGAAAAATATTATGTGACAAAAAAGATCGATGTACTTCTGAATCTCCGAACAACTCTGGAAAATACAGATATTGACAAGATGATGAACAGCAATAGCTCGAAAGGTATGGAGAGTATTCCCGATGAGATCCAGAGAGCCTGCTCCAGAAACAATCTTTCCTGGGTTATCATTGACAGCAGCAATACCAGCTGGCTTTCCTGGGGCGAAAATGAAAAAATGCTTCAGAGCAAGCTGTTCGGATATGTCTATGATCTGGATGAGGACGGAGATAAGAGCCGGACCTTGAAGCAGGGTGACAATTATACCATCCAGCAGTCGCATGACCGTTTTGCGGGAATGGATTATGTGGAATGTTGGGGACAGCTGGATGAGGAACATTATTTTATCATAAGGACACCCCTTGAGAGCATCCGGGAGAGCGCAGATATTTCCAATAAGTTTTACTTTGCGGTAGGTCTGATGATCATAATCTTAAGTGGTCTGGTCATTATGGTCGTGACCAGGAGGATCACCCGTCCCATCAGTGAGCTTACGGAACTTTCCAGAAAAATGTCAGATCTGGATTTTGAGGCAAAATACGAGAGCAAGGTCGGCAATGAGATCGATGTTCTGGGAGATAATTTCAACCGGATGTCCTCACAGCTGGAGACTACCATCAGTGAACTGAAATCTGCAAATAATGAACTGCAGCGTGACATTGAGGACAAGATCAAGATCGACAAGATGCGAAAGGAATTTCTGGATAACGTGTCCCATGAACTGAAAACTCCCATTGCCCTGATCCAGGGCTATGCAGAAGGCTTAAAAGAAAATATTTCTGATGATCCTGAGAGCAGAGAGTTCTATTGCGATGTCATTATGGATGAAGCCTCCAAGATGAATAAACTGGTAAAAAATCTTCTCACACTGAATCAGCTGGAATCCGGCAAAGATGCAGTTGTAATGGAGCGGTTTGATATCGTATCCCTGATCCGCGGCGTGCTTCAGACCATGAATATCATGATCGGGCAGAAGAATGCAAAAGTGATCTTTGAGGCGGAGAAGCCGGTTTATGTATGGGCCGATGAGTTTAAGATCGAAGAGGTTGTGACAAACTATGTAAGCAATGCCCTGAACCATCTGGAGGGAGAGAAAGAAATCGAGATCAAGCTGCAGGATGAGGGTAACCGTGTGAAGATCAGTGTGTTTAACACAGGGACTCCGATCCCTGAGGCAGATGTACCGAATCTCTGGAATAAATTTTATAAAGTTGATAAAGCGAGAACCAGGGAATACGGCGGAAGCGGTATCGGTTTATCCATTGTAAAGGCCATTATGGAAAGCATGAACCAGGAATATGGCGTGCAGAACTTTGATAATGGCGTGGAATTCTGGTTTACACTGGACCGGAAATAATAAAACTTTACCGTGATAATGTGAAAAAATGGGCGGCAGCAGAGAAAAGTCTTTGCAACCGCCTGTTTTTGCGTTATACTAAAGCAATGTAAATCGAAGGTGAGAGAGGAATATCGAGATACAAAAGAGCAGGAGGAAGCATTATTATGATAGGAATCATTGACTATGATGCAGGAAACATCAAAAGTGTGGAAAAAGCACTTCAGTATCTGGGACAGGAGACTGTCGTCTCAAGAGATCCCCAGGTGCTTCTGAAAGCAGATAAAGTAATCCTTCCGGGGGTTGGAAGCTTTGGTGATGCTATGGAAAATCTCAAAAAATACGGACTTGTTCCGGTAATACATGAGATCGTGGAAAAGGGAACGCCCTTTCTTGGGATATGCCTGGGACTGCAGCTGCTTTTTGAGAGCAGTGATGAGACACCGGGAGTGGAAGGTCTTGGGATCCTGAAGGGGAAAATCCTGCGCATCCCGCCAAGTCCGGGACTGAAGATTCCGCATATGGGCTGGAATTCCCTGCATATTCAGAACAGCGGAAGATTATTTAAGGGTATTCCGGAAAACACATACGTTTACTTTGTACATTCCTATTATCTTCAGGCAGAGGAGGAAGAGATCGTGAAAGCGACCACTCAGTACAGCACATGCATCCATGCGTCTGTGGAGAAGGGAAATGTATTTGCGTGTCAGTTCCATCCGGAAAAAAGCAGCCGGTGGGGCTTGAAGATCCTTGAGAATTTTGCGGCACTTGAGTCAGGCACCGGAAAGGAGGCATAATCATGTTTACAAAAAGAATCATTCCATGTCTGGATGTAAATAAAGGACGTGTAGTAAAAGGCGTGAATTTTGTTGATCTTAAGGATGCCGGAGATCCGGTGGAAATTGCCAAAGCTTACGATGCAGCCGGTGCGGACGAGCTTGTTTTTCTTGATATCACTGCCTCCTGCGAGGAGCGTGATACCGTGGTGGATATGGTAAGAGCTGTTGCAGCCAACGTATTTATCCCGTTTACCGTAGGCGGAGGAATCCGTACCGTAGATGATTTCCGGAAGCTTCTCCGTGAAGGTGCAGATAAGATTTCTGTAAATTCCGCAGCTATCGACCGTCCGGAGCTGATCCATGAGGCCGCACAGAAATTCGGAAGCCAGTGTGTAGTAGTTGCCATTGATGCCAAGAGAAGACAGGATGGCGGCTGGAATATCTACAAACATGGCGGAAGACTGGATACCGGTATTGATGCTCTTGAATGGGCAAAGAAGGTGGAAGAACTTGGCGCAGGTGAGATCCTTCTTACCAGCATGGACTGTGACGGAACCAAGGCCGGGTATGATATTGAACTTACAAGAGCCGTTGCAGATGCGGTTTCCATCCCGGTGATCGCCTCCGGTGGTGCCGGAACCCTGGAGCATTTTTATGATGCACTGACAGAAGGCGGAGCAGATGCGGCACTGGCAGCATCTCTGTTCCACTATAAAGAGCTGGAGATCCGGGAAGTGAAGGATTACCTTGCGGAAAAAGGAATTTCCGTGAGAAGATAAGTTAGATGAGAGGTGATAGATATGGCTCCTATAGCAGGAGACTGGCAGGAGGCACTGAAAGGTGAGTTTCATCAGCCCTACTATGCCAAACTTTATAAAACCGTGATGACAGAATACAGAACAAGAAAGATTTTTCCGCCGCCGGAAGATATGTTCAATGCGTTTCATTTTACGCCTCTGCATCAGGTAAAGGTTGTGATCCTGGGACAGGACCCCTATCACAATGACGGACAGGCTCATGGGCTTTGCTTTTCCGTAAAAAAAGGTGTGGAAACACCGCCATCTCTGGTGAATATTTATAAGGAACTTGAGGATGATATGGGATGTTATATCCCAAACAACGGTAATCTGGAAAAATGGGCAAAGCAGGGCGTGCTTCTTTTGAACACAGTGCTGACTGTACGTGCACATCAGGCCAATTCCCACAGAGGGATCGGCTGGGAACAGTTTACTGATGCGGCCATCCGGATCCTGGACCAGGAGGATCGCCCGATCGTGTTTCTTCTCTGGGGGCGGCCTGCTCAGATGAAGGCATCCATGCTTCATAATCCGAAGCATCTGATCCTGGAAGCACCACATCCAAGTCCCCTTTCTGCCTACCGGGGATTTTTCGGATGCAAGCATTTCAGCAAGGCTAATGAATTTTTGAAAGCCAATGGGGTAGAACCTGTTGACTGGCAGATTGAGAATATTTAAGTTAAGGAAAGTAAAATGGGTAAAAAAAATGATAACACACTTGTGAAAAACGCATCTTTTCTTATGGTTGCGGCGCTGATCTCCAAGATCATCGGAATGCTGTACAAGAGTCCGCTTTCAACTACACTGGGAAGTCAGAGCTTTGCACTTTTCCAGTTTGCACAGAATGTATATTTTATCCTGCTGATGATCGCGTCCTTCAGTATTCCTCAGGCTGTATCCAAGATCATGGCGGAGAAGATCGCTTTTCACAGATATAAGGATGCACAGAAGGTATTTTACGGTGCACTGATCTATGCGGCAGTTGCCGGCGGTATCGTGGCGCTGATCTGTGTATTTGGTGCAGGGATCCTGGTTCCGGACAGTATGGCTAACGCCCGTCTGGCACTGCAGATGCTTGCGCCCACAATTTTCATGTCCGGTCTCTGCGGTGTATTCCGTGGATATTTCCAGGCATACCGCAATATGATGCCTACATCGATCTCGCAGATCATTGAGCAGATCTTTGTGGCAACCTTTGCGCTTCTGATGTCACATGTATTTATCCAGCATTTTTCCGCAACAGGAGATATGGATCTGGTCCATCGCTGGGGTGCGGCAGGTGCTACCATGGGTACCGGAGCAGGTGTGGCTTCCGCGCTGATCTTTATGCTGATCGTTTATGGGGTAAACCGTAAGATCATCCGGAAAAGGATCGTCAATGACCGCCATTCTGTAAATGAGAGTATGGGTCATGTAATGAGTAATATCGTGCTCATCATCATGCCGATCATTCTTAGTGCTTTTATTTATAATGTAAACGGATATATCAACAGCTATATGTATTCCGGTATCATGGATATCAAGGGTGCTGCCAAGGACGTGATCCAGACCTTGTATTCCGAGTACGGATATTATATGACACTGATCAATATCCCGCTTACCCTGGCAAGTACAGCACCGACATCTATGATCCCTGAGGTTTCCGCGCATTATGCAATGCACGATATTGAAGGTGCAAATATGAAGACAGACCGTGCCACATGGATCAGTATGCTGATCTCCATTCCGGCGGCAGTAGGTCTTGCAGTTCTTTCCGGACCGATCACGAGACTGATCTTCCCGGGAACCAATGGCGTAGGCGGACAGCTTCTGATCCTGGGAGGAATCACCATTATCCTGAATGGCAACTCCAATATCACCAACGGTGTACTTCAGGGAATCGGCAAGCCGAAGCTCCCGATGATCCATGCAGCCATTGCACTGGTGGCAGATGTGATAGCCATGGCCCTGCTTCTGGTATTTACCAATCTTGGCGTTTATACCATTGTCATCGCCCAGATCGTTTATGCAGTTGTGATGTGTCTTCTCAACGACCGTTCCATCAAGAAATATATGGGCTATAAGAATCCATGGAGAAGTGCTTATTTAAGCCCGTTCCTTGCATCTATCCCGATGGGGGTTGTTGCGGGAGTGGTGTATTACGGTCTGTATGCACTGATTCATTCCAATGTGATCTGCCTAGGTATTTCCGTGATCCTGGCAGCAGTTGTATACTTTATTGTATATCTGTTTGTAAGCAAGCCCGGTGAAGAAGAGCTGGGTATGATGCCTGGTGGAAGATATATGAAGAAGCTGGCGAGAATGATGAAGATCATCTGATCTGTAAGTCCGATCAGTAAACGGCAATACAGTTATTCGGTGCAGAACTCAAAGTGAACACAGCTAGCACAGGAAAAAATACTCACAGATTTGTTCCGGCAGATTTCCAGCCGGAGGATCTGTGAGTATTTTTTATTGTATCAGGTCTCTGGAAATGCAGGCTTTTGAAGAATGGATTCCTTTTAGACTTTTTTCTGTGAAAACAGTCTTATGATCTCCAGAGTAACGTTCACAGCGGCATCCATTCCTTCTGCTGTAATATGCTCATAAGGCCCGTGATAGGCATGTCCGCCGGTTCCGAGATTCGGGCAGGGCAGTCCCATAAAGCTTAACTGTGCACCGTCTGTGCCGCCGCGGATAGGCAGGATCAGCGGTGTGACACCGCAGCTGTGGCAGGCTTCCTCTGCCAGAGATATCAGCCATGGGCAGGTATCGATGATCTCTTTCATATTGCGGTACTGCTGGGTGATGGTAAGAGTTACGGTACCTTCCCCCCATTTTTCATTGAGGATCTCCGTGATATGGGTGAGCGTTTTCTGACGGATCTCAAAAGAAGCGGCATCGTGATCCCGGACAATATACTGAAGCTCAGCCTGGGAAACATCTCCTTTCATGGAACACAGATGGAAAAATCCTTCGTAGTCTTCTGTATTCCTGGGAGTGTCCGCTGCCGGAAGCATGGAGTTAAATTCCATGGCAATGAGGGCTGCGTTGATCATAGTATTTTTGGAAGAACCGGGATGTACATTAACACCCTGGAAGGTTACTTTTGCACTGCAGGCGTTAAAGTTTTCGTACTGGATCTCGCCTTCCGTATCACCGTCCAGGGTATATGCATAATCCGCACCGAATTTTTTTACATCAAAGTGGGCCGGTCCCATGCCGATCTCTTCATCCGGAGTAAAAGCAACGCAGAGAGGTCCGTGAGGTATTTTTTCCGTAAGGATATGCTCCAGCGCAGTGAGGATCTCTGCAATGCCGGCCTTGTCGTCTGCGCCCAGGATCGTGGTTCCGTCTGAGGTGATCAGGGTACGTCCGGCAAGTGAAGCAAGATGGGGGAACATTTCCGGGGAAAGAGTTCTGCCGCTTGTGCCGAGAGGGAGCTCTTTTCCATCGTAATCTTCTGTGATCATCGGTGTGACTGCATGGTCGCAGAAATCGGAAACCGTATCCATATGAGCGATAAAGCCCAGTGCTTTGCAGTGCTCCAGACCTTCTGTAGCAGGAAGATGTGCATAAACGTAACAGTGTTCATCCAGAGACACATCAGAGATCCCAAGGCCTTTCAGTTCCTCCACAAGAAGCCGGGCCAGGTCAAACTGGCACTGGGAAGAGGGGGAAGAAGAGCTTTCTTCATTGCTGGGTGTGGATATTTTTACATAGGATAGAAGTCGTTGGTATGCTTTCATAGAAGAATATTCCTTTCTGAAAAATTCCTTCCGGAACAGACGGCAGCTGTATTTATGGAATCCGCCTGTTTTTCCGGAGATAATAACAGTATACCACACAGTATCCGTATATTTTCAGAAAAAATTTCCCACGATATGAAAACCTGTGCTATAATCTGTGGGATAATAAAAAACAGGAGGATTTGAGAGTGGAAAAAAGAATCATACAGGTCGAAGAAAAAGTACCTGCAAAGATGCTGATACCGTTAAGTATCCAGCACATGTTCGCCATGTTCGGAGCATCCGTACTGGTGCCATTCCTTTTTGGTATCAGTCCGGCTATTGTGCTTCTGATGAATGGTGTGGGAACACTCCTTTTTATTTTCATCACAAAAGGAAAGGCACCGGCTTATTTGGGCTCCAGTTTTGCCTTCCTTTCACCGGCTCTTCTGGTGATCAGCAAGTATGGATATGAGTATGCCCTTGGTGGTTTCGTTGTTCTGGGTATTGCTGGTATGTGCGTGGCATTGATCGTCCGCCAGTGCGGAACAGACTGGATCGATATCGTGCTTCCCACAGCGGCAATGGGACCGGTAGTGGCACTGATCGGTCTGGAACTTGCGGGAAATGCAGCAAGTACGGCAGGACTTCTGGACGAGAAGGTAGATCCGAAGAATGTGATCGTATTTCTGGTCACACTTGGAGTTGCGGTATTCGGGCAGATCCTGTTCCGGGGCTTCCTTTCTGTTATTCCGATCCTGATCGCGATCATTGCGGGATATGTGGCAGCAGGTGTATGCGGGCTTCTGGATTTTACACAGGTAAGGGAAGCGGCATTTTTGGCTCTTCCCAACTTTACATCTCCGAAATTTAATTTTGAGGCCATTATGACGATCTTTCCGGCATTGCTTCTGGTAACCTCCGAGCATATCGGCCATCAGATCGTAACCGGAAAGATCGTTGGAAGAAATCTTCTGAAAGATCCGGGTCTCCACAGATCCCTGTTTGCAGATTTCTTCTCTACCACAGTTTCCGGATGCCTTGGTTCTGTGCCGACAACTACTTACGGTGAGAACATCGGTGTCATGGCAGTGACAAAGGTTTACAGTGTACAGGTGATCGGTGGTGCGGCAGTGCTTTCTATCTGCTGTTCCTTCCTTGGTAAACTGGCAGCCCTGATCAGTACCATTCCCGGTCCGGTGATCGGCGGGATTTCCTTCCTTCTTTACGGAATGATCGGAACCTCCGGCCTTCGTATGCTGGTTGACAATCACGTGGATTACAGCAAGTCCAGAAATCTGACGCTGACAAGCGTTGTCTTTGTTGTAGGTCTTTCCGGAATTGCCCTGAAGCTTGGAAATGTTGAGCTTACCGGTATGGTGCTGGCATGTGTGGTTGCCATGGCATTAAGCCTTGTATTCTATATTCTGGACAAACTGAAGCTGACAAACGATCAGTGACAGAAAATATATTGCATAAAAAGCAGATGAAGAGGGAAATCTTTTTATCTGCTTTTTTGCATTCAGAGAGAAAAAAGAAATCATGTATTGGAAGCCTTTTGTCGGATTTTCAGAGATCCTGTCAACAAAAAAACAGAGGGATTTTCAAGTATCTTATTGACAATCATTCCGTTTTATAATACTATGTAATACAGAAAACACGAACAAAGGTTCGAATTAAAGGAAACCTGATTAGAAAGAGAATAAAGAATAGGAGATTACATAATGATCAGTGAAGAGAAGCAGAAGGCGCTGGAAGCGGCTCTTGGAAATATTGAGAAACAGTTCGGTAAAGGCTCTGTCATGAAGCTTGGAGATTCCGGTTCCCATATGCAGGTGGAGGCAGTTCCCACAGGATGCTTAAGCCTGGATATCGCCCTTGGTGTAGGTGGTGTTCCCAAGGGACGTATCGTGGAGATCTACGGACCGGAGTCCAGTGGTAAGACAACGGTAGCCTTACATATGGTCGCTGAAGTGCAGAAGAGAGGCGGAATTGCAGGATTTATCGATGCGGAGCATGCTCTTGATCCTGTTTATGCCAAGAGTATAGGTGTTGATATCGACAACCTTTATATTTCACAGCCGGATAACGGAGAGCAGGCGCTGGAGATCACAGAGACTATGGTACGTTCCGGTGCTGTGGATATCGTGATCGTGGACTCTGTTGCAGCCCTGGTCCCCAAGGCTGAGATCGAAGGAGATATGGGAGACAGCCATGTAGGTCTGCAGGCCCGTCTGATGTCACAGGCACTCCGTAAACTGACAGCTGTTATCAGCAAGTCCAACTGCGTGGTGATCTTTATCAACCAGCTTCGTGAAAAGGTTGGAGTGATGTTTGGCAATCCGGAAACTACAACCGGTGGACGTGCGCTGAAATTCTATGCATCTGTCCGTATGGATGTACGCCGTGTGGAAACATTGAAGCAGGGTGGTGAGATGGTTGGAAACCACACCCGTGTGAAAGTAGTTAAGAACAAGGTGGCTCCGCCATTTAAGCAGGCAGAGTTTGATATCATGTTCGGAACCGGTATTTCCAGAGAGGGAGATATCCTGGATCTGGCTGCAGAATGCTCCATCGTAAACAAGAGCGGAGCCTGGTATGCATATGAAGGGGATAAGATCGGACAGGGACGTGAGAATGCCAAATTATTCCTGAGAGAGCATCCGGAGATCCGCGATGAGATCGAGAAGAAGGTTCGTGTACATTATCATCTGGATCCGGCAGATGAGACAGCAGAAGCAGCAGTACAGGCAGAAGATACAGAGAAGGAAGAGTAATCCATGCTGGATCTGGAAGAACGAAACCGTGCAAGAAAGAAAGCCATGCGGCTTCTGGAACATATGGACCGCACAGAGAAAGGCCTGACGGATAAACTCCGTCAGGCTGAATTTTCACCGGAGGCAGTAGAAGATGCCATTGCTTATGTGAAGTCCTATGGGTATATCAACGATGCCCGTTATGCCAGAACCTATATCTCCTTCCGCATGGAAACCAGGAGCCGTCAGAAGATCCTCTCGGAACTTCAGTTAAAGGGTGTGGACCGTCAGATTGCCCTGGATGCCTGGAATGAGATGGAAGAGCTTATGGAACCGGACGAGCGGGAGGTATTACGCAGGACGATCGAAAAGAAATATGCGCCGGACACAGAGCTTGATGAAGGACAGATGCGAAGGCTGTATGGATATCTGGCCAGACGAGCATTCCGGTATGAGGATATTTCCCATACCATGGAAGAAATGAACATCCGGGTGAACCGTGATATGGAATAACTCGTTACTGTTCACTGGTAATGTCCCGCGAGGTGTTTTTTGTGAGCGAAGGTCACAGAAAACCCGAGACATACCGCGCGAATTTATGCGATCAGCATAAATTCTGTGCATCGCGAAGCGTGTTACTGAGAACGGAGTGAACAGTAACAATAACTCTGCGGAGAAAAAGAGCCAGTTTATATATGCTAACCAAAATCTGCTTTTTCATGAGAAAAACTTGACATAAATGTGAAAAACAGCTAAACTTGTATTGTTGTATTTGTACAATGAAAACTAAATAAGGAGGTGCTCCTGTGGCAGGCACAATTATCGGTGTTATTGTCGCTGTGGTAGTCACGCTACTTATTGCAGTTCCTGTTACTTGCAAGGTTGCTGTTGACAAGAAAGTACGCAAGGATGCGGAAATCATAGGTACAGCAGAGGATAAGGCAAGGAATATTCTTGATGAAGCATTGAAAGCAGCAGAGACCAAGAAACGTGAAACTTTACTTGAAGTAAAGGAAGAATCTCTGCGAACTAAAAATGAACTGGAAAGGGAAACCAAGGAACGGAGAAACGAGCTGCAGAGATACGAGAAGCGAGTTTTGTCAAAAGAGGAATCTGTTGACAAAAAAGCTAATGCAGTGGAGAAGCGTGAGCTGGAATGTACAGCGAAATTTAACGAGTTACAAGAAAAAGAAAAACGAGTAAATGAACTTGAGGAAAAAGGAGTACAGGAACTGGAACGAGTTTCAGGTCTTACCTCCGAACAGGCAAAAGAAGAATTACTGAAATCTGTAGAAGATGACGTAAAGGTGGATGTTGCAAGACTCTATAAAGAGCTTGAGAACAGAGCCAAGGAAGATGCCAATAAGAAAGCCAGGGAATATGTAGTCAATGCCATTCAGAAATGTGCAGTGGATCATGTTTCCGAGACAACGATTTCTGTGGTACAGCTTCCAAGTGATGAAATGAAGGGAAGGATCATCGGTCGTGAAGGCCGTAACATCCGTACACTTGAGACACTTACCGGTGTGGATCTGATCATTGATGATACACCGGAGGCAGTGGTACTCTCCGCATTTGATCCGATCAGGAGAGAGATCGCCAGAGTGGCTCTTGAGAAACTGATCGTGGATGGACGTATCCATCCGGCAAGAATTGAAGAGATGGTAGAGAAAGCCCAGAAAGAAGTGGAAGCACAGATCCGGGAAGACGGTGAGAATGCTGCCATGGATGTAGGGGTACATGGAATCCATCCGGAACTTCTGAAGCTTCTTGGACGTATGAAATTCCGTTCAAGCTATGGACAGAATGCTCTGAGACATTCAATTGAGGTTGCACAGCTTTCCGGACTTCTTGCAGGAGAAGTTGGTGTGGATGTGCGTATGGCCAAGCGTGCCGGACTTCTTCATGACATTGGTAAATCCATTGACCATGAGGTAGAAGGTTCTCATATTCAGATCGGTGTGGATCTCTGCAAGAAATACAAGGAGTCCCCGATCGTTATCAACACGGTTGCGTCTCATCATGGTGATGTGGAGCCGGAATCTCTGATCGCGTGTATTGTACAGGCTGCTGATGCAATTTCCGCAGCAAGACCTGGAGCAAGACGTGAGACCCTGGAAACCTATACTAATCGTCTGAAACAGCTTGAGGATATCACCAATGAATTCAAAGGTGTAGAGAAATCTTTTGCTATTCAGGCAGGAAGAGAAATTCGTGTTATGGTCGTGCCGGATCATGTAAGTGATGCAGATATGGTTCTCCTTGCAAGAGATATTGCAAAGCAGATCGAGGCAGAGCTTGAGTATCCTGGACAGATCAAAGTTAATGTGATCCGTGAAAGCAGAGCGGTTGACTACGCAAAATAAGCTTTCAATGGAAGAAAGTTCTGGAAATATCAAAGGCCGGACAGCTTTTTAGCTGGCCGGCCTTTTTGTCATGTGGAAAAACGGTCATATTACCGGAAAAACAGGCGTAAACTGGTACAGGGTGAGTAAATGGAGAGTAAGACAGAGAACCGGAAGTGGAAAAATGCCGGACGTTTTCCGGCGGAGCTTCTTTTTATGACCGGATTTTTTGCGGGAAATGTGTTGCCAAATCTGATCTGGAAAATGGAGTGGAAACAGAAAACCCTGGCTTCTTTTTATCTGATCCGCAGCTTTGCAGGAAAAGATATTTCCGGCGGAGCTTATTTCCTGGAAGTGCTGCGACGAAGAGGAGGTTTTTTTCTTCTGTTGTTTTTATGCGGATTTACAATATTCGGAGTGCCTTTGACGGTCGCATATATGCTGTTTTTGGGAATGGAGACAGGAATGATCCTGGCATTATCGGTTCTGGAATTTGGTATTTATGGCGGTGTGGCCGGCGCCGGACTTCTGATGCCGCAGTATCTGGTCTATATTCCGGCGTATTTTTATCTTGCAGGTATCGTATACAGACAATCGTATGGGATCTGGAAAAATTATGGACTTGTGCCGCAGAAAACAGGGGCTTATTTTCGGCAGGGAATCACAGTTTTTCTGCTGTATACAGGAGGAATCCTCGCAGAAAGTTTTCTGAATCCCTGGATCGTAGAAAAAGTTATAAAGGGCCTGAAATTTTTTTGAGGAAAATTTCCACAATATCTAGTAATGGTTTCCATAAAATCTGCGATATTTGGTGGTTTGCGCCGGAAAGTGTTGAAATTGTGCGGTTTTACGATGAAAAACTGTTTGATTTTATGTAAAATTCACAGTATAATTCAGTCATAAACGAGTATGATTTTAGAGAAACGGGATGCAGAGAAATGGACATAGAGATACGGGAATTTATTACATATTTACATAATAGAAAAAGGACGTCACATAATACAGAAGTATCTTACCAGAGAGACCTGAAGAAGATGGCAGTGTATTTTGCAGATCGTGGGATCTATGATATCCGAGATGTAGGAGAACTGGAGCTGGAAGGCTATCTCAGCTATATGGAGAGAGGACAGTTCGCTTCCTCAACGATCTCCAGAAATGTAGCATCTATCCGTGCCTTGTTTCAGTATCTTTATCAGGAGAACAGGATCGAGAGGGATCCGTCTCTGGAACTGAAGCCGCCCAAGGTTGAGAAGCGGATGCCGGAGATCCTTACTGTGGATGAGGTAGACCGCCTTTTGAAACAGCCGGATCTGAATACACCGAAGGGAATCCGGGATAGTGCCATGCTGGAGCTTTTGTATGCTACAGGAATGCGCGTCAGTGAACTTTTGCGGCTGAACCTGGAGGATCTCAATCTGCGGCTTGGTTATGTAGTCTGTCACGATGAGGATAAGGAACGGGTGATCCCGATAGGAAATGTATGCAAAACAGCCATGGAGAAATATCTGAAGGAAGCCCGTGGAAAATTTGTGAAAGAAAATGAGACGGAGAGTCTTTTTACCAACTGTTCAGGAAAATCCATGAGCAGACAGGGATTCTGGAAGGTTCTCAAGGGATATGCAGAGGAAGCCGGGATCCAGCATGATATCACGCCGCATACACTGAGACATTCTTTTGCCGCACATATGCTGCAGAATGGAGCGGACGTGAAGAGTGTGCAGGAAATGCTTGGACATTCGGATATTTCCACCACACAGGTCTATCTGAATTTTGGCGTTGCGAAAATGCGAGACGTATATATGAAAGCACATCCGAGGCATTGATCTGTAAGAAATAATATAAAAAACGCGTTCAAAAAAGAACCGGCAGCTTCCAAAATGGAAGAATGCCGGTTCTTTTTTTTGAACATAAAGTGTAAAAGGATCACAAATATCCGTTTCCTGAACTGCAGATCAGACAGATCTTAGCAATTTTCAGCAATCGTGTAAAGCAGCTTCTCAGACTCATCCCAACCAAGGCAGGCATCTGTGATGGATTTTCCGTAGATGTGATCTCCACCGATCTTCTGGTTGCCTGGCTCGATATAGCTCTCGATCATGAGACCTTTTACCATGGAGTGAAGCTCAGGATCTACCTGACGGCTGTGAAGAACCTCACTTGCGATACGAACCTGCTGCTCGTAATGCTTGTTGGAGTTGGAGTGGTTGGTATCCACGATCACTGCCGGGTTGGCAAGGTTCTTTGCATGGTATTTGTCATAGAGAAGACGAAGATCCTCGTAATGGTAGTTCGGGATCGCTTCCCCATGCTTGTTTACTGCACCGCGAAGGATTGCGTGAGAGAGTGGGTTGCCGGTGGTCTCAACCTCCCAGCTTCTGTAAATAAAACGATGAGCGCCCTGTGCTGCAACAATGGAGTTCAGCATAACGCTGTAGTCACCACTGGTAGGGTTCTTCATACCAGCCGGAACATCCATGCCGCTGACAGTGAGTCTGTGCTGCTGATCTTCAACAGAACGTGCGCCTACAGCAACGTAGGAAAGCAGATCAGAGAGATAACGGTAGTTCTCCGGGTAAAGCATCTCATCTGCACAGGTGAAGCCACTTTCGCGGATAGCACGCATGTGCATCTTGCGGATCGCGATCAGTCCGGCAAGAAGGTTCGGTTTTTTCTCAGGATCCGGCTGATGGACCATTCCCTTGTATCCTTCACCGGTCGTACGTGGTTTGTTTGTGTAAACACGCGGGATGATAAGGACTTTATCCTCGATCTTTTCCTGAACTTTGCGAAGTCTTAAAAGATAATCGCATACGGCATCTTCGTTATCTGCAGAACATGGTCCGATGATAGCGAGGAATTTATCGGATTTTCCGGTGAAAACGTCGCGAATCTCAGCATCGCGTTTCTCCTTGAGCGCCTGAAGTTCAGCATCGAGCGGATACTGATTGCGGATTTCCTCAGGAGTTGGCAGTTTTTTTATGAATTCAAAACTCATAGTACTTTATTCCTCCATAACTATAGACATTTCGATTATTTATTATAAACGATTATTGGCCGATTGTCGATAGGGAAATTTTAGCGCTTTCACGTGTAGAAGAGTAAGCAGCAGCTCACCCAGAAAAATTCCATAAAAATAGCCTCGGATCCCTGTTGCCGGAATTATAAAAACAACGGAGAAAATGCGGATGAGAATGCTGGCAATACTGTGGATCAGACAGAGCCCCGGTTTTCCAAGTCCCTGCAGGATGCTGGTGAGCATGGTGTTTGTATAAAGAAAAGGACAGATAAAAGACAGATACCGTATGTAGGTTCCGGCAGTCTGGCTGTGAAAAAGCAATGTTCCGAGGAATGGGCCAAAAAGAAAGAATCCGCTTCCGCATAGAAATCCCAGGAACATGCACAGAAAAAAGGTCTGATCTGTGACACGGCGGATCTGCTTCTGCTTTCCCAGTGCATCAAGCTGTGCGATGGAAGGCATCAGCATTACAGCGGCGGAAGACGTAAGTGTGGAAGGAAACAGGAGCAGGGGCAGTGCCATTCCTGTAAAGATCCCATAGATCTTCAGTGAGTCTGAGGCTGTCATGCCGGAACGCAGAAGCATCTGTGGGATCAGGACCGCTTCTATGCTGCCGAGAAGTGTCAGAAGGATCCTGTTCAGGGAAATGGGAAAAGACAGTGTGAAAAGGTCCTTTATCAGCGGAAAGATCCTGACGGGAGTCTTTTCGTGTACAGGGTGATTTCCGAAATGAAAGGAAACTACCAGCAGCGACACCAGCGAAGCGGCAGTCTCTCCGGCAAGGGAACCTCCCGCTGCAATCAATGCAGTGATCGGACGTCCTTCGGAAAGAAAGATCAGATACAGGATATAGGTAGTGCCGATCCGTGCAGACTGCTCCGAAAGCTGCACGGCTGCCGGAACAGAGGCTTTTTTCCGGGCATAATAATAGCTGTTAATGCAGGAATGAATGGCACAGAGAGGAATACTGACAGCTGTTATGCGAAGAAGACCGGCAGTCTGCGGTGTTTTCAGAATTGCGGAAGCAAAAAAATATGCGTGCTGAAAAAGCAGAAAACCGGCTGCAGCAGAAAAAAAGACAGCCATAAGTGTTCCTGTGACCAGCGAAAAACGTGCCTCCTTTTTCTCCTGAAGGGCAAGTCTGGACGCGATCAGTCGGGAAAGGGCAGACTGGATCCCTGTATAGGATAAAGCGGCCATAAGTCCCTGGAGAGGAAGAACCAGCTGATACAAACCAAGACCTTCCGCACCAATGGCATGGGAGAGGAATATTCTATAAAAGAAACCTGCGATACGGCTGATAAGGCCTGTGCAGGCAAGAATCAGGGTTCCTTTGAGAAATATTTTTTTTGACATGGATAACCTTGAGTCTTTTTTGTCAGTATATGAAGAAGTTAGTCTTGACAGAACCATATGTTTCTGATAGAGTAAACATGAAATCCGAGGAAAACACTGGGAATTGAAAAAAAGAGGTGAGCGGATGAAACTGTCAACAAGAGCAAAATACGGACTTAAGGCTTTGATAGACCTTGGTCTTTACAGTGAAAAAGAAGCGGTCTCGCTTCAGAGTATTGCGGGCCGTCAGAATATATCAGTCAGCTATCTGGAGCAGCTGATGGCACTTTTGAAGAAAGCGGGCCTTGTGAAGAGTGTCCGCGGTGCAGCCGGAGGATATTTCCTTGGAAGACCGGCAGAAGAGATTTCAGTGGGAGATATCCTTCGTGTCCTGGAGGGTGGCCTGGAGGCTGCAACATGTCCGGGAACAGAAGGTGACGGTGGCTGCCAAGGTTCTGATCTCTGCGTGGCTAAATTAGTGTGGAAGAGGATCAACGACAGCATCACAGATGCAGTGGATACCCTGATGCTCAGTGAGCTGATCGAAGAAAGCCGGAGAATACACGAAAAATAATTATCCTGAACAGGAGGAAAAGAAAATGGGAAAAATGATATATCTGGACAATGCGGCTACCACAAAGACCGCACCGGAAGTTGTGGAGGCTATGCTGCCGTATTTTACAGAGTTTTATGGAAATGCTTCAACCGTTTATGATTTTGCGGCAAACAGCAAGGCTGCCATCGCAAAGGCAAGACAGCAGATCGCAGATGTGATCGGAGCCAAAAAAGAGGAGATCTATTTTACTGCAGGTGGTTCCGAGTCTGATAACTGGGCTCTGAAAGCGACCTTTGAGGCATATAAAAATAAAGGAAACCATATCATCACAACAAAGATCGAGCATCATGCCATCCTTCATACCTGCGAGTACCTTGAAAAAGAGCGTGGTGCCAAGGTCACATACCTGGATGTAGATGAGAATGGTTTCATTGACCTGGATGAGCTTCAGAAAGCCATTACACCGGAGACCATCCTGATCTCTGTTATGGCTGCAAACAATGAGATTGGTACTCTTGAGCCGCTGAAAGAAATCGGACAGATTGCACATGAGCATGGAATCCTGTTCCATACAGACGCTGTTCAGGCATTCGGCCAGATCCCGATCAATGTAGATGAGTTCAATATTGATATGCTCAGCTCCAGCGGACATAAGATCAACGGACCGAAGGGAATCGGCTTCCTCTATATCCGTAAGGGTGTTAAGATCCGCTCCTTCGTACATGGCGGAGCACAGGAGAGAAAACGTCGTGCAGGTACAGAGAACGTTCCTGGTATCGTAGGATACGGTCTTGCAGCAGAGCGTGCAAACAAGTCCATGAAAGAGCGTACTGCAAAAGAAATCGAGATCAGAGATCATATGATCAGCAGGATCCTCACAGAGATCCCGTACGTACGTCTCAATGGAGATAAAGTAAAACGTCTTCCGAACAACGTAAATGTAAGCATCCAGTTCATCGAGGGAGAGTCACTTCTTCTGATGCTTGATAATTTCGGAATCTGTGCATCCAGCGGTTCCGCATGTACATCCGGTTCTCTGGATCCGTCACACGTTCTGTTAGCTATCGGTCTTCCTCATGAGATCGCACACGGATCTCTCCGTATGACCTTAAGCGAGGAGACAACTATGGAGGATGTTGATTTTGTAGTAGATAAGCTGAAAGATATTACTGCAAACTTAAGAAGCATGTCTCCATTATATGAAGATTTTATTAAAAAGCAGAAAAAATAATAAAAATACTTGCCAGGAGGAAAAAATAATGTATAGTGAAAAAGTAATGGATCATTTTCAGCATCCACGTAATGTCGGTGAGATCGAGAACGCAAGTGGCGTGGGTACTGTAGGAAATGCAAAATGCGGTGATATTATGAGAATATTCCTTGATATCGATGACGAAACTCATATTATCAAAGACTGCAAATTTAAAACATTTGGATGCGGTGCAGCAGTTGCAACAAGCAGCATGGCAACAGAACTTGTAATGGGCAAGACCATTGAGGAAGCTATGGAAGTAACCAACAAGGCCGTTATGGAGGCTCTGGACGGACTTCCGCCGGTAAAGATCCACTGTTCCCTGCTTGCTGAGGAAGCAATTCATGCAGCTCTCTGGGATTATGCAGAGAAACATCACATTAAGATCGAGGGTCTTTCCAAACCGAAGTCTGATATCCACGAGGGTGAAGAGGATACAGAAGAGGAGTATTGATTCCTTTTATTTACGATCATAACCGGGGCATGAGCAAGCTTCAGTTGAACAGAACCGTAAGCCATTGAAAGGACAGGTAAGTAAGAAGCATGACAGGACTTACGAACGAAGAAGTTCAGGAAAGAATTGCGCAGGGCCAGGTAAATAATAACGAAAACCCCAACACCAGGACATATAAGCAGATCATTCTGGAGAATACGTTGACATTCTTCAATTTTCTGAACCTGGTGCTGCTGGTTCTCGTACTGCTGGTTGGTTCCTACAAAAACTCCATGTTTGTAGGAATCATTTTTATTAATACCGTGATCGGGATCATTCAGGAGGTCCGTGCCAAGAAGACGATTGACAAGCTGGCCATCCTGACAGAATCCAAGACGGTTGTTCTGCGTGAAGGAAAAAAATGGAAAATTTCTACAGAGAAGCTGGTTGTCGATGATCTGATATTCCTGAAGGCCGGAGAACAGGTTCCGGCAGATGCGAAGATCCTGGAGGGAAGCCTTGAGGTCAATGAATCTCTGCTTACCGGTGAGGCAGACAATCTTCCGAAGAATCCGGGAGATGAGCTTTTTTCCGGAAGCTTTGTGACGGCGGGACAGGCCTGCTGCCAGATCATCCATGTGGGAAGTGACAACTATGCGTCAAGGATCACCAGCGAGGCCAAGGAATTCAAACGCCATAATTCAGAGCTTAGAAATTCCCTGAATGCCATTCTAAAGGTGATCAGTATCATTATCGTACCAATGGGTGCGATGCTTTTTTATAAACAGTATTATTTTGTGGGAGACAATATCCGGGATTCTGTTGTCAATATGGTTGCAGCGGTCCTGGGAATGATCCCGGAGGGACTGGTCCTTCTTACCAGTGTGGCACTGACTCTGGGTGCGCTGAAGCTTGCCCAGAAGAAGACGCTGGTGCAGGAGTTGTACTGTATAGAAACTCTTGCACGCGTGGATACGCTCTGCCTGGATAAGACAGGAACTATCACAGAGGGTACCATGTGTGTGGAGGCGGTGGAGAGCTATCCGCCGGTGTATGATGAGATTTCAGAGAAAATATCCGGGAAAGATCCTGAATCCGGCGAAGGTGACAGCGATGGAACTGAGAGTTCTGCGACTTCTGCAGTTTCAGCAACAGATGCGATCGCAAAGGAGGATGGAAGCGCGAATCTCGTATTACAGGAAAAGTCAGAAGCTGACCCGGAGAAACATAGTCAGGAAGATCCGGAGAAGATCCGGGAGATCGAGCATATCATGGGAAATCTGCTTTCTGTGCTGAAGGATCAGAATGCCACTGCCGATGCACTCAGGGCGAGATTTAAAGTATCTCAGGATATGGAGCTGGATCATGTGATCCCATTTTCTTCTGACAGGAAGTACAGCGGAGCTGCATTTACAGATACAGGTACTTATCTGATGGGTGCAGCGCAGTTTCTTTTTCCGGAAGGGAACCCGGAGTTGATGGAGTATTGTGGCAGATTTGCAGAGGAAGGTCTTCGTGTGCTGGTTCTTGCCCATAGTGTAAATGTGAGTGAGGGAGCGGAGCTTCCGGAGGGACTGGAACCTGTCGGACTTTTGCTTATTACCGATGTGATCCGTGCAGAGGCACCGGATACGCTGGCATATTTCGAAAGTCAGGGTGTTGATCTGAAAGTGATCTCCGGTGATGATCCGGTGACGGTTTCTGCAATTGCCAGACGTGCTGGCCTTAAAAATGCAGAGCATTATATAGATGCGACAACGATCACAACTCAGGAACAGATGGACGAGGCAGTTGCAGAATATAGTGTGTTCGGGCGTGTAACACCTCAGCAGAAACAGGCAATGGTGAAGTCTTTGCAGGCTCAGAAGCATACGGTTGCCATGACCGGTGATGGTGTCAATGATGTTCTGGCGCTTAAAGAGGCGGACTGCAGTATTGCCATGGCTGAGGGCAGTGATGCTGCCAAGAATATTGCCAATGTGGTATTGCTGGATTCTAATTTTGCAGCAATGCCGGAAATTGTGAATCAGGGACGCCGGGTTGTAAATAATATCCGTACTGCGGCATCTATGTTTCTGATCAAAACGATTTTTTCCGTGCTGCTGTCACTGATCACGATCTTCTTCGGGGATTCCTATCCCTTTGAGCCGATCCAGATGTCTCTGATCAGTGCCTGCGCTGTTGGTATTCCTACATTCCTTCTGGCACAGGAGAATAATTATGAGAAGATCGACCATACATTTTTGCGTCATGTATTTATGAATGCATTTCCGGCTGCTGTGACCATCACGGGCTGTGTGTTCAGTGTGATGCTGGTATGCCAGAATGTATACCATTCCAATGCTATGCTGAATACAGCCTGTGTGCTTGTAACAGGATGGAATTATATGGCGGCACTTAAGACAGTTTACGCACCTCTGAATAAGTATCGAAAGGTGATCATTTACAGTATGCAGGTGATCTTTTTCGGTGCGGCGGTGGTTCTGCAGAATCTTCTGACACTGGGATCGCTGGAATTCGGAATGATCATTCTGGTGTTCCTTCTGATGACATTTTCTCCGATCCTGATCGATGTGATCACGGCCTGGCTCAGAAATATTTACAGTCGTTCGCTGGATAGTGGGGAACAGGGGAAATTTGCTGCATTTATTGATAAGCTGAGAAAATAATAATATGAGAAATAAAAAAGGACACTGCCCGTTGAAAATGGCAGTGTCCTTTTTTGCAAATAAACTGTGAAGCAGTTATCCAGTTATCCGGTGCAGAGCTGTGTAGAGAATGCAGATTGTGGATATCCGCCTGACAAAGCTATTATTTCGTGTGCATAAGCCAGATAAATCCGAAGGCCGGGATTTCTACAGCCTGTGCGTCTCTCTGAACTCCTGTGAGAAGATCTGTGTAGGTACCGTCCTGTTCGTTGATCCAGGCTACCTTATCCTGGTCGCTGAAGTTGTAGATGCAGATCAGCTTTTCTTCGGAGGTTTCTCTTACCAGGGCAAGGAGAGCTTTTTCCCAGGTTTCCAGTGTATGTGCAGAAACTTCAGGTGCAAATACCGGATGGCTGGCACGGATGGATTCCAGCTGCTCAAGGCTGTTGAAAATGCGTCCCTGGATCGTTTCGGCATCGGCTCTGTTCCGGGCAAGTGCCCAGTTGAAACGTCCATTGTGGAGCCAGCGAGGATCAGCTGCTTTGGAAATGTCTGTTTTATAGGTATAGTCATTCAGCTGTCCGACCTCGTCACCGCTTCGAAGTACCGGAATTCCGGGGAGGGAAAGAAGCAATGCATGAAGTGCTACGTCATAGCGGATTCCCCGGCTGACACCCTCCATATTTCCTTCATAATCAAAACGCTCGATTCCTGCAAGAGATGCGGTTGTTCCGCAGAGCTCAGATTCCTCGGTTTCCGGATTTACATAAATTTCACCCCGGGCAAAGGAATCAGGGAAAATACCTGCCAGGAATTCATTCAGATAATCTCTGTGAGGCCCTTCTGTGATAAAGCTTCCTTTCAGGAAATCATAGTCCAGATTCCAGCGTACCGTGTTGCGGTTACGGAGGTAATTCTGGAATACCGGTGCCTGCGGAAGGTCTGCAGCTCTGTCGATTCCCCGGCGGAGAAGGGCAGTGTCCTTTGTAGCAACGGTATGCCAGAGATCGGACATCAGCTGGGTGCTGTTTACAATGTGAAGTTCCGGCATATCGGAAGTTCCGCCAAATGCAGCAGCCTCTGCAGGTGGGCGGTCTGTTTCACCAAGGAGAAGAATTCCGGGGCATACGATCTCACACACCATTCGGGTCATACGCAGCAGAGAGTGAAGCTTCCAGAGATTTTCTTCCGGTATCATCGGAAGGACACCAAGGCTGAATATAGAAGCACCTTCATTTGCAAGCTCCAGGATCTGAAGAAGCATTGCATTGAAATAAGCTGGAGTCTGGAGCACGCATGGCGCACCGGACTGTGGGTCATCCACAGAAAGACTTAACGGGATCTCAAGAGCCAGGCGGATACCTGCTTTCCTACAGTTAGCTGCAAGTGTATGCAGATCTTCGGAGGTTCCAATCTCCGGGATAATGCGAAGGGAGCAGTTGGAGGTTGCCTGGAAAAGATCTGTCAGGTACAGAGTGTCTGCTTTGCATTCACTGATATAGTCCAGTTTATCGGACAGCCCGGAAAGAGTATCTGCGAAGTCAGCAGGATTTACAGCCATTCCGGTGAAAGTAGTCTTACGGAACCAATCAGGATCTGCAGCGCAGTTCTGGTCGGCTTCCTTCATGGAAAGAGAACGCTCACGGTAGATTTCTTTCATCTTTTTTGTGAGGCTTGAGAATGTGCCGGTAACTTCCGGGTGATCGCGGAACAGTTCGCAGTAAAGCCATTTCAGATCATTGTAGTAGTGTTTCAGACGTTTCTCGTAGAGGGCATCGTAAGCTGTGTCCTCCTTGGAAGTTTCGACTTTCAGAGGCTCGGTCTTGGAAGTAGTAACTTTCGCCGGCTCAGTCTTGGAAGTCTCGACCTTGATCGGTTCGGTCTTGGAAGTCTCGACTTTGATCGGTTCAGTTTTGGAAGTTTCGACTTTAAGCGTTTCCTTCTTTACGGTTTCAAGTTTTTTCACTTCGGCTTTAGCATTTTCAACAGATTTGGCAGCACTGGAACTGGTGCCGGTAGCAGAGGTATTTTTTTTCAGTTGCTTTTCTTTTTTTGCCTGCATGGCAGCTTTCTTTTTCTGGAGTCTTTTTGTTGACATATAGAGTTCCTCCTTAGATAAAATGATATTTTCGGTATAAAAATGTAAACTCTCTCACCGGAGAGAGAAACAGAGCTACAGCTTATGAAAAACAGGACGGCGGTTTTTAAATACAGCATAATAGGAAAAACCACATTCACGGAGAACATCAGCCGCCTTGTCAAAGGCATAGCCGATCTTATCCGGAGTATGGGCATCTGCACCGATGGTGATGATCTCACCGCCAAGCTCACGGTAACGTCGGATAATATTGACACATGGATTCGGTTCACCAAGCCCGTAGTGATAACCGCCTGTGTTCAGCTCGATTCCCACATTTTTGCGGATCAATGTCCGCAGGATCTCGTCCAGGATCTCCTTATATCGTCCGTAAGAATACTGACGGTTCTGATTTGGACCATAACGTACTACATAGTCGATATGTCCGTACACATCCATCTCGTCAAAAGCAGCGATATTTTCCAGGATGGATTCAAAATATTCCATGTAGCATGCGGATTCCTTACGGCCCTCAAAATAAGAAGGATAATAAGGATCGTATCCGTGCACCACATGGGAGGAACCAATAACGAAATCAAAGGGAACTTCTTTCAGAAGATCGGAAAAAGATTCTGCAAGCTGAGGCTGAAGTCCAAGCTCGATCCCGAAGTTAACCTGAATCTGGTCTTTAAAAGCATCCGCAAGACTCTCAAGTTTCTGACGGTATGCAGGGATGTTCAGGGAAAAATCAAGATTTTCCGGAGTATCGGGATAATCCGGATCAAAATGTTCAGTAAAACAGATTCCCGTGAGACCCTGGTCTGCGGCAGTCTGGATCATTTCTTCCATCGGTGTATCGGAATCTGCGGAAAAAGAGGAGTGCATATGGCAGTCCCATAAAATTTTCTGGTCCATTTTGTACCTCCATATTCAAGCCTTTATATTCTGTGACAATGATCGTATCTGCCTGTTATGAATCCGGGAAAGTCAAACTCCCAGCGGGAATATAGATATCCGTTTTGGGAATCAGCAGGACAGAACTTTCTATCAGAGAATTATAGCACATTTTTCAGAAATTTTCTTAATATTTATTTTAATGTTCTTTTTTATAAATAGCTCTTGAATTTTTGTTTGGAATTAGGTACAATATGAAACAGGTTGATGTTTCTTTAACAAAGGAACGATTTAAATCACCATTCAATTCATAGGAGGAATTTATCATGGCAGTAAAAGTTGCAATTAATGGTTTTGGACGTATCGGTCGTCTTGCATTCCGTCAGATGTTTGGAGCAGAAGGATTTGAGATCGTAGCAATCAACGATCTTACATCTCCTAAGATGCTTGCTCACTTATTAAAATATGATTCTACACAGGGAAGATATGCTCTTGCTGATAAAGTAACAGCAGGCGAGGATTCCATCACAGTAGACGGAAAAGAGATCAAAATCTATGCTAAGGCTAACGCTGCAGAGCTTCCATGGGGAGAGATCGGTGTAGACGTAGTTCTTGAGTGCACAGGTTTCTACACATCCAAAGACAAAGCTCAGGCTCATATCGATGCAGGTGCTAAGCACGTAGTTATTTCCGCTCCGGCTGGAAACGACCTTAAGACAATCGTTTACAACGTAAACCATCAGGGTCTTACAAACGAGGACAAGATCATCTCCGCAGCTTCCTGTACAACAAACTGCCTTGCACCAATGGCTAAGGCTCTTAACGATCTTGCACCGATCAAATCCGGTATCATGTGCACAATCCACGCTTACACAGGCGATCAGATGACACTTGACGGACCGCAGAGAAAAGGCGATCTGAGAAGATCCCGTGCAGCTGCAGTTAACATCGTTCCGAACAGCACAGGTGCTGCTAAAGCTATCGGACTTGTTATCCCAGAGCTTAACGGCAAACTTATCGGTTCTGCACAGCGTGTACCTACCCCAACAGGTTCTACAACAATCCTTACAGCAGTAGTTGAAGGAAACGTTACTAAAGAGCAGATCAACGCAGCTATGAAAGCAGCTTCCAATGAGTCCTTCGGATACAACGAGGATGAGATCGTATCCAGCGATATCGTTGGTATGAGATTTGGTTCCCTCTTCGATGCTACTCAGACAATGGTACTTCCACTTGAGAATGGCACAACAGAGGTTCAGGTAGTTTCCTGGTATGACAACGAGAACTCCTACACAAGCCAGATGGTTCGTACAATCAAGCACTTCGGAAAACTTCTGAACGCTTAATTTTCTGCGAACGGGTGTAGAAGAATAGACTCAGAAAGGGTCCGGTCTGAAGAGGACCGGGCCCTTTTTTTCCAAAAGACCAAACAAAAAAATGTCTGAGGAATGACTGTTAACAGAGCGGACAACAATACCGCTCGCCCTTATTCATCTGCTTTTGCAGAAATAAAAGTTAAGGAGATATAGAGATGCTGAACAAAAAAAGTGTTGACGATATCAATGTAAAAGGACAGAAAGTACTTGTAAGATGCGACTTCAATGTTCCGCTTCAGGATGGAAAGATCACAGATGAGAACCGTCTTGTAGCTGCTCTTCCTACAATCAAGAAACTGATCGCAGACGGCGGAAAGGTTATCCTTTGCTCCCACCTTGGAAAACCGAAGGGAGAGCCGAAACCGGAGCTTTCTCTTGCACCTGTAGCAGTTCGTCTTTCTGAGCTTCTTGGCCAGGAAGTAAAATTTGCAGCAGATCCTGAGGTAGTAGGACCGAACGCAAAAGCTGCTGTAGCAGAGATGAAAGATGGCGATGTAGTTCTTCTTGAGAACACACGTTATCGTGCAGAAGAGACAAAGAACGAAGACAAGTTCAGCGAAGATCTTGCTTCCCTCTGTGATGTATTTGTAAATGATGCATTCGGAACTGCTCACAGAGCTCACTGCTCTAACGTAGGTGTTACCAAATATGTAAAAACAGCAGTTGTAGGATATCTGATGCAGAAAGAGATCGATTTCCTTGGAAACGCTGTAAACAATCCGGAGAGACCATTCGTAGCAATTCTTGGCGGTGCTAAGGTTTCCAGCAAGATCTCTGTAATCAACAACCTTCTTGACAAGGTAGATACACTGATCATCGGTGGTGGTATGTCCTATACATTCTCCAAGGCTATGGGCGGACATATCGGAACATCCCTCTGCGAGGATGATTACCTTCAGTATGCTCTTGACATGATGAAGAAAGCAGAGGAGAAGGGCGTGAAGCTTCTTCTTCCTGTAGATAACAGAATCGGTGATAACTTCTCCAATGACTGCAATATCCAGGTTGTAAAACGTGGTGAGATTCCGGACGGATGGGAAGGAATGGATATCGGACCGGAGACTGAGAAGCTTTTTGCAGACGCTGTAAAAGATGCCAAGACTGTTGTATGGAACGGACCGATGGGATGCTTCGAGATGCCGAACTTCGCACATGGTACAGAGGCAGTTGCAAAAGCTCTTGCTGATACAGACGCAACAACCATCATCGGTGGTGGTGATTCCGCAGCAGCTGTAAATATCCTTGGATATGGCGACAAGATGACACACATCTCCACAGGTGGCGGTGCTTCTCTTGAGTTCCTTGAGGGCAAAGAGCTTCCGGGCGTAGCAGCAGCTAACGATAAAGACTGATAAAAAATAAAGTGTTCCGCGAACACGAAAAGGAGATAAAAACAATGGCAAGAAAGAAAATCATTGCTGGAAACTGGAAAATGAACATGACACCAAGCGAGGCTGTAAAGCTTGTTGAGACTTTAAAACCGCTTGTTGTTAACGATGAAGTTGACGTAGTATTCTGCGTACCGGCTATCGACATCATCCCTGTTGTTGAGGCAGCTAAAGGTTCTAACATCCAGGTTGGTGCTGAGAACATGTACTTCGAGGAGAAAGGCGCTTACACAGGTGAGATCGCTCCGGCTATGCTCGTAGATGCAGGCGTTAAGTACGTTGTACTTGGACACTCCGAGAGAAGAGAGTACTTCGGTGAGACAAACGAGGACGTTAACAAAAAAATGCTTAAAGCTTTCGAGCATGGCATCACACCGATCATGTGCTGTGGTGAGACACTTACTCAGAGAGAGCAGGGCGTAACAATGGACTTCATCCGTCAGCAGGTTAAGGTTGGATTCCAGGGTGTTACAGCTGATCAGGCTAAGACAGCAGTTATCGCTTACGAGCCGATCTGGGCTATCGGAACAGGTAAGACAGCTACAACAGAGCAGGCTCAGGAGGTTTGCGCTGATATCCGTAAATGCATCGCTGAGATCTATGATGACGCTACAGCAGCAGAGATCCGTATCCAGTACGGCGGATCTGTAAACGCTGCAACAGCTCCTGACTTATTTGCTCAGGCTGACATCGACGGCGGTCTTGTAGGCGGCGCTTCCCTGAAACCAGATTTCGGAAAGATCGTAAACTACAAATAAGATCCATTTAAAAAGGGGCTTCGGCCCCTTTTTTTATATCTACTTATAGAAAAAATCAGAAAAACTCTCCCTGACACGGATAACACAGCCAACAAAAAAGCTGCATCTGATCACAGTTAGAGAGAGTTTTTCTTATCTTCAGAGTAAGGATTGTTTTTCTCTGAAGCTTTTTCTGTATGTTCGTTCCTTTCGTCAGGCTCGGGAACGTGTTCCACAATGTCCTCAATCTCGCAGTGGAGAATGGAACACAGCCTGTCTATGGTATAAATTTCAACATTTTTATTTTTTCGAAGTCTGTCCAGAAGTGAACGGGTGATCTGATAATGTTCATAAAGATCATACTGAGTGATCCCACGCTTCTTCATCGTGACCCAAAATCTGTCATATTTTATCATATATATATCCTGTCCGATTCATCCTTGAATTAATCTTATTATGAAGGTAAAATTGGAATCACAACAGTGTCCTTATATCGACACTACAGAAAGGAGAAGCAATGAGGAAGTTTTTTAAAATCTTAATTTCAGTGGTGATCACACTGTATTTTTCAGCTACCATGTTCTACTGCTTTGTGGCAGGAACACCGGATGACGGAAAAGGGGCAGTGATCTATATGATGTCAGCAGCAGGCCTGTCGATACTGTTTCCGGCTTTTACCTGCGGCTGCATTCATTACATCCTTTATCTCAGAAAAAAAATGGATGAAAGGAGCAAATGATCAGGATTTATGGTATGATAACAATAAATATCTGGCAGGGTATGTCGTTTCAGAAAACGGTTATCTGATAACGGCAGAAACGCATCAGATGGCTGTGTTGTGATGCAGCCGTTACGTATTATAATAGAAAGAAAGCCTGTAGCTGTGCGTAAGACGCTTATATGATCATTTGCGGAGGATTTTATGGGGAATATTCTGGATTATCTTGAATGGAGAGGAGATCTTACCTTTGAGCAGTCACCCTTTAATGAAGTTGACAATCTGATACTGGCGTGTTTTTCCTATCTTGATCTGGATGAGATGGCAGAAGTAAAAAACGGAAATACTCTTTCTGTAGAAGAACTCTTTGCGGCTTTTTCCAGACAGGAAATGAAGAAGGATCTGAAAGCAGAAAGTGCATTTCTGCAGAATACACCGGTGCTCCTTGAAAAAATGGCCTGTGCGGAGAGATTCCGGAAATGTACAGTAGGGGGCTTTGTCAATGAAATCATTTCCAGTCAGGCTCAGCAGTTTGCGGCAGTGACTATAGGACTGGATGATGGAACCACATATATTTCATTTCGTGGAACCGATGATACCATTGTGGGATGGAAGGAGGATTTTAACTTAAGCAACGGAGTTGTTCCTTCGCACAGAAAAGCGTTGGAATATCTGGAAACGCATGGAACTTATATACAGTCCATGCTGCGGATCGGCGGTCATTCCAAAGGAGGAAATCTGGCTATGTATGCAGCGATGCAGTGCAGTGACATCCTGCAGGAAAAGCTTCTTTCTGTCTATGATAATGATGGCCCGGGTTTTCCAGAAGGATTTTTCAGTCCCGGAAGAGTGGAAAGCGTTTTGCCAAAAGTCACCCGTATCATTCCCGAGGCATCTGTGATCGGTATGCTGCTCAGCCATCAGAAAGATCCGCGGATCGTAGCCAGTACACAGAAGGGAATCCTGCAGCATGATGCTTTTACCTGGGAGGTAATGGGGTCATCCTTTATAGAGAAAGAAAGTTTGACAAGAAGAGCTGCGGCGTCAGATCGAAGTCTTCATAAATGGATCGACCATATGGATAAAAAGCAGAGAGAGCATCTCATCGGGGAACTCTTTTCTGTGTTGGAAGCAACCGGAGCAGATACCATTTCCCAAATCCAGGAAGGTGGTCTGAAAAGTCTGGCTGCCATGGTGCGCCAGCTGGATAAACTGGAACCACAGTCAAAAGCTATGGTGCAGGAACTGATCACCGGACTTTTTGGCAGCTGGCTGGAATTGCTTCCTCTGCCGGAACTTGACAAAAAGCGTTTTCTGCCATAACATAGGAGTTACTCTGATAAAAATTGGAAAAAACGGAAAGGGGACATCAGAAAATGAACGAAAAAGTCGTAAATGCGGCCCTTCTTGGTCTCGGAACAGTAGGAACCGGTGTATATAAAGTGATCAAAAGCCAGGAGCAGGAAATGACAGCCAAGCTTGGATGCCAGGTAAAGATCACAAAGATCCTGGTGCGTAACCTTGAGAAAGCGTCCGGGAAGGTAGACGATCCTTCTGTTCTTACAACAGACTGGGCAGATATTGAGGGAGATCCTTCCATTGATATTGTGATCGAGCTGATCGGCGGGATCGAGCCGGCACGTACTTATATCCTTGCAGCACTGAAAGCCGGCAAGAACGTTGTAACTGCAAACAAGGATCTGATCGCAGTCCACGGAAAAGAGATCCTGGAAACTGCCAGGGCAGCGCAGAAGGATTTTCTGTTTGAGGCAGCAGTTGCCGGAGGAATCCCGATCATCAGCCCGTTGAAGAACAGTCTTGAGGCCAACCATGTAACGGAAGTTATGGGAATCGTAAACGGAACTACGAACTTTATCCTTACCAAGATGTCCCAGGAGGGAATGGAATTTTCAGATGCTCTTGCTCTTGCTACAGAACTTGGATATGCAGAGGCAGATCCTACTGCAGATATCGAGGGAATTGATGCTGGAAGAAAGGTTGCCATCCTTGCATCAGTTGCCTTTAATTCCAGAGTTACCCTTGATAATGTTCATATAGAAGGAATCACAAAGATCACGGCAAAGGATATCCGTTACGCAAAAGAAATGGGCTGCGAGATCAAGCTTCTGGGTGTTGCACGCTGTCAGGAGGACGGCGTTGAGGCCTATGTCTGCCCGATGCTGATCCCGGCAGAGCATCCCCTTGCATCCGTCAATGATTCTTATAATGCGGTTTTTGTACACGGAGATGCAGTAGGAGATACCATGTTCTACGGACGTGGAGCAGGTGAGCTTCCTACAGCAAGTGCGGTTGCCGGTGATGTATTTGAGGTAGTCCGTAATATGAAGGCAGATTGCTGCGGAAGAGTAGGCTGCACCTGCTATAAGACACTTCCGGTAAAAAATATGGCAGATACCCATAACCGTTATTTCCTCCGCCTGCAGGTAGAGGACCGCTGCGGTGTGCTGGCTGAAATCCTGGAGCATTTTGCAAAATATCAGGCAAGCGTGGCACAGATCATGCAGAAAGAAAGCAAGAGACCGGATACCGCAGAGGTTGTTGTGATCACCAAACTTGTAAGCGAGGGCGCTTTCTTTAAGGTTAAGGAAGAACTGGAAAACAGCGCATCTGTAAGAAAGATTTCTTCTATGATCCGTGTATACCAGAAATAATATCTTTCGCGTAAATTTACAGATCAGCTGTATCAGTTGTCGGGAAATTGAAAACAGACAAATTTTTGTCAAAGAAAACGTTGCAAAATTTCTGGATTTTGGTACTATATAAAATGGAAAACAAAAGAATCCTGAATGGTACAGAGGGTTTCAGAATCAGTGAAGAGCTGTGCCGGACAGATTTTCGATCAAAGATAAGAAGGGGAAAATTATGAGCAAAAAACCAACAGTTTTAATGATCCTTGATGGATACGGACTCAATGACAGACATGACGGAAATGCTGTATATGAGGCAAAAACACCGGTTATGGACGGACTCATGAAAGATTATCCGTTTGTAAAAGGCAATGCCAGCGGTCTTGCGGTAGGTCTTCCGGACGGACAGATGGGTAACTCCGAGGTTGGTCATATGAACATGGGCGCAGGCCGTATCGTATACCAGGAGCTTACAAGGATCACAAAAGAGATCCAGGACGGCGATTTCTTCAAGAATGAGGCACTTCTTACTGCTATGAAGAATGCAAAAGACAACGATTCCGCGATCCATTTTATGGGACTTCTTTCTGACGGTGGAGTACACAGCCACAATACACATCTCTACGGACTTCTTGAGATGGCAAAGAGAGAGGGACTCAAGAAAGTTTACGTACACTGCTTCCTGGATGGACGTGACACACCGCCTGCATCCGGTAAAGAGTTTGTAGAGCAGCTGGAAGCTAAAATGAAAGAGATCGGCGTTGGTGAGATCGGTGTGATCTCCGGACGTTATTATGCAATGGATCGTGATAACCGCTGGGATCGTGTTGAGCTTGCATATAAAGCTCTTACACAGGGCGAAGGCGTAAAGGGAACAGATGCTGCAGCAGCAGTTCAGGCTTCCTATGATGATGACAAGACAGATGAATTTGTGCTTCCGACTGTTATCGAGAAGGACGGCAAACCGGTTGCAACTATTTCCGATAAGGATTCCGTTGTATTCTTCAACTTCCGTCCGGACCGTGCAAGAGAGATCACAAGAGCTTTCTGTGATGACGATTTTAAGGGCTTTGAGAGAGCAAAGAGACTGGATACCACATTCGTATGCTTCACAGAGTATGATGATACCATCCAGAATAAGCTGGTAGCATTCCACAAGGTTCTTCTTCACAATACCTTTGGTGAGTACCTTGCAGCTCACGATATGACACAGGCACGTATCGCCGAGACAGAGAAATATGCACATGTTACATTCTTCTTCAACGGTGGTGTTGAGGAACCAAACAAAGGAGAGGACAGAATCCTTGTAAAATCCCCGAAGGTTCCGACTTACGATATGCAGCCGGAGATGAGTGCACCGGAGGTTTGTGAAAAGCTTGTAGAGGCGATCAAATCTGACAAATATGATGTGATCATCATCAACTTTGCGAACCCGGATATGGTTGGCCATACAGGTGTTGAGGCAGCTGCGATCAAGGCTGTTGAGACTGTTGATGCGTGTGTTGGTAAGGCTGTAGAGGCGATCAAAGAGGTTGACGGACAGCTCTTTATCTGCGCTGACCATGGTAACGCAGAGCAGCTTGTAAATTATGAAACAGGTGAGCCGTGGACAGCTCATACAACGAACCCGGTACCGTTTATCCTTGTAAACGCAGATCCGAAATACACACTTCGTGAGAACGGATGTCTTGCAGATATCGTTCCGACTCTGATCCAGCTTATGGGTATGGAGCAGCCGAAGGAAATGACAGGAGAGTCTCTTCTTGTTGAGAAATAAATAAGCTTCACGGAATCCCGGCAGATTTTTATGGATCTGCCGGGATTTTTTCATCCGATTGTTTCTGTTTCCACACATGAAAAAAATTTTCAAAATCATCTTGTAAAATCATTCCATTTCAACTATAATCCCTCTGATACATAAAAACAGGTAACTTTTGAGCAACTGTAAAGTTACAGAAAGAATAATAAAAAGAATAACAAAAAGCAGCACAAAGTTTATGAACGATCAAATTAAATGGGGGGAAAAAAGATTTCATGAAAACAGACATGACACAGGGAAAACCGGTAAAAGTGCTCCTGGGATTTACGATCCCGGTATTTATTGGTAATGTATTTCAGCAGTTCTACAATATGGTAGATGCGGTGGTTGTAGGAAAATTTGTAGGAACAAAGGCACTGGCGGCAGTTGGCTCAACAGGAACTATCATCTTTTTGATCATAGGCTTTCTTCTGGGACTTACTGCCGGTTTTACCGTACTGACTGCACAGAAGTACGGTGCGGGAAAAATGGATGAGATGCGTCAGACCGTGGGAAATGCACTGATCCTGACAGCGCTGGTCTCGGCAGTGATGACAGCAGTCAGCATGACAGGTATGCATGCACTTCTGAAATTTATGCATACGCCGGATGATATTTTCAAGGATGCATATGCTTACGTTATGATCATCTGCGGAGGGATTTTTGCCCAGGCATTATATAATATCCTGGCCAGTATCCTCCGTGCACTGGGAAACAGTAAGGTACCACTGTATTTTCTGATCTTATCTGCAATGCTGAATATTGTGCTTGACCTTGTATTTATCATCGTGTTTAAGCTGGGAGCACCTGGAGCAGCCTGGGCTACCATTATTTCCCAGGGAGTTTCAGGAGTCTTATGTCTGGTATATATCTGGAAGTTTGTGCCGGAGCTCCGTATGAAAAAAGAAGACTGGTATTTTAGACGTAACCTCGCAGCCAAGCAGATCGGTGTGGGAATCCCAATGGGACTGCAGTATTCCATTACGGCGATCGGAACCATGATGGTACAGTCAGCCTTAAATATGCTTGGCTCTTATGCGGTGGCGGCGTTTACAGCAGGAAGTAAGATCGAGCAGATCTTCACCCAGGCATATGTGGCACAGGGAACTGCCAGCGCTACCTACAATGCACAGAATATCGGAGCCGGAAAGCTTGAGAGAGTGCGGGAAGGCTTCCGGGCTTCGCATTTTATAGGAATTGTATATTCTGTTGTTGTTGGCAGTTTTCTGTTCTTTGCGGGAAAATATTTCGCATATCTGTTTATCTCAGATAACATTAAAGAAGTGCTTCCTATGGTAGCAATCTATGTAAAATGTGTGGCACTGTTTTTTATTCCTCTGTATTTTGTCAATGTACTGCGAAACGGGATCCAGGGAATGGGATATGGTCTTCTTCCTATGATGGCCGGTGTGGCTGAGCTTGCAGGAAGAGGGATCACCGCTACCGTTGCAGCCGGAAAAAGCAGCTATATCGGTACCTGTCTTGCAAGTCCGGTGGCCTGGATCTTTGCGTCAGTGCTCCTTTGGGTAATGTATTTCTATGTTATGAAAGATATGGCGCGGAAGCTGTACGGTACAAATAAGTTATAAAAAAAACGTGAAATGAGATGCAATTTCCGGAAAGTATGATATAATGAAAAAGCTGGTGAGTAAGACCAGAAAGTATCAATGGAAAGATGCCTTTTTTGAAGGCACATGAACATAGAGGTGAATAAATATGAGCAACGATGAAAAGAGGGATATCGAGGACAGGATCAATGATGCCATGGCAAAGATCGTCAGTGATACTGCAGGAGAGCCTCAGCCTGAAAATAAAAATAACAGATCAGCTGCTCACAAGTCGGCACGACCTTCGAAATCAGCAAGGCCAAGGAAGATCACCTACGTACCTATCGATGAATCTGAATTTGAACCTATTGTTATACCCGAAAAGAAAAAGCATAAGGCACTGAAGGTGACCGGAATGATCGCCGCCATGGTTTTGGTAGTGGCAGGCTGTGCATATGCAGGAGTATCTTATTATTATACCAGTCATTTCTTTGAGGGCACAACGATTAACGGGATCGACAGCTCCAACAGGACTGCATATGAGGTTGAGCAGGAGATCGCAAAAAAAATGGAAGGCTATTCCATCCAGGTAAAGGCCAGAGATCAGGAACCGCAGACGATAGAAGGAACGGATATCAGTTATCGTTATATATCCAGTGGTGAAGTTCTGAAGCTTTTGAAAGCGCAGAAGCCCTATGAATGGGTGAGAGGATTTTTTGAAAAGACGACTTACACAGCCAGTGAGCAGACAGCTTTTGACAAGTCAAAGCTGGAGTCAGAAGTGAAAGCACTGAACTGTGCCCAGAAAGAGAATCAGGTAGCACCGGAGAATGCGTACGTAAGCTTTAATGATTCCGAGTTTACGATCGTGCCGGAGACAGTGGGAAGTGAACTGAAGGTAAAAGAAGCCTATCAGATGATCAGTGATGCTATCAGCAGCGATGACGGGGAAGTAGATCTTGGCAGTAACCCGGATGCTTATGTGAAAGCAGATGTGACCAGCGACAGTGCAGATCTGCAGGCAACGGTGGATGCATATAATAACTTTGCGAGGGCAAGCATCACCTACACATTTGGAGATGAGACAGTAACACTTGATGGAAGCACCATCAAGAACTGGCTGCAGTTTGACGAAAAGGGCCAGCTGATCCAGGATGATGCATCCTTCAAACAGCATATCGTGGATTATGTGGCACAGCTTGCAGCGGATCATGATACAGTAGGTACAGAGCGTCAGTTCCAGACAACAAGCGGAAGAACTGTTTCGGTTTCCGGTTCTGCATATGGCTGGAAGATCGATCAGGACGGAGAGGTGGCACAGCTTACCCAGGAGATCCAGTCCGGAGCTCAGACGACCAGAGAGCCGGTTTATTCCATGAGAGCCAATTCCTATGGTGTGAATGATCTGGGAAATACCTACATTGAAGTGGACCTTACAGAACAGTATATGTGGTATTATCAGGATGGAAATGTGATCTTTGAATCAGATATCGTATCCGGACTTGCAAGTGATCCCAAGAGAAAAACACCTCCTGGAATCTTCACCTTGTACTATAAGAAGAGCCCGGATGTGTTACGTGGCACCAAGAAACCAGACGGAACCTATTCCTATGAACAGCCGGTAACCTACTGGATGCCGTTTAACGGAGGCATTGGATTCCATGATGCAGACTGGCAGCCGTATTTTGGAGGCGATCGGTATCTAACCGGAGGTTCCCACGGCTGTATCAATATGCCGCCGGATAAAGCGGGAGAGCTTTACAACATTATCCAGTATAATGTTCCGATCGTCTGTTTCTATTGATCGGAGCTGTAGTCAAAAAACAAACAGGAGCCAGCCGGTGATCCGGTGTGTGGCTCCTGTTCTTTAGCAGGAGGAAAACATTATGTTTGATCAGTCATTCAGCTTTATACTTACAATCGCAGCACTGGTAGTAGGATTTATGCTTTTTACCGGACACGGTTCCTTTTTTATGAAAGGCGGAAACACACAGGCCAGAGCCCAGAAGTATGATGAGAAAAAAATGGAAAAGGTTTCAGGAATCTGTCTGATACTTATCGGAGTGGCTACAGGAGTTGACGCATTCACCACAAGTGTAGCAGCAAAGATTGCCTATGTAGTAATTCTGTTTGTGATACTTGCGGTATTTCTGTTTGTACTCAGAACAAAATGTATCAAAAAATGATCAGAAGTATCAGAACTATCCTTTAGGTAAAAAAGCAGAACTCCCCGTGAAACGGTAACCTGTCTGATCAGGCTCCGGTATCCGCGGGGAGTTTTTCTGTCTGTATTTAGTTTAATTTCGTTCGGCTGGTCTGCCGGAATGTCAGAGTAAAGATGATTCCCTTTACGATAGAAGTAAGGGAAAGTGCCCACCAGATACCATTGAGTCCCATTCCCGCATGAGTCAGCAGCATGGCAAGCGGGATTCTGGCCCCTGTCAGGATAATACTGATGATACTGCAGAGCTTGGTCATACCAAGGCCGGACAGTGCACCGATGGTCATCAGCTCAATGGCCATGAAAGCCTCACAGAAGCCGATGATGATCAGGTAATTTACAGAAATCCCAAGGGATTCCGGATCATGGAAAAACAGTCCGGAGATCGGGCGTGGGAGCAGCACAAAGGCTGCAGTTATGATAAGGCCCCAGATTGTCAGGATACCAAAGGAAATACGGTAGCCCTGGCGGATGCGGTCGTATTTTTTTGCACCGAAATTCTGTGCGGTAAAAGCATTTAAGGCAGAGGCAAAGCCGTCCGCGGTGTTCCAGGAAACGGATTCAATCTGTCCGCCCACACGCTGGACAGCAATGGCAGCAGCACCGAAGGCGGAAACCATTCTGGTCAGTACCATGGAGATCATACAGTAGAGCATGCTCTGGATAGCGGTTGGAAAACCAATGCGGAAGATATTTTTATAAAATTTTCTCGGAAAACGTGAAAAAAGATGAAGTTCACGAAGTACATTTGTTTCCAGCCCGGAAGTAAAGATCCGGAAAACCAGCACTGCAAAAACCAGAAACTGTGCAGTTACTGTGGCAATGGCAGCACCTGCCGTTTCAAGCCGTGGAAAAGGTCCAATGCCAAGGATTAGGAGCGGATCCAGGAGCATATTTCCCACAAGTCCAAGAAAATTGGCCATCAGTGGAGACCTGGAATCTCCCTGGGCTGTAAAAAGTCCGGTGAGAGTCAGGTTCAGGAAGGAAAAAATGATCAGTCCGCAGGTGATCAGCATATAAGATCTGGCAGAAGAATATGCTTCCGGGTCTGTCAGATTAAAAAATCCGATCAGAGGATCAAGAAATATAATACTTGCTGCAGCAAATAAGAGCCCGAAGAGAATGGTCATCTGCAGGGCACTGGCCGCGTAGGAACGTGCCTCTTTATAATCCTTCCGGCCGCAGGACTGTGCGGTGTTTACCTGTCCGCCCATTCTCGGAAGGGCTACAAGTCCCTGGGAAAGCCACACATACATGCCGCCCACACCGACACCGGCAACTGCCTTGGAGCCCAGAAGTCCGATCCAGGCCATATCTGTGATATTATAGGCAGTTCCAAGAAGGGAAGATGCCATGATAGGAAGAGCAAGCTCTGAAAGCGTTTTCAGGATCGGACCGGAAGTAAGGTCTATGGATTTTGATTTTTTCATACTCATCTGCATATCTCCGTAAGGTCAAAAGGCCTGGTGATCCGGTAATCCGGTTTATCCACCTGACCGAAACCGTATTCAGCAAAGATAAAAGGAACTCCTGCTTTCTGGCAGGCATTAAAGTCTCCTATAGTATCACCGATATAAACCGGATCGGAAAGATTATTATCCTCGCGGATCTTCATGATATTTTCCGCTTTGGCCATGCCGGTGTCACCTGGACAGAGATGGCCCTTGAAATAGTGTCCGAAGCCTGTGGATTTCAGGAACACTTCAATATATCCGGCCTGGCAGTTACTGACGATAAAAAGAGGAAAACGGCTGGAAAGAATCTTCAGTGTTTCCTCAAGATCCGGATACAGCGGAGCACATTTGCGAAGCAGTGCCTCGTGCTCTGCCTGGCAGCAGCCGTCGATGATACGAAGCTGTTCTGCTTCCGGAAGCTCAGGGAAAAGAGCCTTTGCGATATCCGGCAGCAGCTGGCCGAAAAGCCCCATCAGTCGTTTGGCGCTTACGTCGGTATCCATGTGCTCCGTATGGATAAGGTAATCACTCCAGGCCTCAGCTACGATTCCGGTGGAATCCCAGAGCGTACCGTCAACATCAAAAATAATACTGTCCATCAGAAAAACCTCCCCAAAAAACTATGATATGTAAAAAAAGCAACCCTTTGTACTGGACATAGTACAAAACAAGTTACTGTTCACTCCGTTCTCAGCAATACGCTTCACGATGCACAGAATTTATGCTAATCGAATAAATTCGCGCGGTATGTCTCGGGTTTTCTGTGGCCTTCGCTCACAAAAAACACCTCGCAGAATATTACCAGTGAACAGTTATCAAAACAATTCTATATGAGAAAAGAAAAAAAAGCAACTGCGCTTTTGAAGATTTTATGTTATAGTAAGGGTTACGAGGGAAAAACTATGAATTATAAGAATACGATCAGAGGTATATTCAAAGACAGGCCTAACCGTTTTATCGCTCATGTGCAGATCGGGGATCAGCTGGAAACGGTCCATGTGAAGAATACAGGCAGATGCCGGGAACTTCTTGTTCCGGAAGCAGAAGTGATCCTGGAAAAGAGTGATAATCCTGCCAGGAAAACGAAATACGATCTGATCAGTGTGAACAAGGAGGGCCGCTGGATCAATATGGATTCCCAGGCCCCAAATAAAGCAGCAGAAGAGTGGGTGGCGGCCGGAAATCTTTTTCCGGAGAAAGTGACTGTCAGGAGAGAAAAGACATACGGAAATTCCCGTTTTGACCTGTATGTGGAATCCGGGAAGCGAAAGGCTTTTATCGAGGTAAAAGGCGTCACTCTGGAAGAAAATAATATCGTGCGTTTTCCGGACGCACCTACAGAACGGGGGATCAAGCATCTCTGTGAGCTGATGCATGCAGCAGCTGACGGCTATGAGGCGTATCTTCTTTTGGTGATCCAGATGAAGGGTGTAAGGTATTTTGAACCAAATCGGGAGACACATCCGGAATTTGGAGAAACACTTAAGGCGGCAGCAGATGCCGGTGTTCACATCCTGGCCTATGACTGTGTTGTCACGGAAGATTCCATGAAGATATGTGATCCGATACCGGTAAGATTATAGAAAGGAAACGATATGCCTGAAAACATTGCAGAACCCCTTCTGAAATGGTACGATAAAAACAAAAGGATCCTGCCCTGGAGAGATAAAGACAATGCCTATTATACCTGGGTATCTGAGATCATGCTCCAGCAGACCCGAGTGGAAGCGGTGAAACCTTATTTTCAGCGCTTTATCCAGGAACTTCCGGATGTAGCAGCCCTTGCGGCGGCACCGGAAGAGAGGATCATCAAGCTGTGGGAAGGCCTTGGCTATTACAGCCGTGTCCGCAACATGCAGAAAGCGGCTGTTCAGGTCATGGAAGAATATGGAGGCAGGATCCCTGAGGATTTTGAGACACTTCTCTCGTTAAAAGGAATAGGAAGATATACGGCAGGTGCCATTGCGTCCATTGCCTACGGAAAGAAAGTCCCTGCAGTAGATGGAAATGTGTTGCGGGTATACGCAAGACTCACCGAAAACCGTGGAGATATCATGAAACAGTCTGTACGGAAATCGGTGGAAAATGATCTTACAGAGCAGATGTTTGAGGACAGACCAGGGGATTTCAACCAGGCTATGATGGAGCTGGGAGCTGTAGTCTGTGTTCCAAACGGAGCAGCAAAGTGCGAAGAATGCCCGTTGGGGCATTTTTGCCTTGCCAGAAAGCATGGAACTGTAGAAGAACTTCCCGTAAAAGCACCGAAGAAAGCCCGCACCATAGAACAGCGAACGGTCCTTGTGATCCAGGACGGAGCAGGCACAGCGATCCGTAAACGTCCGGATACAGGACTTCTGGCAGGCCTTTATGAGCTTCCAAATGTGGAAGGACATCTGACGGAGAAGGCGGCACTTGCCCGGGTAAAAGCCATGGGGCTGGAACCACTGCGGATCGAAGCACTGCCGGATGCGAAGCACATTTTTTCCCATATTGAATGGAGGATGTGTGCTTATCGTATCGCTGTATCCTCTCTGGAAGAAGCACCGCAGGGGGAGTTCCTGTTTGTGGATAAGAGAGAATCCGATAAAAAATATGCAATACCATCTGCGTTTCGCGCATACACCAGATATATGAAGGAGGAAAACACATGAAACTTTTGAGCGTAGCAATACCATGCTATAATTCAGAGGCTTATATGTCAAAATGCATCAATTCCCTGCTGATCGGAGGAGAGGAAGTAGAGATCATCATTGTAGATGATGGCTCCAGTGACCGTACTGCCGAGATCGCAGATGATTATGCCGAGAAATATCCAACTATCGTAAAAGCCATACATCAGGAAAATGGCGGCCATGGACAGGCAGTCAACACAGGGATCAAAAACGCAACAGGACTTTATTTCAAGGTTGTGGACAGTGATGACTGGGTAAATCAGGATGCCTACTATGAGGTCCTGAAAACACTTTATGAACTGATACGTGGGGCTGAGACCGTGGATCTTCTCATCAGTAATTTCGTTTATGAGAAGCAGGGAGCTACCCGCAAAAAGGTCATGCAGTACAGACACTGTTTTCCGACAAACCAGATTTTCGGATGGGATGAGGTACGCCACATGAAAAAAGGCCAGTATCTCCTTATGCATTCCATGATATACCGTACAAAACTTCTCCATGACTGTGGAATGGAGCTTCCGAAGCATACGTTCTACGTAGATAACCTGTTTGCGTTTGAGCCGCTTCCCTATGTAAAAAATCTCTATTATCTGGATGTAAATTTCTATCGATATTTTATTGGAAGAGATGATCAGTCTGTCAATGAGAAAGTGATGATCAAGCGTATCGATCAGCAGATCCGTGTAAACAAACTGATGGTGGACGCCTATCTGAAGGCTAATGTGAGCAACCGCAGACTTCGTGCTTATATGTTCAGCTATCTGGATATCATCACAACCGTTTCTTCGATCATGCTGGTAAGAGCTGCAACGCAGGAATGCCTGGATAAAAAACAGGAGCTGCAGGATTACATCAAAGATCAGAATATGGGACTGTACCGGAAGCTTCGGAGAAGTCTCTTCGGAAGGGTGTCCAATCTTCCCGGAAGAGGTGGAAGAAAGATGTTTGTGGCAGCCTATAAGATCTGTCAGAAGTTTTATGGATTTAATTAAAAAAAGCCCCCAACGGGGCTTTTTTTTATAAATTCTGTTCCGGCTTCTTCTTGCGCATATGAGATAGGGAACGCTGTTCCTCGTAATCCTCCACTCTCTGTGGATAGAACAGGAGATGTCCGAACAGTGCCAGTGTGGTACCAAGACATACATCGATCACGGAGTGCTGCTTGATAAACATGGTGGACAGGATGATCAGAACAGAAAGGATCAGAGCTCCTCGCTGAAGCCATTTCCTGTCTTTTAGTGCCTGGCAGTGATGAATGGCAAAATAAACAGCCAGGGAATTAAATACATGGATACTTGGCAGGATATTGGTGGGAGTATCTGTCCGATAGATCTCAGCCACCAGTCGTGTAAAGATGTTGCTTCTGGGGAATACCGCAGGGCGGAGATACTGAACGTTCGGATAGATGTAGGAAACAACAAGGAAAACCGTCATTCCCATCATCAGGTTGAAGATCAGCTGGAAATATTCCTTTTTATTCTTATTGCGAAACAGGAAATACACAACCGTCATTACCACATATGGAAACCATAAAAGGTACGGAATAATAAAAATCTCGCAGAACGGGATCATATCATCAAAAACAGTATGTACAACATGGTAGGCTCGTACAGGCCGCTGCTCCAGATATCCAAACAGGATAAGATAGGCAACGAAATAGATCGCTATGATAAAACCGTGCCTGTATTTTTTTATTTTACTCAACATTTTGCCGCTCCTTTTCTTGAGGTATGGCTGATGTCAGCCTTAAGCTTCTTTTTTGTTAAGTATCTACCTGCTACTATAACACAGGCATTATGATTTTTAAAGGTTTCTTTTCAATGGTCACAGAAAATTCACGCTGGATTCCGCCGGATTCTCCGTCTTTATGCACAGGAAGGGAATGGGCACTTGTAATATGTACGTTCCTGCACTGTAAAATATGTACACCGCGAATGCGGGTATGTTTTCCCCAGAGAGCGCTCGGCAGGCAGAACAGCATTTTCAGCTTGGAGATTCCTTCAATAACGATCACATCCAGTAAACCATCCTCCGGACTGGCGTCTGGACAGAATTTAAAGCCTCCGCCTTCATATTTCTGGTTCATTACAGCCGCAAACCAAGTCCTGCTGAAGGTTTGTGGTTTGTTTCCGTCAAGTGTTATCGTGACCGGGGACGGAGTAAGGAAGAGAAATTGCTTCAGTGCCACCATAAGGTAGATGAGTTTACCCATATGGAGACGGTTGAGAAATTTTTTGCCAGGTGTGATCAGGACTTCCTGACAGATTGCCGCATCGTAGCCCATTCCTGCACTGATGCCGAAACGGTAGGAATGGCTGCCAAGGTGGAGAACAGGAACATCCATGAAAATGGTCCGTCTGTTCTCAAGAATAGAGCGAAGCGCTTCAAAAGGATCAAAGGGCAGGCCCATACTGCGGCAGAAATCGTTGCCGGACCCGACCGGAATAAATCCGAAAACAACCGAAGACAGATCAATGATCCCGGTAAGTACTTCATAAATAGTGCCGTCACCGCCTACTGTTACCAGAGTTACCGGATCCTCCGGTGTTCCGGCGGCACTGATCCTTCGTGCCAGTACTGTGGCGTGTCCCACATATTCTGTGAGAAAATACTGATATGAGATCCCCTGACTTTCCATGATGCTGCGAAGCCGGTTCCAGACATTACGTCCCTCACCGGATCTTGAATTGGGATTCACAATAAAAGAATACATAATAAAAAACCTCCAGACAACTGTCAGCTTTATCATAACATTGACGTTCGGCTTTTACAAATTAAAATTTCTTAAGGATTTCTATATTTTACATAAACTTAACCTTTTTTCTATGCTGGATTTTACGAATGCACTTTATACTTGCACGTATCAGATGAAAAATGAAGCTGGAGGAAAATTATGATATATCTTGTGGAAGATGATGAAAGTATCCGTGAACTTGTTGTATATACATTAAACAGTCAGGGGCTGGAGGCACAGGGCTTTGAACGGCCATCACTTTTCTGGAAAGCGCTGGAAAAAGAACTGCCTTCACTGGTGCTTCTGGACATTATGCTTCCGGAGGAAGACGGACTGTCTATTTTAAAAAAAATCCGTATCCGTCCGGATGTGCGGAAACTTCCGGTGATCATACTTACTGCAAAAGGAAGTGAGTTTGATACCGTGGTAGGTCTGGACAGCGGTGCAGATGATTACATTCCGAAGCCGTTCCGCATGATGGAGCTAATCTCCAGGGTACGTGCCCTTCTTCGGAGATCAGAGGACAATGGCGCAGAGGAGTATCGTATGGAAAATCTTTATGTATGTCCGGGAAGACATGAGGTAACTGTTGATCAGGAGCCTGTGAATCTGACACTGAAAGAATACGAGATGCTTTGTCTCCTTCTGAAAAACAGTGGTACGGTTCTTTCCAGAACACAGCTTTTAAATCAGATCTGGGGATATGAATTCGACGGGGAGAGCAGAACCGTAGATGTACATATCCGTACCCTTCGCCAGAAGCTTGGACCGGCAGGAGATCTGGTGGAAACCGTTCGTGGAGTGGGCTATAAGATCAGCGGAAAATGTGCATGAACAGCTGCTGAGAGTAATATGAAAGTAAAGAGCATTTCGACGGAAAAAGGCTTCGGCCCTTTTCTGGACGAAGTGCTTTTTTCATGCTATAATAGTTGAACCCCGGAGCTCTGAAAAACAGGCTCCAAAGAGTAAGAGGTGAAAGAAAAAAATATGAAATCATTAGTAATTGCGGAGAAGCCATCCGTTGCCAGAGACATTGCCAGAGTCCTCCACTGCAGTCAGAAGGGGAACGGAACCCTGGAAGGAAAAGACTATGTAGTGACCTGGGCCCTGGGACATCTGGTAACACTGGCAGATCCGGAAGAATACGATAAAAAATATACCAAATGGGAGCTTTCTACGCTCCCCATGATGCCGGAGAAAATGAAACTGGTGGTGATACGCCAGACCTCCAGGCAGTACAATGCGGTGAAAACCCAGCTTTACAGGAAAGATATTGGGGAGATCATCATTGCCACAGATGCCGGACGTGAGGGAGAACTGGTAGCAAGGTGGATCCTTGCAAAGGCAGACTGCCATAAGCCTATTAAGCGTCTGTGGATCTCGTCCGTAACGGACAAAGCGATCCGTGACGGCTTTGCCCACCTTAAAAACGGCCATGATTATGATGATCTTTACCGTGCGGCACAGGCCAGGGCGGAGGCGGACTGGCTGGTGGGAATGAACGGGACCAGAGCACTGACCTGTAAATATAATGCCCAGCTTTCCTGCGGACGTGTGCAGACCCCCACCCTTGCCATGATCGCAAGAAGAGAGCAGGAGATCCGGGAATTTAAGCCGGAGGATTATTACGGGATCACTCTGCAGGCGGGAAATGTACGCTGGACCTGGCGTGACGGAAAAAGCGGAAGCCTCCGCACCTTTAAGAAGGAGCGTGCCCAGGAGATCCAGACAAAGGCAGGAAAAAGCAGCCTTACCATAACAAAGGTTTCCAGAAAGCCGAAGAAGACCTATGCGCCGGGGCTTTATGACCTGACCACTCTTCAGAGAGAAGCCAATCAGAAATACGGCTTTTCTGCAAAGGAAACTCTGAATATCATGCAGAGGCTCTACGAGAATCACAAGGTCCTTACCTACCCAAGAACGGATTCCAGATATATAGGAAAAGATGTAGTTCCTACCATTAAAGAGCGTCTTCAGGCATGCGGGACAGGTCCTTATCGGAAACTTGCCGGTGTACTGGCCAATAAACCAATCCAGACCAGTGCTGGCTTTGTGGATGACAAAAAAGTCAGTGACCATCATGCCATCATTCCTACAGAACAGTTTGTACAGCTGGATCATATGACCAACGAGGAACGAAAGATTTACGATATGGTAGTACGCCGTTTCCTGAGCGTGCTGTATCCGCCGGCTGTATATGAGCTGGTAAGCATGGAAGGAACTGCAGCAGGAGAAACTTTCGCTGCAAGCGGACGTATTGTAAAAAGTGCCGGATGGAGAGAAGTCTATGAAGGCGGCTGGCAGGATGAGGATGAAGAGGAATCCGGTGATAAGCTGAAAGACCAGAAGCTTCCGGAGCTTACGGAAGGTCAGATACTTACTGTGGAAGGATCAGCTCTTACAGCAGGCAAAACAAAACCACCGGCCAGATTTACAGAGGCCACACTTCTTGGTGCCATGGAAAATCCGGTTCATTTTATGGAAAGCCACGACAAAAAAGCGGCAAAAACCCTTGGTGAGACCGGTGGACTTGGAACGGTAGCCACAAGAGCGGACATCATCGAGAAGCTTTTCAACAGCTTTATGATGGAAAAAAGAGGCAATGAGATCTACATTACCTCCAAGGCGAAACAGCTTCTGGAGCTGGTTCCGGAAGAACTGAAAAAGCCGGAGCTTACCGCAGACTGGGAGATGAAGCTCAGTGATATTGCAAACGGAAAGCTCCGTCAGGATAAATTCCTCACAGGGATTCGTAAATATGCCTGTGAGATCGTAGATGAGATCAAAGGCGGACAGGGAACCTTCCGCCATGACAATATGACAAACAAGAAGTGCCCTAACTGCGGCAAACATCTTCTGGCAGTCAACGGAAAGAATGCCAAAATGCTGGTGTGCGAGGACCGGGAATGCGGATACAGAGAGACAGTATCCAGGACCACCAATGCGCGCTGTCCGAAATGCCATAAGCGTATGGAGATGCTTCTGAAGGGAAAAGAAGAGACCTTTGTATGTCAGTGCGGCTATAAAGAAAAGCTTTCATCCTTCCAGGCAAGACGAGCCAAAGAGGGTGCAGGTGTGAATAAGCGTGATGTGCAGCGTTATCTTAAGAAACAGCAGAAAGAGGCCAATGAGCCGGTGAACAATGCATTTGCGCAGGCGTTGTCAGGAATTAAACTGGATTAAATAAATTGCCTGTCCAGATATCCGGGGTTCGGATGAGCGGAGGACCGGATGCAGATACGTCGGTCGGAGAAATGTGTCTGGCAGAACAGGACAGCAGAAAGAGAGGAAAACGATTTGGGATTACAGGATGACAGAATGTCAGGAAATATTCAGGATATCGCAAGACTGATCACAAGACTTCTTCTTAAGGGAGATATGCCGCAGTATACACTTCCTGCAGCAGAGGCAGATTATACAGAGGCAGACCAGCTTTTTAAGAAGGTTATCGGACTTGCTGATGAGGGTGACATCAACGGAGCGGAAAATGAGCTTCTTATGAACATGGAGGAAGATGATCCGGATTATCTGGAGCTTGCCCTTACCTTTTATCTGCATCTCAATGATATGGACGTAGATTACCTGGATGATCACGATTATTCCAGGGAGGAGATTCTGGACGGGTTGAAAAGCCTGGCTGAGGACTGGGGAGTTACAGGACTGGAGGCACTTGTCTAATGCGGCGGGAGGTTACACTGGAGGAAATTTCCGACGGTCGTTTATACGAGGCAAATGACATGGTAAAGGCAGACTGTCAGGACTGTAAGGGCTGTTTTGACTGCTGTACGGGAATGGGAGATTCTGTTGTACTGGATCCGCTGGATGTATGGCGGTTAAGTCAGGGACTTCACTTAAGTGTGGACCAGCTGCTTGCCGGAAAAATAGAGCTTGGCGTCACAGACGGAAATATTCTGCCGCATCTTAGGATGACAGGGGCAGAGGAACGATGCGTATTTCTGAATGGCAACGGAAGATGCTCCATCCACAGCTTCCGTCCGGGCTTCTGCCGTTTGTTCCCGCTGGGAAGATACTATGAGGACGGGAGTTTTAAATACATTCTTCAGATCCACGAGTGCAAAAAGACCAGCCGCAGTAAGATCAAGGTCCGGAAATGGGTAGATACTCCGGATTTTCGAAATTACGAAAAATTTGTCTGTGACTGGCATTATTTTCTTCTGGATGTCCAGGCGGTTCTCTATGAGAGCGAGGACAGTGATCTGATCCGAAACCTGAACATGTATGTGGTAAACCAGTTTTACAGGAAGCCTTATGATGAGAAGCGGGATTTTTATGAGCAGTTTTATGAGAGACTTGCGGCGGGAAAAGAACTCCTGAGCCTTGGAGTGTGAAACAGACCAGGCAGCGAGGTGTCTGAGCTTACCTGCCTGAAGGTCTCTCGCGCGGAGGAAAGAAAGGATTTTTTGACATATGAACTTAAATCAGCTCACATATTTTGTGACTCTTGCCCAGATCGAAAATTATACCAGAGCAGCCAAGAGGCTGGATATAACCCAGCCAAGCCTGAGCCATGCGATCTCCAACCTTGAAAAGGAACTGCAGGTTCCACTTTTTGAGCGTCACGGAAGAAATGTGACCATGACCAAATACGGGGAAATGTTTCTGAAATATGTGCAGGACTCCTTACATATCCTGAATCTTGGTGTGGAGAGGATACAGGAAGCGGCAAGGATTCCGGGAGGAAGTATTTCCATCGGATATATCCATACCCAGGGACGCAGATTTATCCCGGAGCTTGTCCGGGGGTTCCTTAATGAACAGGAGGGGAAGAAGATTGATTTCCGTTTTCAGAATGCAGCTACCGGAAGTCTGATCCGGGGTCTGAAGGAAGAGAAATTCGACGTGATCTTCTGTTCCCGGGCAGAGGGAGAGAAGGAAATCAGCTTTGTGCCGGTGTCAGAAGAAAAGCTGGTGGCTGTAGTGCCTGAGAACCATGCTCTTGCAGACCGAAATTCAGTGACCATAAAAGAGCTGGGACAGTATCCGCAGGTGACCTTTACCCCTGCAAGCGGACTGTATTTTGTGATCCGGGAGCTTTTCGAAAAGGAAGGACTTTCACCGGAGACGGCCTTTGAGGTAGAAGAGGATGGTGCACTGGCAGGTATGGTGGCGGAGGAATTTGGGGTAGGCATTGTGCCGGATGTACCGGTGATCCATACACTTCCTGTGAAAATCTTAAATATCGAGAATCTTCACTATCGCCGATATATATATATGGGAATGATGAAAAACCGGTATCCAAGTGCGCTTGTGGAGCAGTTCCGGGATTATATATATAAGCATTACCGGATCTATGAAGTGATACAGTAGAATCTTGGTGATATAATTTCTGTAAAAAATCTCTGCTTCTATAATAGGGCGGAGATTTTTTTGACACAGATCCTGGCGTGAATACTATAGCAATTCCATAAATTACTGCAAACAATCCAGTCCATCATAGCGTGAAGTCCTGCGTCAGATATCTTTGCCGTGCCTAAAAATTATAAAAATAATCTATAGATCACATGCGTAAATTCAATGAAAATTTGGGTTGAGATAAAAATGACCAGTTGGTATAATAAGGACAGATACTTGATTTAAAGTGATAAAGTGATGACGGAAATCCGTAATAAAATGAACGAAGTAAAGGAGATATTATGAACCAGTTAGAAGTATTAAGAGAAAGCCTTGGACAGTGCGATGAGATCATCCTGGACGCACTCCTTATGAGAAACAGGATCGTAGAGGACATCATGGTATACAAGGAAGCTAACGATCTTCCGGTACTTCAGCCGGAACAGGAGGCGAAGCAGAAAGGATGGCTGGAAGCCAGAATGGAAGGCAGACGTCATAAGAAAGAGGTCAATGATGTTTTTGCAAGCATCACACAGAACAGTAAAAGGATCCAGTCCAGAAATCTTTTCAATTATAATATCTTCCTGATCGGATTTATGGGAGCTGGTAAATCTACGATCTCCGATTATCTGAAGAATGTTCTTGCCATGGATGTTGTGGAGATGGATCAGTGTATCGTGGAGAGACAGGGAATGAGCATTTCCGATATCTTTGAGACTTACGGTGAAGAGTATTTCCGTGAGCTCGAGACAAATCTTCTGATCGAGATGCAGTCCAGATCGAATGTTGTAGTATCCTGTGGCGGTGGTGTTCCGATGCGGGAGCGCAATGTTACCGAGATGAAAAAAAATGGCCGTGTTGTACTTCTGACTGCAAAGCCGGAAACTATTCTGGAACGTGTAAAGGATAATCATGACCGTCCTTTACTTGAGAACAACAAAAATGTTTCATTTATCGCTGATCTGTTGGAAAAACGTCGCGCGAAATATGAGGCAGCAGCAGATATAGTTGTTGAGACAGACGGAAAGAGTGAGCTTGAGATCTGCGAGGAGCTGATCCACAGACTTCGTGAGGCAGAGGCAAATAAATAACTGCTGATCATAAAACAGAATAGTTTTACATATAAAAGGGACAGCTGTCCGATAAACCGTACAGAAACAGAACGGAGATCGGACAGCTGTCCTTTATGATATAAAAGATCCGGACCATATATTTGCAGATGAACAGATCGTTTAATTGGTCTTATAAAAAATCTCCCTCGAGGTTTCCTCGATCACAAATTTCTTAAAGGCTTCCACGACCGGCGGATGGTATACATCCTTCAGCATGGCCATGTAGAAATTCCGCTGCCAGCTTGGAGAGACAAGGGGCAGGATCTTAAGGTTCAGAGAGTGCAGGATCGGGATATCCGGTGCAATGCAGATGCCGAAATCATTGGCAACAAACCCTGCGGCAACCTGATCCTCATCGATCTCAAAAGCCACATCCGGGTACTGACCAATGCTCTTAAATAACTGGTCAATGATCTGGCGGAGACCGCTTCTCTTCTTGAAGATGATCTGCTTGTATGGAAGCGTTTCCTCCAGATGGATCTCGGATTTCTCAGCAAGAGGATGTTCCGGCGGAACGATGACGACCAGATCCTGCTTGGCAACCGGAATAAATTCGATCAGTGGTTCGTCGTCAAATTTGGAACAGAAGCCGATATCGTATTTCTTCTCTTTCAGTCCGGTGAGGATATCGCCGGTAAGAACCTTATCACAGAACAGATTGAAATGGATCTGTTTTCCCTTATTGGCATTAAGAAAGCTGCGGATGATCTTTGGCATAAAGTCAACACCCAGAGTTCTGAGAAAAGCCACATCGATCTGTCCTTCTCCCTTTCCTGCAAGCTGGAGACCGTTTACGGAGGAATCCAGCCGGTTCAGGGTTTGTTCCACATCCTCCAGAAAAGACTTGCCATATTTGGTGAGAGAAACATTCCGTCCGTTTTTTTCAAATAATTTCACTCCAAGCTCTTCCTCCAGAGAAGAGATCGCGTGACTTAGGCTGGGCTGTGTGATGGCCAGAACATCCGCAGCTTTTGTATAATGTTCCAGATGAGCCAGTGTCACGAAATAGCGAAGATGATACAGATTCATTTTTTAATACTCCTTTCGTAAGTTTATCTGAATGTTTTACTTCGGACAGATCCCCGGTAAGTCTGACAGACATAAGAGATTTGCCGGGCCGTATGCAGTGACGGCGGCAATACGGCTAAATATGTTTTATATAGTATAACATGATATATTGATAAAATCTATGGATTCTCCTGGTACAATCAATTTGTTTTGTATTTAACAAAGTTATATAATGCTTATAGAAAAAAGATACAAAATAATTTAAAAAAAACAAATAAAATTATTTAAATTTTCAGGAGGAATTATCATGTCAAAAGAATTTCCAATCACAATCAGTTCCTGGACACTGGGAGATCAGTGCAAATTTGAGGACCGTGTAAAAGCTGCCAAAGAGGCTGGCTATGAGGGGATCGGCCTGAGAGCAGAAACCTACGTAGATGCCCTGAATGAGGGACTTTTCGACGAGGATATCCTGGCAATCCTGGATAAATATGACATGAAGGTAACAGAGGTTGAGTACATCGTGCAGTGGGCAGAGGAGCATCGTTCCTATGAGCAGAAATACAAAGAACAGCTCTGCTTCCATATGTGTGAATTATTTAACGTAAAACAGATCAACTGCGGACTGATGGAGAACTATTCCGTAGAGTACACAGCACAGAAGCTTCGTGAGCTTTGCCACAGAGCAGGCAAATACATCATCGGTGTTGAGCCAATGCCATACAGCGGAATCCCGGATGTGAAAAAGGGCTGGGCTGTTGTAAAAGCTGCTGACTGCGAGAATGCGAAACTGATCCTTGATACATGGCACTGGGTAAGAGCAAACCAGCCAATCGAGCTTTCCGTACTTGAGGGAATCCCGGCAGACAAGATTGTATCCATCCAGATCAACGATGTATGGGAAAGACCATATGCAACAACGATCTTAAGAGATGAGTCCATGCATGACCGTCTTGCTCCTGGAACAGGAATCGGAACAACAGTACCGTTCGTAAAAATGATCAAAGAAAAAGGCATCAGACCAAATGCCATCGGCGTAGAGGTTATCAGCGATGCAAACCTTGAAAAAGGTATCGAGTATGCTGCAAAACATACATATGAGAACACAAAGAAGGTACTGGAAGAGGCTTGGCCGGAAGTACTGTAATTAATATAAGAAACGAATATTTCAGACGGGCCCCTGTTTCCGACGTCATACCGGTGACAGGGCGTTACCGTGAAAGAAACAAAAAGATTGTTTCAAAGGAAAGGAGAACGCATATGAAATTCAATGCGATGTTTCAGCCGATCGAGATCGGTCCTATGACAGTAAAGAATCGTTTTGTTGTTCCGCCAATGGGAAATAACTTTGCAAACACAGACGGAACAATGAGTGAGCAGTCCGCTGCATATTACAGAGAAAGAGCAAAAGGCGGATTTGGTCTGATCACCATTGAGGCTACTGTAGTTCACAAGGGCGCAAAGGGCGGCCCGCGTAAACCATGTCTTTATGACGACTCTACGATCGAGAGCTTCCGCAAGGTTATCGACGGATGTCATGCAGAAGGAGCAAAGGTGTCCATCCAGCTTCAGAACGCAGGTCCGGAAGGAAATGCAAAAAACGCAGGAGCACCGATCACAGCAGCAACCAGTATCCCGTCAGTGTGCGGCCGTGATATTCCGAAGCAGCTTACAACTGAGGAAGTTTACGAGCTGATCAAAGGCTACGGTGAGGCAGCAAGAAGAGCTATGGAAGCAGGAGCAGATGCTGTTGAGATCCATATGGCACACGGTTATCTGGTAAGTACCTTCCTCTCTCCGAGAACAAACAAGAGAGTGGATGAGTTTGGCGGATGCTTTGAGAACCGTATGCGTTTCTCCCGTCTGATCATCGAGGAAGTTAAAAAAGCAACACAGGGAAAGATTGCAGTTCTTGCAAGAATCAACTGTGCAGATGAGGTTCCGGGAGGACTTGATGTCCACGACAGTGCAGCGATCGCAGCATATCTGGAAAGCTGCGGACTGGACGGACTCCATGTATCCCGTGCCGTTCATATCAAGGATGAGTTTATGTGGGCACCGACTGTTATCCACGGTGGATTCTCTGCAGCAGAGGTTGAGGAGATCAAACGTGCGGTAAATATCCCGGTGATCACAGTTGGACGTTATACAGAGCCACAGTTCGCAGAACTGATGGTAAAAGAAGGAAGAGCAGATCTTGTAGCATTCGGACGTCAGAGCCTTGCAGATCCGGCTATGCCGAAGAAAGCACAGGAAGAGCGTCTTGAGGATATGACTCCTTGTATCGCCTGTCTTCAGGGCTGTGTTGCAAACATGTATGCAGGAAATCCGGTATGCTGTCTGACAAACCCATTCCTGGGTCATGAGGCAGAGCCGCTTGAGAAAGCGGAAGAGCCGAAGAAGGTTATGGTTATCGGTGGCGGTGTTGCAGGACTTTCCGCTGCATTTATCGCAAAAGAGAGAGGCCATGAGGTAACACTTTATGAGGCAGGAGATGTTCTCGGCGGAAACATGAGACTTGCTGCATATCCGCCGGGAAAAGGTGACATCACAAACATGATCCGCAGCTACATCCATCGCTGCCAGAAGGATGGCGTTAAGATCGTGATGAACTGTGAGGTAACTCCGGAGCTTATCAAAGAAGAGAAGCCGGACAGCGTGATCATTGCCACCGGTTCCAAGACTCTGATCCTTCCGATCGAGGGAATCGACAATCCGGCTATCATCCACGGCTCTGACCTTCTGGATGGCAAGAGAGCAGCAGGCAAAAAGGTTCTCGTTGTCGGCGGTGGAATGGTTGGATGCGAGACAGCTGCATTTTTAGGCGAGCAGGAGCATGATGTAACTGTTATCGAGTTCCGTGATACCGTAGGTGCAGACGTGATCCACGAGCACAGAGTATATCTGATGAAGGATTTCGAGGACTACGGAATCAAGGAGATCACCGGAGCAAAGGTATGCAAATTCTATGAAGACGGTGTAGAATATGAGACCGCTGACGGAGTACGTCACGAGTCAAGAGGATATGATTCTGTGATCCTTTCCATGGGATTCCGCAACTACAATCCTCTGGAAGAGAAGATCAAAGACCTTGTACCTGAGACACATGTGATCGGAGATGCTATCCGTGCAAGACGTGCACTGGATGCAACAAAAGAGGCTTATGAGGTAGCTTCCAGGATCTGATCTGCCAATCTATCCAATAAACCGGACAGTACAAAAATTAAAAAGATGACCTGTCAGACACCGGAGAAAATATATCCGGTGTCTGACAGGGGAAAATGCAGGAGGTAAAAAGAAATGGAACAGAGAATTAAAGGAACAACTGGTTTACTTGCACTGATCGGAAGCCCTGTAGGACATTCCGGATCCCCGGCTATGTACAACTTCAGCTTCCAGTACCATAATCTGGACTATGCTTACATGGCATTTGATATCAAAGAAGATCAGGTTCCGGCAGCTCTTGATGCAATGCGTCTGTTCAAAATGAGAGGCTGCAATGTAACCATGCCTTGCAAGAACAAAGTAGCTCAGTGTGTAGACGAGCTTTCACCGGCAGCAAAGATCATCGGCGCTGTAAATACTATCGTAAATGAGGATGGAAAACTTGTTGGACATATCACAGACGGTATCGGATTTGTCCGCAATCTGAAAGAGCACGGTGTTGATGTAAAGGGTAAAAAGATGGTAGTCCTCGGAGCAGGCGGTGCAGCTACAGCCCTTACTGTACAGTGTGCCCTTGACGGAGCTGCATCCATCGCGATCTTCAATCCTGACGATCCATTCCTTGACAGAGCAAAAGGAACTGCTGAGAAGCTTGCAAAAGAAGTACCGGACTGCAAAGTAAGCGTATATTGCCTTGACGACCAGGACAAACTGAGGGAAGAGATCGCAAACGCAGATATCCTCGCGAATGGAACACTTGCAGGAATGAAACCACATGATGACATCACACTGGTTGATAAATCCATGTTCCATAAGGATCTTGTTGTTGCTGACTGCGTATACAATCCGGCAGAGACAAAGATGGTAAAAGAAGCAAAAGAAGCAGGCGTGAAGCTTGCGGTAGGCGGAAAAGGAATGCTTCTGTGGCAGGGTGCAGCATCTTACAAGCTTTACACAGGTCTTGAGATGCCGACAGATGAGTACCAGAAATTCCAGGCTGAGAACGAAGGGAAATAAGAAAAATGAGCCAGACAGGTAAGAAAAATTTAGTGATTACTTCTATCGCACTGTATTTTACATATTTCATCCATGGAATCGGAGCTTCCATCATGGGTCAGTACAAGCCGGAGCTTGCGGCTCACTGGGGAGCAAAGGCTTTAAGTGATGGAACTATGGATGTCAGCATGGTAGTATCTGTAATTGCCGCACTTGGACTTGGAAGACTGATCTCTCTTCCATTTTCCGGTCCCCTGTCCGACAAATTCGGACGCAGATTAAGCGGAATCATCGGCGTGATCTGTTATGCAGCATACTTTATGGGAATCGCATTTGCTCCGTCTATGGGAGTTGCCTACGCCTTTGCCATTGTAGGCGGTATCGCAAACTCCTTCCTGGACACCTGCGTAAGCCCGACATGTATGGAGATTTATGTAAACAATCCTTCTGTAGCGAACCTGTTTACAAAATTCTCCATGTGTATCAGCCAGTTTCTGCTTCCTTTCCTCATCGGATTTGTAGCAGCGGCGAATATGTCCTACAGAACCATTTTTATTGTTGCAGGTGCTGCGATCTTTATCGATGGAATCCTGATCCTGTTCCTGCCATTCCCGGAGAGAAATACAGCAGGTACAGTAAAGAAAGAAAAAGCAAAATTAAAGATCACTCCTGCAGCTCTTGCAGCAATCCTCATCGGATTTACAAGCTCTTCTACATTCATGCTGTGGCTGAACTGTAACCAGGAGCTCGGAAAGCTTTATAACTTAAGTGATCCTTCCAAGATCCAGTCCTTTTATGCAGTAGGAACCTTTGCAGCGATCCTGTGTTCCTCTGTATTTATCAAAAAAGGACTGAAGGAGATCAATATCCTGATCATTTATCCGCTGATCTCTTTCATCATGCTGGGACTTTGCTACTTTATCCAGAATCCGACAATCTGTCTTATCGGTGGATTTGTGATCGGTTTTGCAGGCGCAGGCGGTGTGCTTCAGCTGGCTGTTTCCACAACTGCGGAGTTCTTCCCGGAAAACAAGGGAACTGCAACATCCATGGTCATGATCGCATCCAGCGTTGCGAACTACACCATTCTGACACTGGCCGGCTACATTACAAAGACTGCCGGAACCAGTGCTCCGAGAATGATCCTGCTTCTCAATATGGCAGTGACATTCATAGGAATCCTTCTTGCACTGTTCGTTAAGATGAACCGTGGAAAAGAGGCTTGACTGAATCAAGGAAATCTCTTGGGGTGAATATCCGTTTGACTACAGTAAAAAAAGTGAATCATTGTATGGATACAGACAAAGATGACTGAATCTGTGCAAAACAAAGTTCCAATTCGGGAACAATTCCCGGATTGGACTTTACCGTTTCTGAAAATGTTTGTTAATTAACAAACTTACAAAATAAAAGATACTATATATGTATTATCAAAAAAACGATAAAGGAGAATCGTTATGGCACGTGCAGCAAGACAGCGAAGAGAAAACGAACTGCCCTACATTCCGTTTGGGCCATTTCAGATTCGTTTTCCGTTTATTCACTATAAAATTGAGTCCGTAGAGTTTATCCAGGGCCTGATCCTCGGGGTTACGGCACTGGCGGCGGTTCCTTATCTGGAACAATATCTGGGATTGCCTTATGAGCTGGCATGGAGCTGTGTGATCATAGAGACCATGCTGTATATGCTACACAGCTTACTTGGTGATCCGGTTGTACCGGGATGGATCACACCGACCCTTCCGTTGACGATCGTATTCCTGGAAGGCTTCCCTATGGGAAAAGAACGTATCCAGGCAATGATCGCCCTGCAGATGCTGGTTGGTCTCGTGTTCATATTTATGGGCATCACCAAGCTTGCGGATAAATTTGTCCATGCAGTACCAAATTCTGTTAAGGGTGGTATCCTTCTTGCTGCGCCGGTGACGGTTATGGCAGGACAGCTGGGAGAGGGCGGCAACATGCATAAGTATCCGCTGGCGATCGTTGCCGGTGTAGGCCTTCTGATCCTGATCAGCTTTTCAGATAAATATCAGGAGAAGAGAAAGAACAACAAATTCCTGGATCTTGTTGCCAGGTATGGAAACCTTTTCCCGTATCTGATCGCCATGGTGGTAGGTCTTCTTGTAGGAGAACTGGATGCGCCTGGTTTGGAGCTGGGAACCTTTATCAAGATCCCGCAGTTCAAAGAGATCATCTCACAGGTAAGTATCTTTGGTGTGGGAATCCCGCCGGTCTCCATGTTTGTCAAAGCGCTTCCTCTGGCACTTGTATGCTATGTTATCGCATTTGGTGATTTTGTTACCACAGAGACACTGGTTACAGAGGCACGTCAGTCCAGAAACGATGAGTATATTGATTTCAATTCCAGCCGTTCCAACCTGGTCAGCGGCATCAGGAACCTGATCCTTTCCGTCATTGCGCCGTTTCCGCCGCTTTCCGGTCCGTTATGGGTTGGAATGACAGTATCTGTTTCCATCCGTTACAAGGAGGGAAAGAAAGCTATGAAGTCTCTGATCGGCGGTATGGCATCCTTCCGTATTGCAACGTTTTTAAGTGTGCTGATCATTCCGGTTGTAAGCTTCTTCCGTCCGATCTTCGGAGTCGGTTCCTCCATTACTCTGATGTTCCAGGCCTTTGTCTGTGCAAGGATCGGTATGGATTACTGCAGAACAGACCGTGACAAGATGATCGCAGGTGTTATGGCAGCTGTGCTTGCAACCCAGGGAACTGCATGGGCATCCGCATGGGCCCTGGCTGTAGGCTTCGGTCTGAATATCTTCCTTTCAAACTGGGATCCCAGAAAGAAAGAGGAGAATGCCATCGAGGATAAAAATTGATCAGAGGAATAACAAAGATATAAAAAACAGAAAAAGAAGAAGTGTGCTGGATGGGTCAGCACACTTCTTTTTTTGTCATGAGATTTGTTGTTTTTAATTATTATTTTAATAGATTTGCTATTATGGGATTAAAATTGCAAAAATTTGTTACATCAATTGGGTTTAAAAATTGGTTTATAATTCGCGTTCTGTTACAAAAATCTACTGTAGATCCTTTTTATGGGAGGTCACAGGATCACAGGCTTTTGTGGATAATGTCAAGAACCTGTTCAAGCTCGTTGACATTGATCTGTCCCGGTGCGGAAGCTTTTGTAGCTGCACCGAAGGTAAGGGCGGAACCAAAAGTCTCGCCTGTAAGACGGCTGACAACACCGGTACCTGCCATGGACATGGTAATGATCGGGCGGTCGGCGAACTGCTCGGACATTTCCAGAGTGGCACTTAAGAGTGTAAGCACGTCCTGTTTGTTTCTTGGCATAACAGCCATTTTGGGGATATCTGCGCCATAGTCCTGCATCATGCAGAGACGGCGCACGATCTCATCCTTCGCAGGAGTTGCGTCAAAATCATGGTTGGAAGCGATGACCTTTACGCCATAGCTGTGTGCTTCCTGGATCATGCTTTTTACGATCTCCTCACCTGTGAAGGCTTCTACATCAATGAGATCTACATAGCCGCTCTTTGCAACGGCCATGTTAAGAGCTTTGTAATCTTTATTGGAGATTGCTTTTTCTCCGCCTTCCTTTGCCGTACGGAAGGTGAAGAGGATCGGAGTGTCCTTTAAAACGGTCTGGAGATCTTTTGCCACATCCAGAACCTTGTCTGTGTCAAAAACGTCCTCAAACCAGTCAACACGCCATTCCACAACGTCTACGGGTATCCTTGCGAAGGTCCCTGCCTCAAGGAGGATATCATCCTTTGTCTGTCCCACGATCGGGACACAGATCTTCGGTCTTCCCTCTCCGAGTGTGATATTTCTTACCTGAACTGTTTTCATAATGGTCCTTTCTGATACGACAGGAACAGATAGCAGTTTAGTCGTCGTATCTGATGTTAAGAATCTCTTTCATATGTTCGATCGGCATCGGTTCGCCGGTCCACAGTTCAAATGCAGCGGAGCCTTGGAAAAGCATCATGCCAAGGCCGTTCATTGTCTTGCAGCCAACTTCCTTTGCCATAGAACGCATAGCAGTTTTAAGAGGGGAGTAAGGCACGTCAACAACGATAAGCTCCGGGCGGAAGTAAGACTTGTCCGGAACAACGGACTGACCTTCCAGTGGTTTCATTCCAACACCTGTCGCATTTACGAAAATATAACTGTCAGCCATTTCTGTTTTCAGCTGGTCAAGATCTGCCAGATCATAGAGAACAGCATGGCTTGAAGTTCTGGTGTTGATCTTTTCTACCGTAGATACTGCACGGTCCCAGAATTCATCTTTGCGGTTGAAGATCACGATCTCGCCTACACCGTCAAGTGCTGCCTGGATCTCGATAGCAGTTGCGGCACCACCTGCACCTACGATGGTCATTTTCTTTCCGATGGCGTTGATGTTATTGTCTTTCAGTGCTGCCATAAATCCGATACCGTCTGTGATATGGCCTGTAAGATGACCATGATCATTAACGATGGTGTTTACAGCGCCGCACATTTCTGCTGCCGGTGAAAGCTCGTCAAGGTACTGGCCTACCAGAGTTTTGTTCGGCATGGAAACGTTGGAACCTCTCATTTTCAGAGTACGGATGGCCTTTACAGCATCCTCGATCTCGTCTGCACCAATCTCAAATGCAAGATATGCATAATCATAGCCAAGCTTTGCAAAAGCTTCATTCTGCATGGCAGGAGAGCTGGAGTGGCGGATCGGATATGCCATAAGACCAATCAGTTCGGTATGTCCTGTGATTCTTTCTGACATGGTAATAACTCCTCTCATTGGTAAAATCTGGATGAAGATTTGTCTTTTTTAAACCTCCCGCCACATAGATCTGAAGAAGTTGCGGACATTCTCCGGACGGCTGCGGGGGAGGAAGACGTGGAAAAACTATGTTACGGATCACCGAGTGAACTGTAACAGATCTATATACACTTTCCGGTAGAAGGATTGAAATATTCCCGGAAAGGGTATAGCGGAAAAATATTAAAGGTATCCCTTCTGCTCAAGAATGGTAAGGATATTGCGTCCTTCCTGGGTACCGTCAATGATTCGTCTTGCTCTCTGGCTGTCGCCGATGTTCATGATCTCAACATCCTCAGAAGAAAATTCCTCTGTGAGGTTCTGGTAAAGCTGTCCCTGAGCTCTCATTCCGAGACATACGAAGCCGTACTCAAATGGAAGCTCATAAGGCTCACCGTCGCCCCTGACAAGGAAGGAAGAATCCTTAACCTCAAGGAGAGCAGTTTTTGTAAGCTGATGTACATTGTGTTTTTTCATCATGGTCTTTGTGTCATTTTTGCTTACCGGGTCAAGATCACGTCCGATCTGATCCATCATCTCAACGATAGAGATGTCTGCGTTTCTGTCAGCAAAGAATTCCACAACATCAAGACCTACAGCACCGCCGCCTACAACAACAACCTTTTTGCCTTCCAGATCCTTCGGAAAATCATTAATGTGGCTGATCATACCAAGAATAGAATAAATATTATGTTTCTCGTTGTCAATACGATCCTTCAGTCCTGCGATCGGAGGCAGAAGCGGAGCGGAGCCGGTGGAGCTTACGATGATATTCGGATGGAACTTGCGGATGTTTTCCGGTGTTCCTTCTGTGTTTTTGAAGATGTAAAGATTATCAAGCTGTTCAGCACGATGCATGAGATAGTGCGGGAAATCAGCAAGACGGTTCTTTGCAGGGATCTTTGAGATCAGAGATGCAAGTCCGCCAAGCTCATTGCCTTTTTCCAGAAGGAAGGTATTGCATCCAACCTCTGCGGCTGTACAGGCAGCTTCCAGTCCGGCAGTGCCGCCGCCGATAACGACTACGTTGCAGTTTTTATTTACATGTTTTTTCTTATATACATCGCCCTCAAGAACAGATGGGTTTACAGTACAGCGGATCGGACGGTTTACACCGATACGGTTTCCGGCACAGCCAACGTTACAGGAGATACATTTGCGGAGGTCACACTCATGACCTGTGGCAACCTTGTTTACCCATGCAGGGTCTGCGATCAGACCACGGCCCATACCGATCAAGTCTGCATCACCGTCAGCCAGGATACGCTCAGCAACCTTCGGGTCACGGACATTACCCATGGAGATACATGGCTTGTTGAATTTTTCTCTTACGGCCTTTGCCATGTAGGAACGCCATCCGTCCGGGAGATAATTTGCATCGATCTGGTACTGGATGGAACCGTTAAGTCCGCAGGAAACATCAAAGATATCAACCTCTTCCTGAAGATAATCCAGGTATTCCAGAGTATCCTCCAGTGTATTTCCGCCTTCCATCAGCTCATCCGCACTGAGACGGAGCATGATCGGGAAGAAAGGTCCTACCTGTTTCCTTACCTCATCGATGACCATACGGCAGAAACGGGTACGGTTCTCAACAGATCCGCCGAACTCGTCGGTACGCTTGTTTGTGATCGGGGAGAGGAACTGACTGATCAGATAGGAGTGTCCTGCATGGATCTCTACCGCGTCAAAGCCAGCTGTCTGTGCACGTTTTGCAGCCTCACCGTATTTTTTTACGATGTGAAGGATCTCGTCTTTGGAAAGAGGTCGCGGGATCTCGCCGCCTTCTTTGGATGGAACGTCAGATGCGGAAACCGGCTGCATGTTGATCCTGGAAGAAACAGCGGAAGCTCCGGCATGGTTGATCTGGATCGCGATCTTTGTTCCGTATCTATGAATATTTTCACAGAATTTGAAAAGACGTGGCAGATAGTTGTCATGGTCGATGCGCAGCTGTGTGGTTCCGTTGGAGCCTTGCGGGGAATCGATGCTTGCGTTCTCTACGATGATGAGACCTGTGCCACCCTTCGCACGCTGCTCATAATAATTGATATGAAGAAAACTCATTTCGCCGTTCTGTTCACCGTAGTTGGTGCCCATCGGCATCATAACAATACGGTTCTTGATAGTCATATTTTTAACGGTTAATGGGGAAAAAATATGCGGATAATCATTCTTCATCTGAAAAAAACCTCCCTGGTTATTTTAAATAGAATCGTTTGTTTGTGTTAATTATATAACAAAATAATCTATAAAACTAATTCATAATACGAGCGATATAATAAAAATAATCTATAGATTTTTGTGTATCATCTTTCAGGCTGCAGGTACTTGCATGTTTATAATGTGAAAAAAACAGATGTAGAACGGTAACGCTAACTGGAAAATGGTATCGGATCCAGGGGTTTACATATATGATTTTAACGTGTTATCATAACAAATAAAAAAGATACAGAAAACGGAGAAACGGGCAGGCTGAAACGGATCAAATGTAAGACTGTATTTCCGCGTTCTGTAAAAAGACAGGAGATAGATAAAATGGAATTCTGGGATATTTACGATGCAGATAAGAAACCGACAGGACGAACTATGAAGCGCAATGACTGGTGTTTAAAGGATGGAGAGTATCATCTGACAGTTTTGGGCGTGGTAGCAAGACCGGACAAGACCTTTCTTATTACTAAACGTGTGATGACAAAGGCCTGGGCTCCGGGCTGGTGGGAGGTTTCCGGCGGTGCAGCCCAGGCAGGAGAGGCTTCCCGTGATGCAGTACTCCGTGAGGTGAAAGAGGAGACCGGACTGGACGCCAGTGAGGCAGAGGGCGGATACCTTTTTACATATAAAAGAGAGAACCCGGGGGAAGGAGATAATTACTTTGTGGATGTGTACCGTTTTGTCATGGATGTGGAGGATAAGGATCTGAAGCTTCAGACAGAAGAGACAGACGGATATATGTTTGCAACCCTGGAGCAGATCCGGGCGTTTGCCGCAGAGGGAAAATTCCTACATTATGACAGTATTAAGAAGGTGTTTGAGTTCTGAGCAGATTTTTGAATGATTTTTATCCTGATGTGGAAATAGATGTTGTTTTCTGTGGATTTATATTTCGATTAACGTTGTTTTTTGCCTTATTTTCGAAGAATTGTATTGACATTAAGAGGCTCAGATAGTAAAATTTAACGTAGGGAAATTATAAGCCGGATGAACAGAGTCCGGCTTATCGAATATTACGTACGTCGAGAACATCTGACGCATCAAATTATGTTTTGCACAGCTGAACTTGATGCAGTAATTTCTGAGAGTGCTATAGATCGATCGGGAAGAATATAGCAGTAATTAAAAAAATGCTGTAATACGAAATTTTTGAAAGCGAGGAATCATCAATGGCGGATGAACATAGAGATCAGATCAGAATCGTACAGGAAACCGTAGCCGGTAAGGAGATCACATTTGCCCATATCATGGGTGGTCCGGCACCTATCATATATCAGAAGCTTGGACTGAATCCGCAGGTGGACTATGGATCATCTGCAATTGGTATCATGAACATGACACCTTCCGAGTCTGCTGTGATCGCATCCGATATTGCTGTGAAGAGCGGTAATGTGTATCTTGGATTTGCAGACCGTTTTACAGGAACACTGATCATAACAGGAGAGATTTCCGATGTGCAGACTGCAATGGAGGAGATCGTGGATTATTTCCGTGATACTCTGGGATATGTAGTATGCAATATCACCAAGAGATAAGGAAGTGTACCATGGAAGAACGGATAACAAAGGAAGAACTGCTGGAGAGGCTGTTTCATGATGATTATGAGAACCTTAAGGGAAGAAGACTTCGGCTGACCCGGGTGAGAGTACCTGGAAAGGAGCTTTCCTTTGCACATGTTTTTACACCAAATGACAGATCGATATATGAGAATCTTGCGTTACATATCGGTGTTCATGAAGGTGAAGATCACAGAGGAGATGCCATCGGCATGGTCCGTGTCACACCCTGGGAGGCAATCGTGGTTGCGGCAGATGTTGCAGTGAAGGCAGCTCATGTGGAAGTAGGATTTATGGATCGTTTCTGCGGGACGCTGATCCTGACAGGCGGTTTTACGGAAGTGATGACAGCCGTGGAGGAAGTGGTACGATTTTTCCATGAGACATTGAAATTCGATGTCTGTAAGATCCACAGAAGCTGAGGCAGGACGGGATAAAAAATGAAAAAAATTTTTCTGATGGGTCGAAGTGAAGCCGGCAAAACATCCCTGACACAGGCGCTTAAAGGGGAAGAGCTTCATTATCATAAGACTCAGTATACCAATACAAATGAAGATACTATTGATTCACCGGGAGAATATGCGGAATCCAAGCATTTCAGCGTAGGACTGGCCTGCTTTTCCTTTGAGGCGGATGTGATCGCCATTGTACAGGCAGCCAATGAGCCCTTTAACCTGTTTAGTGACGGCAGCAGGAATTTTCTACTACGGCCGCTGATCGGGATCATCACCAAGGTGGATTCTCCCCATGCCAACATTCCCATGGTCAGACAGTGGATGGAGAACATGGGCTGTGAGAGGATCTTTATGGTAAATAACAAGACAAGGGAAGGCATCAGCGAGCTGATGGATTATCTGCAGGATGATCTCCCGACGCTTACGCTTGAACAGGCGAAATTCAAGCAGAGCCTTGGCCTTAACGAATGGGATTCCATGCCGGAAGGGGTGGAGTATCCGGAATCCATACGGTAAAATAGTAATATTCACGAAAAATGAATAAAAATACAAAATTCAAACAGAAAAAGTAGAAATTCCTCCGGAACTGTGATATACTGTCATCGTTTGGAAGATTCGTGGGCTGAAATGTAAGATCCCCAGAGCATGAAGGATAAAGAGGATAGAAACGGGGCTCGCAGATATATGGCAGAAGAGCTGTATGTCGGGAACACCGGGTATCCGTATCTGCCTTCATGTTCCGGGGATTTTTTATATTCTATACACAGATTTTCCGAGTGGATGCAAAAGACAAAAAATAAGAAGGACAGGAGAGGAAAAGATGTTTGAATTATTTGAAAATCTGACCAACTGGCTCTGGGGACTGCCGTTGCTGATCACGATCCTCGCTACAGGCGTATATCTGACAGTACGTTCCGGTTTCTTCCAGTTTCGCCATTTTGGTTACATTGTGAAAAACATGTTCAGTAAAGAACGTCGCCAGGAAGGCGGAGATGACGGAAAGAGCCTGACACCGTTCCAGGCTATTTCCATTGCGATCGGAGGTACTGTTGGTGTATCCAATATGTCCGGTGTTGCAACGGCTATTGCAACAGGAGGACCTGGGGCATTATTCTGGCTCTGGATCGCAGCGCTTCTTGCCATGGTCATCAAGATGGCAGAGGTAACACTTGCTGTATACTACAGAGAGAAACAGCCAAACGGTGAGTACCAGGGAGGCCCGACCTACTACATGCAGAAGGGGCTTGGCGGAGAGAAAAAGCTTCCCTTCTGGAAACTTTTTGCAGTACTGTTCGGCGGCTGTATTTTCATGACATGGTTCATTACTTTGCAGAATTATACAGTATCAGAGGCTGTCGGAAGTACCTTCCACCTGCCGTACATCGTACCGTCACTTTTGTATGTGGCAGCGATCTATCTGATCATCATCGGCGGTGTAAAGAAAGTCGGCGTGATCTCTTCCTATATGACACCGATCATGTGTATGCTTTACATTGTAGGCTCTCTCGCAATACTGGTAGTGAATTTTGACAAGCTGCCGGAAACCTTTGGACTGATCTTCAAGGGTGCATTTACAACACAGGCGGCAGTCGGCGGATTTATGGGAGCCGGTGTTGCAACAGCAATGCGTCTTGGCTTTGCCCGTTCCGTATACAGCAACGAGGCAGGCTGGGGAACATCTCCTATGATCCATGCTTCCGCAAAGACAGACCATCCTGTAAAACAGGGACTGATGGGAGCATTTGAGGTATTTGCAGACACCATCGTAGTCTGCTCCATGACAGGTCTTGTTGTTATCATCACCGGCTACTGGAATTCAGGACTTCAGGGATCAGAGCTGACACTGACAGCATTTGAGTCTGGAATGGGCTCCATTGCGAGAGCACTGATCGCGATCAGTATTTTTCTTTTTGGATTAACAACATCAACCGGATGGTTCACCTACTACAGCGTGATCCTGAAGCACTGGCTGAAAAATAATCAGAAGGTTCTGAAGATTGCAGAGAAGGTTTTTATCCTTGGAACACCATTATGGGGTCTTCTGGTCACAGTGCTTACTCTTTACGGAAACGGAACACCGGCGCAGCTGTGGGTAATTGCAGACTTTACAACCGTATTCCCTACATTTGTAAATGTTGCCACATTGTTTATCTTAAGTGGTACTTTCTTTAAACTGCTGAAGGATTACAAGGCGCGTTACATGGGAATCGGAAAGGTAGACAAGGATATGGCACTTTTCTACGAGGATAAAAAAGAAAAAGAGGAAAAATAAACAGTGGATACAATTTTTTTTAACGGATGTATAAGAACACTGGATGACAGTGAAAAAGTGGCAGAGGCTGTGGGAATCGAAAATGGCCGGATCGTTTTTGTGGGAACTGATAAAGAAGCGGAAGCTTTTTCCTGCAAAAAGCGGATCGACCTTAAGGGAAGGCTGATGCTGCCCGGTTTTGTGGATACACATATGCATATGCTGCATTATGCATTTGTGGAAAGATCTGTAAAACTGTTTGACTGCACAAGTGTTGAGGAAATGCTTGCCGCAGCAAAAAAAAGACTGGAGGAGAGCAAAGGTCAGAAGCTGACCTGGCTCTACTGCAGAGGCTGGAATGAGGAGCATTTTGATAAGCCACGCTATCCGCACAAGGATGAGCTGGATGCGCTCTCAACGGAAATCCCCATCATTATGGTGCGTGTCTGCGGGCATGTGGCTGTGTGCAACAGCTGCGGTCTGGAGCTTCTGAAAAAAATCCCGGAGTTCCCGGAGATTGAGAAGGAGGTTGACCTGGATACCGGACTTCTGAAGGAGAATGCAGTACAGTTTTATTCTTCCGTATTGGAAGCACCATCCCAGGAAGAAGTGGAAGACTACATCAAATACAGTGCGAAGAAGCTGAATGAATGTGGATTTACAGGTGTACAGTCCGATGATCTTGCTTCACTTCCGGGGAAAAACTGGCGTCGGATCATGGCCTCCTATAAGGCACTGGATGCCAGAGGAGAGCTGAGTATCCGCCATTATGAGCAGTGCCTTTTTGAGCGGGCGGAGGATGCGAAGGCTTTTATTGAGGAAGGATATCGTACCGGACAGAGGGGGTATCACTTTACTGTCGGACCAATGAAGCTGATCCAAGATGGTTCCCTTGGTGCAAGAACAGCGGCCATGAATGAGCCTTACGAGGATTCGCCGGGAAATACCGGGATCATCACATTCAGTCAGGAGGAGCTTGACGATCTGTTTGCTTTTTTTGACCAGCATCAGATGCAGGCAGCGGTACACTGTATCGGCGATCGTGCCATGGATATGGTCATTGAGGCAGCAGCGAAATCTCCTTACCGGAAGGATAATAAAAAGGGCAGACATGGTATCGTGCATTGCCAGATCACCAATCCGCGTATTTTGCAGGGGATGAAAGACCAGGATCTTCTGGCATATATCCAGCCGGTATTTATCGATCTGGATATGAACACAGTGGAACCTGCCATCGGCGCACACCGTATGGATAAGGTGTATGCATGGAAGAGCATGCTGGATATGGGAATCCATACGTCCGGCGGTTCGGATGCTCCTGTGGTAAGCTTTGATGCCATGGAGAATATTTATTTTGCAGTCACCCGCAAAAATATCAGCGGTCAGCCACAGGAAGGCTGGATCCCATCCGAAAAAATGTCTGTAGATGAGGCGGTGAAGCTTTTTACAAAAAACGCAGCTTACGCTTCCTATACAGAGAAGGAGAACGGAACGATTGAAACCGGGAAAAACGCGGATCTTGTAGTTCTTGAGAAAGATATTTATTCCATTGATCCCGATGAGATCAAGACGGTGAAGGTGGATATGACAGTTCTTGGCGGCAAAGTCGTCTTTGAACGGGAATAAACCATTCCCATAAATATTTATGAAAAAGAAAAAGGAGGAGAGTAAGATGAAGAGAAAACTGGCACTGCTTCTGACAGTGACAATGCTGGCAACAAGTGTGTATACACCGTGGCTGGCAAATGCGGCAGAGTTTACTTCCGGTGAAGAAAACTCTCTGTACACGGAAGAGAAACCGGAAACAGAAGAAATTGAAGAAGAACCGGAAGCAGACACAGAAGAAGCCGGAGAAGAGGAGGTACAGGAAGATATCCTTTCCGACGAAAACACGGACACTGGTGAAGCGGAAGAAATTCAGCCATCAGAGGAAATGACAGAGGAGGAAGAAACACAGGAGCTTCTGCCAGAGCCGGCTGACGGAGAACAGGAATCTGCTTTTGAGGATGGCCAGACAGAAGAAGCCGGCGCAGGTACCACAGGCGTCTGGAACGGACTTAACTATAAGGTATCCAATGGGGAAGTAACGATCCTTTCAGTGGTCTATGATCAGCATTTTGACAAAGACGGGAAAAAGACCGGGGAGGACCGCTGTCAGCAGACAGACGGAAAGATCCCTTCAAGTATCGCAGGCTATCCGGTTACGGAGATCGCAGGAGGAGCCTATGCGAACTGCATTAACATGACTGAGGTGGTCATTCCGTCAACGGTGAAGAGAGTGGAAAGGGAAGCCTTCAGCGGCTGTACTTCTGTTCGCAGTATTTCACTTCCGGATAATGGAGTTACCATCTGTGCCGGTGTTTTTCAGGGCTGTACGGCACTGAATTCTGTTCATATACCGGCATCTGTAAAGGCGGATGGAGCCATCGGGGAAAGTCCGGCCTATGCAGGCGTATTTGCACGATGCAGCGCACTGCGGAATGTAACCTTCGGAGAAGGCATTACCTCGATCCCCAAGGGATTCTTTTTAAGCTGTACCGGGCTTCTCAGTATCAATATACCGGACAGTGTGACAAATATCGAAAAAAATGCGTTTAACAGCTGCGTCAATCTGAAAGATGTCCATCTTTCCGCAAAGCTTGAGTCTATCGAAGCAGGAGCCTTTAATAACTGTAAAAGTCTGAGCAAGATCCAGCTGCCTTCCACACTGAAGGTTTTAAGAGGCAGTGCGTTCAGCGAAACCAGTCTTACAGAAATCAATATTCCGCCACAGATGAAAACAGAGGATTATACCGCAGCCAACAGAGCATGGGGAGGACCGTTTGCAGGTCTGACGACACTTAAGAAGGTTACATTTGAGCAGGGAATGGAAGAAATCCCGAGAGGTATTTTTTATTCACCGGGGTCAATGCTCATGCTGGAGGAAGTGGTTCTGCCGGATTCCGTAAAAAAAATCGGCTATCGGGCATTCTGTAACTGCGGATATCTTAAAGAGATCACACTGCCCAAAAACCTGGAATCTATCGATGCAGATGCATTCTGGAACTGTACGGATCTGAAGCTGAGCAGAAGTGAACTTCCGGCATCCCTGAAAGTCATCAATGGTTCTGCGTTCTATGGCTGTAAAAATATTGACAGGATCGTATTTCCGGAAGGACTGGAATTTCTTGGAGGAAGTGCCTTTGGAGGCTGTACAGGCCTTAACGAGATCAATGTGCCGGCAGGTGTTGATACTGCTTACCGGGAAGCAGGACCTTTTGTAGATTGTTCCAATCTTAAAAAGGTTACATTCGCAAAGGGAATCGATAATGTTCCCTACAGCATTTTTGAGAACTGTAAAGGCCTTGAAACCGTAGAGATCCCGGATACAGTGAAAAAAATTGAGTCCTATGCCTTCAGCGGCTGTACAGGGCTTACAAAGGTGAATATTCCAAAGAACGTAACACAGATCGACAATGATGCATTTCTGAAATGCAGTGCGCTGAAGGAAATCCAGCTTCCGGAATCGCTGGTCTATATGGGATCTGAGGTCTTTAAAGCATGCACGGCACTGGAGAAGATCACATTTCCTTCCCGGAATATTGCAAATGGAACAGGCTCCAATATTTTTGCGGAGTGCAGTTCCCTGAAGAATGCTACGATCCCTTCCGGGGTTACAAAGCTGAATGATAGCCTTTTTGATGGCGTATCAGAAAATTTTGCCATTTACGGATATACAGGATCCTATGCAGAAAGCTACGCAAAGGACCACTCATTCAAGTTTGTTTCCGTAGGAACCACAGAAAAATTAAACTTTAAGATCACATTCAACAAAAATGCGAAAAAAGCAGTGCTGTCGGAGAAACAGAAGACAAAGCTCCTGAAAAAGGGAGAGGCATTCGGAACCCTTCCGGTACCTGTCTATAAGGGATATTATTTCCTGGGATGGTATACCAGAGCAGGAAAAGGCGGCACGAAGATCACTTCCAAGTCTTTATTACTTCTGCCCGAGGATTTGACATTATACGCACACTGGGCAAAAGCAGATCTGACCAAGGCAAAGATCACCGTTGGAAGCCGTACCTGGAACGGAAAGGCATCCCTTCCAAAGGTAACGGTAAAATTTAACGGTATAACCTTAAAATCCGGTAAGGATTATAAGGCATCGACCAAAAGCAAAGAGCCGGGAACCGGAAGTGTGACTATTAAGGGATCGGGTGCTTTTGCAGGATCAAAATCTGTAAAGAAAAATTTCAAGATCAATAAGGCTGCACGTACACTGAAGGTATCCAATGTGATCAAAGGAGCCGGCAATAAAGGAAAAACGTTCACCATTTCCACAAAGATCAACGGAGGTAAGGCAGATAAACCGAAGATCACCTTTAAGAGCAGCAATTCTTCCGTTGCAAAGCTAAACGGAAGTAAGGCGACACTTCAGAAGACGGGATATTCTTATATTACCGTAAATGTAGGCGCCACAAAGCATTACAAGGCAGTATCCAAAAAGGCTCTTGCGGTTCTTCAGGGAAAACAGAACATTACCTTAAATCCGGACGGAATGAAAAAAGGTACAAAAGCCAATACCTATGTTACCTCCGGCGAACTTCTGGCGAAGCCATTAAGAGTCAAGGCACTGGATGAGGCGGCAGTTACCTGCAGCGTGAATGCATCCGGATTAAATGGAGAAGCATGGATCACCGGCGGAGACAAGCTTACGGCAAAGGGTAGAGGAAAGATCACCATCAGGCTCACCGCAAAAGAGAGTAAGCATCATGTTTACCCAAAGACAACCAAAACCATTACGGTGGAGGTGAACGGTTTTGCCGTTTACGGCAAGGAATGGGCTTATGAACAGAACAATAACGGAACCATAACCCTGGTAAGATATTATGGAAAGAATTCCAAGGTCGGTATTCCGTCAAGCCTGAGCATAGCTTCCTCTGCAAGAAAAGTAACAGCACTGGGGGCGGGACTGTTTAAGAACAATACGACGATAACGTCCGTAAGCATTCCTTCCAGCGTAAATACCATTGGAGCCAGTGCATTTGAGGGCTGTAGCAGCCTCAGTGAGGTCAGCAATTCTTCTGCACTTAAGAAGATCGGCGCAAATGCCTTTAAGAACTGTAAAAAACTTAAAAATATCGAATTACCGGAAACGGTTACATCCATTGGAGCCGCAGCGTTTATGAACTGTTCTGCACTTACCATGATCAGGCTTCCTTACGAGCTTACTATCATTGAAGCAAATACTTTCTCCGGATGTACCACAATGGGGGGAGCGCTGTATCTTCCGTTAAATCTGGAGACTATCGGAGATTCTGCTTTTGAAAACTGCCGGGCTATCGGCAAGGTACACGTTTTCGGTTATGTGACCAGAATCGGAAAAAATGCTTTCCAGGGCTGCGAAAGCCTTGCGGAAGCAGCTTATGCCGGAATCAAAAGAGGATGGACTCAGTCCATTTCCTGGGGCGCAGGCAATGAAAAACTTAAAAACGCAAGCCTTACCTCCTATGTTTACGGAGAAAACTTCCTTTCAAGTTTCGTGAAGATGTCAGAAGAAGAATTCCTTACAGATCATGCAGATTACCTTGGAAATGCAGAGATCAGCAAGGTTGCAAAAGAATTGCAGAGTGAATCCTATACTGCAATGGCATCAAAAAGTAAATTTGATGATATGGCAGCAGCACTGATCAGCCAGCTGGAAGCAGGCACACCGAATGTAAAAGCCATATTTGAACATTTTACCGGTGTAAGCTACAGTGAAGATAAGCTTAACATGGAGATGGCCAGAGAACTTCTTCAGAGTATGCAGGAAGAGGACTGGAACAGAAGATATGATTCGCTGGCAGATCTGTTGAAAGTAATAAATGGATTTTTCGGTGAAGCCAAGAATATCCGTGAAAGCTTTAAACTGGACGGGAGAACCCGTTATCAGTTTGCCCGGACAGTTTCCTCAAAGTTTTTAAATGGAGCGGTAGATGCCAGCAAACTGAATAATGCATTTAAACTGTTTACGGATAACTGGGGCAAGATCGAAAAAGCGAACAAAGCAATTGGAAAGGGATTAGACCTTTATGACTTTGTGATCTCCTGGATGCTGGTCCTGCATGTAGAATATGATCAGATCGTACAGCTGATGCATCTGGTTCCGACAGACAGTGGTCTTTATACAGGACTGAATAAGCTGGAACAGTGGTACAGTAAGGATATCTACAGTATGGCGGTGGATTATATAGCAGATGATATTCTGAGTGAAACAGCAGACCTTACCAATGATCTTATAACAAAAGGTATCGTAAATACTGTATGGAAGGGGCAGAAGCTGGGTGCTTCCAGCTATACCCTTGTAGCAAAATGGGGATTTAAACTGGTGGGCAAGGCATTCAGCGGAATCCAGCCATCGATCTCAGCTTACAATAAGGCATGGATCACTATCTGTAATACAAGATATCTTCAGTCCCAGATGGAAAATCTGCGAATAAAACTGGCAAACGGCCAGAATGATAATACAAACAGAAAATATTTTGCAACAGCAGCAAAGGCATACTTCGCATCTCTGCGTCAGCAGGTTGAGTATGTATCCAAAGCTGTTGACAGCAAACAGTCCAGCGAGCTTATGTTCCTGTACAGAAGATACGAACCAGGACTTACCTACAATTCCTACATCTATTCCCAGATCGCACGGTATGAGGGAATCTGACAAAAAAGGAGAAAACTGTAAATAACGCCAAAAAAGCTGTCCGTAAATGCGGGCAGCTTTTTTTACGGGAAACTGAGAAGATGTTACTGTTCACTCCGTTCTCAGTAACAGTAAAATTGATACATGGAAAATACTGATTGAGAAACAAGGGTAAACTGGTTATAATAAAATTAAGAAGTAAGCAGAGCATAGAATGATCAGTAGAAAATGAGGGATGATATATGCCAAAGATGATGCAGGATTTAATCGAACAGTATGTAGAAGAGATCAAGAAGATCTATGGTTCCTATGTACGCCAGATAATCCTTTATGGTTCATGTGCAAGGGGTGACTTTCGTCCGGATTCTGATGTGGACATTATGATTCTGGCAGATATATCAGATCTGGAATTAAAGGCATATGCACAACAGCTCTCGTACATGACCTATGACTTTAATATGGATCATGACACGGATATTAAGCCTATTGCAAAAAGTGAAGCACATTTTAACAAGTGGATTGTGAACTATCCATTTTATTCCAGTAAACTTGCAGAACAAATTTCAAATGATAGTTATGGAATAGAAAATATGGATGCAAAATATCTGGCAGAAGATTTGATCGAGAATGAGCCGAAGCTTTTTGGATAAATTTTTTTACTCTGAATGATATACTGTAAAAGCAACAATAATAAAGATAAAAGCACTCTCTTTACATATAGTAACAGGCAGTATTTACATATCCACAAATTTCAGAACAACAAGGAGAACCGTATGGATCATTTCAAATTACACTCCGAATACAACCCACAGGAGACTAGCCTCAGGCTATCGAAAAACTGGTCAATCATTATAGTGCTTCTTATTGTAGTGGGAATATCTATGGTTACTTTTGGATCCATCGTATGTAATAAATTGCGACAACCACAAAACTATATTGAAGCAGTAGACTCAGATAGTATAGAAATGAAAACTGCTGAATTGTTATCAGGAATTGATGGAACAATGATGTTTCGATACAATTCAAGGGATACATTTAAAACGTTATCTATTTACTTGTCAGAATATCAGCTTGGACAACGAGTTTCACATAAAAAAGTTTTGGAACTTTCCTATGAAGATGTGAAATCTTCCACAAATGGATTGATTGTCATTACACCGGATTTTGATAATTTTACTGCAAAGCTCATCGCAGCAGATAAATATTCAAAATATATGACAGAAATACCAATTTTGGAGGGAGTTAAAAACAGGGAATATTATGGAAGATCAGCAACGACTATTGAAAACAAATGCAGGATAGAGTATGGAACAGAGCAAGGATTAGCAGCACTGATTTATGGAGAAAAAGGATTAAGCTCGTTGCCAATACAGGATATTGCAGGGGAGCATATAGATACAGATAATGAGTACATGTATTACTATTCGGTTGAATTTATAAAATAGCACTAATAAAAAGAAGAGGATGTCACGTAATCTGATTTGATTCGTTGGCATCCTTTTTTGGCATTTAGGACAATAAGCGGGAATCCTCGGCAATTCAATTACCGAGATGAAAGCGCAAGATTGTGCATATCTGCACATTGAAATAATATAATAATCTCCCAATCCCTTGATATTAATGCCGTAACCGGCATATAATCATTCGAAAATATGTTCGATTTTTGCTGCGCATTTTTATTCGTTATGTTATACTATATGTATGAAAGAAAATCTAATACATTACAGGACTTGTGTGTGTAATATTAATTACCATATGGTGTGGTCGGTGAAATACCGGCGGAAGATATTAAACCCAGAAATTGAGGAATACCTAAAGGAACTGGTGCAGCAGATCGCTGAGGATAAAGGTTTTACCGTTCATTTATTTGAATGTGGTGAAGGTGATCATGTCCACTGTTTTGTATCAGCTCCACCAAAGCTGTCCATAACAGCGATCGTCAAGTATCTGAAGGGGATCACCGGTAGAAAACTGTTCGAACGTTTTCAGGAAATAAGAGACCAGCTATGGAAGGGAGAGCTGTGGAACCATTCCTATTATGTGGAAACGATCGGATCTGTATCTGAGGAGAATATCCGCCGTTATATTGAGCATCAGAGCAAGTCGTATTAAACCAAGGTGGAGTGTAGATTTCTATCTGCATAGCTGTCCAAAGGGGGAAGAGGAATGCTGCTGTCACACAGAACATCTGTAAAGATCCGGCCGGAATATTCCAATATCATAGGGCATATGTGTTATGCAGCTTCCAAACTCTGGAATGTCTGCAACTACGAACGTCATCATTATAAAGAGCTGGGACTGGAAAAGTATCCTGACTGGTATTATCAGAAAAAAGCGCATAAAGGAGATCTGTGGTACAGACAGCTTCCGTCACAGATAGCACAGGAGATCTGCAAACAGCTGGACAAAGCATGGAGATCTTTTTATGTCCTGAAAAAGACCGGAGGGGTCAAAGATCCAAATCCGCCCCGTTTTAAACAGGACAATATCCCGGTCACATACATGCAGATGGGGATCCGGCATGAGAAAGGTTCAGATCGGTTGCGGCTGTCTCTGCCAAAGGATCTGAAAAGCTATATGGAAGAAACCTACGGGATCCATGAAAGATTTCTATATCTTGAAAATAAGATTTTCAGGGACATGGATCATATAAAACAATTGCGGATCTATCCGCCGGAAAACGGAAAATGTGACCTTATCGTTATCTATGAGATCGAAGGGACAGAGCAGCTTTCCCAGAATGGACATTATTTATCTATTGATCCTGGACTTCATAATCTGATGACCTGTTATGATTCCGGAAACGGTCGGACTTTTATCCTTGGAAGGAGATATCTTTCATTGGAAAGATACTTTCATAAAGAGATCGCCAGAGTGCAGTCTGTCTGGTATGCGCAGCAATCGGAAAGAGGGATAAAATATCCAAGATCATCGAAACATATCCAGAGACTTTACAGAAAAAAGCAGAATACAGTGAAGGATTATCTTCATAAAGTGACCAGATGGATTGCAGAATACTGCAGAAAAGAAGATATCCGCTGTGTGGTTGTGGGAGATATCCGAAATATCCGTAAAGAGAAGGATATGGGGCATAAGGTCAACCAGAAGTTTCACGGACTGCCATATAACAAGCTGTATATCATGCTGGGATATAAGCTGAAACTGTATGGGATCCAATTGATAAAACAGGAGGAAAGCTATACCAGCCAGTGCAGTCCGTTATCACCGGAAGTATCAAAAAGATATGCAGAAGCAACAAACCGAAAAGAACGGGGCATGTATATAACTGAAGGAGTAAGCTACAATGCAGATGCAGTAGGCGCATTTAATATCCTGCGGAAATATCTTTCCGCATCCGGAAAAGAGAAGACACTGTCCGTAACCGGACTAAAAAATCCAGAAATAATAAAAGTAGCTGTATAGCCGAAAGGCAAGCAGTATTGGTGTCATGGACGTACCCTGAAAAAAGGCGGTATCCCGCCAGATTTCAGATGCTCTGGTAACTAAGTTGCCGAGTAGTTCACTTTTTATGACATTATAGATTTCATAACCTATTTCTTATTTTTCGGTATTCTCTCGGCGAATATCCTTTCAACTTGTGAAAAAGCCGACTGAAATAAAGCTGGTTATCATATCCGACAATCTTAGAAATCTCATGGATGGAATAAGTTGTTGTTTCAAGTAACATCTGAGCATTGTTGATGCGGATTCCCACAATGAATTGCATTGGTGTAGAACCGGTATATTTTTTGAAATTTCGGATAAACCAGCTGACACTCATGCCTCGTGAGGCAGCATAATCATCAATATTGATATTTTGATTGTAGTTTTCACTGAAAAAGGTAACAGCATTATCCATCTCATGATCAAGGTATTCATTTTTTAATATGTGCTCTCTTGTCAGTTCCCGGTGGAAACTGATCAGAAGATGACGTAGCAAAAGGACAAGCATTTCCTCATAATTGTCTTGACAGCGTTGCAGCTCGATAATGATACGTTTGAAAATTTGTTCATATTCATTAGATGTACCCACTTGAAAGACACGTTCTTTATCCGGAAACCCATATTGACGTAAGATATTTTTTACATTGCTTCCTGTGAAGTGAATCCAGTATACTTCTGTCTTATCTTCTCCGTAATATTCATATTTTTGGAGTTCTTTCGGTCTGTACAGTACAATGTTGCCGGCTGGAACAATCGTTTCATTATTTACATTATCAAAATGAAAATGCCCACAACCAGCAGTGATATATATAATCTGATAATCCAGACGACCCTTTGGACGGTAGGTCGGAAGTTTGGGATGTCTGGAAAGACGGTAAGTACCACAGCTACCTACAATCAGCGGACGACTTTTGTCTTTGAAATCCATATGTGAGTGGTTCAAATAACCGGTGTTCAAATACATAGGACAGCACCTCTTTTCGTACTTTTTATCATTGTATCATTTAGTGCATATTTTGTCTAATCCAATTCATAGACATATTTTGCGAATTAGGATAAGCTATATATATAGCATAACTAAGGAACGTAAACAAAAAGTAAAGTATAAGGTTTTCTTTAGGAAAACAAAGAACAAAAAAGTATATGTATTGGAGGAGAGCTATTTATGATCGTACCACGTTATTATGAAAATCTAAGCGTACTGCACGAAAACACAATGCCAGCCAGAGCCTATTATATTCCGGCATCCAGAAGAATGGATAACTTGGTGGAACACAGAGAAGAGTCAGATCGTATGCAGTTATTGAATGGAACTTGGAAATTCCAGTATTTTAACAGCATCTATGACATTCAGGATTCTTTCTTTGAGAAGAATTATGATACAGAAAATTTTGATGAGATTCAGGTTCCAAGTGTATGGCAGATGGCTGGATATGATACACACCAGTATACAAACATCCGGTATCCATTTCCGTTTGATCCACCATATGTGCCACAGGACATTCCGTGTGGAGTCTATGTACATACTTTTGAGTACAGTAGAGATGAGAAAGCGCCAAAATCTTTTTTGAACTTTGAAGGAGTAGACAGTTGCTTTTACGTATGGATCAATGGCTCTTACATAGGATACAGCCAGGTTTCGCATATGACCAGTGAGTTTGATGTTACCGATGTACTTCAGGATGGAACGAATACGGTGGCAGTGTTGGTAATGAAGTGGTGTGATGGTTCCTATTTGGAAGATCAGGACAAATTCCGTATGAGTGGTATTTTCCGGGATGTGTACATTTTGAAACGCCCAAAACAGGCAATCAGTGATTATCATATTAAAACAAGAATTGAGGATATGCTTGCGAAAGTAGAAATTGAAATGAAATTCTACTCTCCGTTAAATGTAAAAATTTCGATTGAAGATAGAAACGGAGCAGTTGTAGCACTAGGAAGTATTGCTGAAGAAGGAACAGCTGTATTAGAAATCGCAAGTCCGGAACTTTGGAATACAGAAAATCCATATCTATATAAACTGATTCTTGAGACAGAGAATGAAGTAATTGTAGATCACATTGCATTAAGAAAGATAGAGATTAAAGACCAGGTTATTTATTTAAATGGACAGAAGATTAAATTCCGTGGTGTCAATCGACATGATTCTGATCCGGTTACTGGATTTACAATCAATCCGGAACAGATTACAACCGATCTTACGTTAATGAAGCAGCATAATTTTAATGCGATCCGTTCCAGCCACTATCCGAACGCACCATTTTTCTATGAAATGTGTGACAAGTATGGATTCATGGTAATAGATGAAGCAGATATTGAAGCTCATGGTCCATTTATGATCTATAGAAAAGAAGACACTGATTACAATCGGTTTAAACGATGGAATGAGAAGATTGCAGATGATCCGGTATGGGAAGAGGCAATCGTTGATCGCGTAAAACTCATGGTGGAACGTGACAAAAACCGTTTCTGTATTGTTATGTGGTCAATGGGAAATGAGAGTGCTTATGGCTGCAACTTTGAAAAAGCACTGGAATGGACAAAGAATTTTGATCCAGAACGTATCACACAATATGAGAGTGCAAGATACCGTAATTATGATGAAACATATGATTACAGCAATCTGGATGTGTACAGCCGGATGTACCCAGCGCTTTCCGAAATTCAGGAATATCTGGATAAAGATGGAAGCAAACCCTTCCTTTTGGTAGAGTACTGTCACAGCATGGGAAACGGACCTGGAGATTTTGAAGATTACTTCCAGATGATTCAGGATAATGATAAAATGTGCGGCGGCTTTGTCTGGGAATGGTGTGACCATGCGATTGCTCATGGAACTGCTGAGAATGGAAAGACTATATATGCTTATGGGGGCGACCATGGCGAAGAAATTCATGATGGCAACTTCTGTATGGATGGATTAGTATATCCGGACAGAACGGTACATACAGGACTTTTGGAATACAAGAATGTTTATCGCCCGGCAAGAGTTATTTCCTATAACAAAGAAAGCGGAGAACTGGTGCTTCATAACTACATGGATTTTGATGACTTGAAAGATTATGTGAAGATTAGTTATGAGCTGACACAGGATGGTCTTGTGATCAGCAAAGGCATACTTCCGGAGTTTTCTGTGGCACCACATGGGGAAGGAAAAACAAACCTGAAGATCAATGTTCCAGAGAATGGGAAATGTTATTTAAAACTTATTTACCATCTGAAAAAAGAATTGCCACTGTTGGATAAAGACCATATTCTTGGATTTGATGAAATTGAGGTAAGTAAAGAGGATACAAAATGTAAACTTGCAGAGAAATGGATACCAAAAACAGTAGTGGACTCTGAATTACAGGTAAATGAAAATGATACACAGATTCATATCAAGGGGCGTGAATTTGCTTATACCATAGACAAACGTACTGCACTCTTTACAGAGATGAAATTCGCAGGGCGGGAATACTTGAACCATCCGATGGAATTAAATATTTGGAGAGCTCCAACAGATAACGATATGTACATCAAGTCTGAATGGAAGAAAGCCCACTATGATAAGGCTTACACAAGAGCCTATACGACAGAGGTTGTGCAGGGAAAACATGGTGTGAAGATTACAAGCCATGCTTCCGTTGTGGCAGAGACAGTACAGAAGATTCTTGATGTGACGATTACATGGAAAATAGAAGCTGCTGGAAAGATTGATGCAGATATTGCAGTAACAAAAGACGATGAATTCCCGGATCTTCCGAGATTTGGTGTGAGGATGTTCCTGGATAAAAAACTTTCAGCTGTAAGATACTTTGGAATGGGACCACAGGAAAGTTATTGTGATAAACATCAGGCTGCGAGCCACGGTTTGTACCGGGCAGATGTAGGGGATTTACATGAGGACTATATTCGTCCACAGGAAAATGGAAGCCATTATGATTGTGAATATGTAGAACTTAACAACAGCCGATATGGAATTGTGGCATCCGCAGAAAAGGCATTTTCATTCAATGCTTCTTATTATACACAGGAAGAACTTGAGAAGAAAACGCATAATTATGAACTGACAGAATCAGATAGTGTAGTATTTTGTGTTGACTATGCACTAAATGGCATTGGTTCTAACAGTTGTGGTCCAGTTGTATTGGAGCAGTACCGATTTGATGATGTATTATTCCGGTTCCAGTTTACACTGATACCGTATATAAAGGGATAATAAAGTTTCATGTAACCCGTAAACAAGGAAAGAGAGTCTGATTGTTATGTAAAGTCCGGATATACAGAGCAATCAGACAAAAACAGAGAAAAAACTAGAATTAGACATCATACTCTGTTAGACATCTTGAAATTCTAAGTGCGATGAAGATGAGGAGCAAAGAAATTCGATGGAAGAAAAAAAGTATTTGAAATGGTATAACAAAATTGGATATGGATCAGGTGATATTGCAGGTAATGTAGTCTATGCCTTCCTGACATCTTTTATGATGGTCTATCTGACGGACTCAGTAGGACTTGCTGCAGGTGTCGTAGGTACCCTGATTGCCGTATCAAAACTATTTGATGGTTTTACGGATATATTTTTTGGATCAATGATTGACAAAACACACAGTAAAATGGGAAAAGCGAAGCCATGGATGCTATACGGATACATTGGTTGTGCCATTACGCTGGTCTGCTGCTTTGCAGTACCAGTCAGCTTTGGAACAACGGCTAAATACGCATGGTTCTTTATCTCTTATACACTGTTAAATGGTGTGTTTTATACAGCAAACAATATTGCTTACTCAGCACTTACGTCACTGATTACAAAGAACAGCAAAGAGCGTGTGCAGATGGGATCTTACCGTTTTATTTTTGCGTTTTCAACAAGTCTTCTGATTCAGGCGATTACAGTTGGATTTGTAGATAAATGTGGTGGAGATGCTGCGGCATGGAGAACGGTTGCTATTATCTATGCAATCATTGGTCTTGTCATAAATACGATTTCAGCACTTTCTGTTAAGGAACTTCCGGAGGAAGAACTTAACGAAGGAGAAGTAAAGGATGATAATGAAAAGTACGGAATGGTACAGGCATTCAAGCTTCTTGTTAAAAACAAATATTACATGATGATTTGTGGAACATATATTTTACAGCAGTTATATAGTGCCATGATTGGAGCTGGCATTTATTACATGACATGGGTACTGAAAAATAAGAATTTGTTTGGACAATTTGCATGGGCAGTAAATATTCCACTGATCATTGCCCTGATTTTCACACCGACATTAGTTGGTAAGTGGAAAGGTATGTATAAACTGAACTTAAGAGGTTATGTCTTAGCAGTCATCGGTAGAGCACTTGTTGTTGTTGCAGGATATATGGGCAGTGTTCCGCTGATGATGGCATTTACAGCTCTTGCAGCCTTAGGTCAGGGACCATGGCAGGGAGATATGAATGCAGTTATCGCATCCTGCTCTGAGTACACTTATCTTACACAGGGAAAGAGAATTGACGGAACGATGTACTCTTGTACTTCTCTTGGCGTAAAAATCGGTGGAGGTATTGGAACCGCTGTTGTTGGATGGCTGCTTGAGTTCAGTGGATATATCGGAACAAATGCAACTCAGCCGCAGTCTGCACTTGATATGATGCAGTTTATGTATCTTTGGCTTCCGTTAATCTTTGATGTATTGATTATGTTTGTACTTTCAAGAATGAATGTAGAAGATGCAAATAAAAAACTGAAAGCAGAAAAAGAAATTGCTGCAGATGAAGTAACAGATGCATCAGACATAAATTAGAATTGACAGGAGAAAGCGTTGTCTGGTCGTTGCTCGATGAGACAGTGCTTTTTTCTATATATAAAGTGATTGAACTGTATTTTGAAAATAAAAAAGGACCACTTCATTTTTGTGAAATGGCCTTAAGAAAATATTCAGTTTTCACAAAATAGTCCTTTTAGTATTTATACATGGTAAGGATGCTCAAAATATTCAGTGTAGAATACTAAAAGGCCATTCAGATATTTTTTTAGGTTGCTCATTTGCAATTCCTCCTTTCCTTATTTACAAGTTGATTATAAGATAGGTGTAAAAGGATTGCTTGCCAAATCGAAAGAAGATATAGACAAATGTTGCAAAGGGGAGTATTTCATGCAGTTAAAATATGTTGACACAAAAGAGGAGATCATAGCAATAAATAGGAAGTCAAAACATATTGAACCACATCTTCATAATGCACTGGAGATCGTTTGTGTAACAAGTGGATCATTAGAACTTGGTGTCGGACAGGAACTATACCATATGGAAAAAGGAGATATAGGCTTTGTATTTCCAGATGTTATTCATCACTATCAGGTACTGACACCCGGTGTAAATAAAGCGACTTATCTGATTGCATCGCCATTTACGATAGCCAAATTTGCAGATATCATGCAATCCATGGCTCCTGAATACCCAATCATCAAAGCGGAAAAGGTTGAACCGGAGGTATATAGGGTTATAAATGCAATTTTAGAGACAGAACAGTCGGATATTACTGTTGCACAGGCATATCTTCAAATTGTGTTGGCACGCTGCATAGGAAAATTAAATTTGGTAGAAAAGAGCAGTGTGGGGAGCAACGATCTTATTTACCAGACAGTTTCCTATATATCAGCAAATTTCAAGAAGAAGTTTTCGTTGGAAGAGATGGCAAAAGACCTGGGCGTGAGCAAATATGTTTTATCCAGACTCTTTTCCAAGACATTCCATAGAAACTTTAATCAATATCTTAACGATGCAAGGCTGAACTATGCATGCCATCGTTTGGAAAATACGAGTGATTCTATTACAAATATTTGTCTGGATAGTGGATTTGAAAGTCAGAGAACGTTTAACCGAGTATTTAAAGAAAGATATAAAATATCACCAAGTGATTATCGAAGTACTTGTGTGAAAGAGATGTTGTCATAAAAGGTTCTGTTGATCGAAATATTTACTTTGATTTTACAGTGCTATGTATTTGATTTCATGTGTGGATGATATAATATAAAAGTATTTGTAGAAAAAAGAGTTTTATTCTATTATGAAAAGAGTAAGGTGTATTCTAAAGAAACAAGAAAGGCAGGGCGCACATGAACATGATAAAATCCATAATCGATTTTAATGAAAAAAAAGGATTCATCTGTGATATGGATGGTGTGATCTATCATGGCAATCAGATATTGCCAGGTGTTCCAGAATTCATCCAGTGGTTGCATGATGAAAAGAAAGAATATTTGTTTTTGACAAATAATAGTGGATATACACCACGAGAATTAAATCAGAAACTGGCTAGGATGGGACTTGATGTGCCAGAAGAACATTTTTATACCAGTGCATTGGCAACAGCCGCATTTTTAAAAGAACAGGCGGCAGGCTGTTCGGCGTTTGTGATAGGAGAAGCCGGCCTGTTAAATGCACTTTATGATGTAGGTATCACAATGAATGATGTAAATCCGGATTATGTTGTTGTGGGAGAGGGACGCTCCTATTCATTGGATACATTAACAAAAGCAACGAATTTAGTTCTGAAAGGTGCAAAGCTGATCGGAGCAAACTCAGATGTTTCTGGACCGATTGAGAACGGCATCGCTCCTGCTTGTCGTGCATTGATTGCACCTATAGAAATGGCAACAGGTACACAGGCATATTTCTGTGGGAAACCGAATCCACTGATGATGAGAACAGGATTGAATATGCTTGGATGTCATTCAGCAGAAGCTGTAATGGTTGGGGATCGTATGGATACAGATGTGATTTCAGGAATGGAAAGTGGTATGTCTACTGTATTGGTTCTCTCTGGATGTTCAACGAAGGATACACTCAAAACTTATGCTTATCTTCCGACAATGGTATTGAATGGAGTGGGAGATATCGCCAGTATGGCAAAAGCAAAAGAGGAATAGTGTGATTAGGCAAATACCAGGAGGTAAAGTATATGATGAAACTTGATAATTTTGTAGGAATGATGACAGGACATTTTGATAATAAGGATCAATTTAATAAGATGCAGGCAGAAGGGAAAACATATCCATATGCGGAACATGTAAATACAATCTGTAATGACAAAATAAATAACCTTCCTGAAGATTTCAAAGGAAAATTTGTTGTTGAAGAGAGTTATTATGAAATTAATGGAAAACGTCATGCATCTCCACATCTTTTCCTTATCACGGAAATAGAACAGGGAATTTTACTTTCTTCTTATAAAATTCCAAAAGGAGAAGATAAAAATACATTTTCATATGATTCTATGAAGAATGTTGATTACTCTAAACTAGAAAAATCTGAAAAATTTAATCCGGCACTTTATCATGAAAAGGACGGAATCTGGGAGGGAGGCAGCACAAGCCAGTTCTCTCCGGTAATGACATTCAAACTTTGGGAAAAGTTTTCCAACAATTTTCTGGAAGTATCGGAAAGCATGGAAGTTAATGGAAAGAGAACTTTTGGATATGATGAACCAATAATTTATAAGCGTGTATAATCAAAGGTCTGCATATTGGGATGAACTTCAGTTTGTAGAGGACTCGATGAATTTGCGTAATATTGGGCGTTACATGAATGTTAATTTAAGAAAATAATATGGTAAGCAAAAGCGGGATAACTTTTCAAATATAAAAATAAGCGATATTATAAAAATTCTTTTTCAATTAAAAATAAGAAATAATTATCTGCCGTACGACGGCAAAAGAAAAAAGTACAAATAAGAATCGAACATTTGTACTTTTTTTCTTGAGTTAATCTATATACTTTCAAAAATTTATTTGATATAATAGGGACTGTTACAAGAACAAACATTAAAAATATGACAGGACCGGAGGTTAGTATTTTCAGGTATTTCCGAGTGCTGTTTTATCCGCAAATATTAGTTTTGTGACTTTTATTCGTAACGAGGTGAGAAACACATCTATTCACTATAAAAATGAGCTTTTCGTTACGAATCTGGATACGAATTTTTGGCTGATAATGATCATAGTAAAAGTCACAAATGGAGGGATTTACCATGAATGAGTTCAAATTAAAAGCCCCATACAAGCCAACCGGCGATCAGCCCCAGGCCATCGAGAAATTGGTCGAGGGATTTAAAGAAGGCAACCAGTTCGAGACTTTGCTTGGTGTTACTGGCTCCGGTAAGACTTTCACAATGGCGAATGTCATTGCCAAGTTAAATAAACCAACTCTGGTACTTGCCCACAATAAAACACTGGCGGCCCAGCTTTACGGCGAGATGAAAGAATTTTTTCCTGAGAACGCAGTGGAATATTTTGTCTCCTACTACGACTACTACCAGCCGGAGGCTTATGTCCCGTCCACAGATACCTACATCGCTAAGGACGCATCCACTAACGATGAGATCGATAAGCTCCGTCTCTCCGCCACAGCAGCCTTATGTGAGCGCAAGGATGTGATCGTGGTTTCGTCGGTATCCTGTATCTATGGCTTAGGTGCACCTCAGGAGTTTTTTGATATGATGATCTCTCTTCGCCCTGGAATGGAGAAGGACCGTGATGAGGTTATCAAACAGCTGATCGATATCCAGTACACAAGAAATGAGATGGATTTTCACCGTGGAACCTTTCGTGTCCGGGGTGATGTGCTGGAGATCTTTCCGGCGAATTCTACAGACCGGGCAGTACGGGTGGAGTTTTTCGGAGATGAGATCGAGCGTATCACAGATATCGATGTGCTTACCGGAGAGATCAAAAGTGTGGAAAGCCATGCAGCGATTTTCCCTGCATCTCATTACGTTGTGCCTCAGGAGCAGATCCGTCGTGCAGCAGATGCCATTTTGGAAGAGATGAAGCAGCAGGTGGAATACTTTAAAAGTGAGGATAAGCTGATCGAGGCTCAGAGAATTGCGGAGCGTACCAACTTTGATGTGGAAATGATGAAGGAAACGGGATTCTGCTCCGGGATCGAGAACTATTCCAGACACCTGACAGGGCTTGCACCGGGGCAGCCGCCGTATACACTGATGGATTACTTCGGAGATGATTTTTTACTTATTATAGATGAGTCCCATAAGACAGTTCCCCAGGTTGGCGGTATGTATGCCGGTGATCAGAGCCGTAAACAGACACTGGTGGATTACGGCTTCCGACTTCCGTCTGCCAAGGATAACCGTCCATTGAGCTTTGATGAATTCGAGAACAAGCTTGACCAGGTAATGTTTGTATCTGCGACACCGGGAGAATATGAATATGACCATGAGCTTCTCCGCGCAGAGCAGATCATCCGTCCTACAGGGCTTCTTGATCCGAAGGTGGAGGTGCGTCCGATCGAAGGACAGATCGATGATCTTGTAGCAGAAGTAAATAAGGAAATTGAAAAGAAAAACAAAGTCCTGATCACGACCCTGACCAAACGTATGGCAGAGGACCTTACCGATTATATGAAGGATCTGGGAATCCGTGTCCGATACCTTCATTCAGACATTGACACTCTGGAACGTGCGGAAATCATCCGCGATATGCGCCTGGATGTGTTTGATGTGCTAGTCGGGATCAACCTTCTGCGAGAAGGACTGGATATTCCGGAGATCACGCTGGTAGCGATCCTGGATGCAGATAAGGAAGGCTTCCTTCGTTCGGAAACATCCCTGGTACAGACTATCGGCCGTGCTGCCCGGAACAGCGAAGGCCATGTGATCATGTATGCAGATAATATGACAGAATCCATGGAAAAAGCAATCTCGGAGACAGAAAGAAGGAGAGCGATACAGGAGGCTTACAACAGGGAGCATGGCATCACTCCAACCACGATCAAGAAGGCGGTCCGTGATCTGATCGCTGTTTCGAAGAAGGTGGCAGAGACAGAAGTGAAGCTTAAAAAGGATCCGGAATCCATGAACCGAAAAGAACTGACGAAGGTAATCGCTCAGGTAGAGAAGCAGATGCGTGCTGCGGCAGCAGACCTGAATTTCGAGCAGGCTGCTGAGCTGAGAGACAAGATGCTCGAATTAAAAAAGAATCTGGAAGAATTAACGGAATAGGCTGCAAAGCAGCTGACAGTACAACACCCCTGGCTGTTACAGCCAGGGGTGTTGCCGGGTATGTTCGATCTGTTTTTGGGAAAAGCTTATTTTGTAGTTGAAAAGCCCAGGGAGCGCAGGGTGATGCTGGAGCCCTTGAGAAGATCAGCCCAATATGGAACAGCCATATCCAGAGTGTCGTTGGCAAGCTCGGAAGCATCTTTTTGTGTCAGAATCTGCCTTAGCTTGGAAGAACTAATCCTGGGAGCGGCCTCTGTAACACAGACTGTGCCAGGCAGAATTGCCGATTCTGCCGGAAGCATGGTCAGTACAAAGACTGTTATCAGAGATATCAGGATTTTTTTCCATTTTTTCATAGCGATCCCTCCTTCGAAAAAATATGATGGTTCTCTTTATTGATTGATTATAAGTAAAATTCCGGAGAAGGGCACTGGCATTTGTGCCAGTAACTTTGTTATAAAGAAGAGAAGAAGTTATGTATGCTGTTCCCGATAGGCGGAAGGTGTGATCCCCATTTTCTTTTTGAAGCTGGTGCTGAAATAATATTGATTGGCATAACCACATTTCAGGCTGATCTCCTTCAGACTCATAGTAGTCGTAGTCAGGTAACGGGCGGCTGCGGAAATTCGCTGAGATGTGATAAAGTCACTGAGACTGATTCCCTGATTTTTTTTGAAAAGAGCACTTAAATAAGCAGGGCTTACATTGGCAGAGGCAGCAATATCATTGAGGCAGAGCGTATTGTCAGTGTAGTGTTCGTTGATATAGGAAATCACCAGTTCGCAGAGCTTCTGGTGATAATCATTCATGGAGGAATCAAGCTTCCGACATAAAAGATGGCACAGATCCTTCAGCCATTGACATAGCTCTTCCGTATTATGAAACTCATTTATGTGGTTGTAAACATACAAAATTTTAGCTTCAAGGTCATGCGTATCCAGATTTAATTCATAGAAAAATTTCAGGATCCGGCCAAGAAGAGAATAAATCTGTATGAAAGCGAAATTCTTTGTGCGAAATTTCTGAGTGAGCCAGTCGGAAAAATTCTGAAACCAGAGATCTATGGCAGCGGTATCCTTTTTGCAGAGAAGCCGGATCAGTTCATCCTCCTTTGTATCTGAAAAATCTGCAACAGACAGATCGGAACCCAGAGCCTCTCTTCCGTCAAAGATATTCTGATGCGGGAAAAAGAATCTGTATTCCAGTGCATGTACGGCGCTTTTATAAGAATGGTTCAGGTTCCAAAAATCCTGGACAATTGTTCCAATACCTGCGTTGAGAGAAAGTCCCAGTGGCTGGCAGGCATCTGCGATTGAGGAAATAAGTCCGCTGGTAAGCTGGCGGAAGCTGTTGGACTGACAGCCGCTGTGTCCCAGAATGCACAGATAGCCATCCATATCCGGGAGAAGATACACAAAATCAAGAGAAGCGGTTTCCTCAGTTATCAGATCCTGAAGGTTGAAAAGCTCCATCTGAAACTTTTCAATCCCGTAAACAGCTTTTAGATCCGGAGCATTTTCAAGCTCCAGAATAACAACTGTATAAAAATCATAATTCAGCTCCAGGTTCAGATACTTAAGATAAGGCTTCAGTCGGTAGGCTGCTTCAGAAGACGGAAGGTGTGTGATCTCGCGGAAAAATTTTTCCGTAAGAAGAGGCCTGCTTTGTTTCAGAAGCTGGAGATTTTTCTGTTCCTTTTCCATCAGTGCAAAAGCGTTTTTTACCTTCTGGATAAGATAGGCATAATCCAGAGGCTTTTCGATATAATCCAGAGCACCGAGGAGCAGAGCGCGTCTTGCATATTCAAATTTATCATAGGCACTGATCAGGATGATCTTCACCATAGGATTGATCTCAAGAGCTTGACGGCTCATGGAAATGCCGTCAAGATCAGGCATTTCAATGTCAGAAATGATCAGATCTGCCGGTTCTTTTTTCATGGCTTCGATAGCAGAGGTTCCATTGTAGCAGACATGGATGATCTCTGCATTCAGTGTTTCCCAGTCTATGTTTTTTTCGATACCTTCTGCAGATAAGTAATTATCATCTACGATCATTATTTTTTTCATCGATATCTTCCTCCATCTGTTCGAATTCAATGGTGACGTATGTGCCGTTTCCGGGGTTGCTGCGGATCCTTACGGAACCGTTTCCGTATAATGGGTTGGAAATACGGGAACTTACGTTGGAAATTCCAAAATGCTTCTCATAATCAATAACATTATGCTCAATAGCATGGCGCAGCTGTGCAAGGGTTTCGGAGTCCATGCCGGCACCGTTGTCCTCAATGGAGATCACAACCGTATCATCGCCATAAAGAACATGGATCGAAATGAAAACAGCTGGTGTGCCCGAAGAAATCCCGTGCAGAATGGAATTTTCGAGAAATGGCTGAAGTGTAAACTTGCAGATCAGGAAATTTTCGATTCCATCTTCTGCTTCGATCTCCCAGTCCAGATTATCTTTATGACAGAGCTTTTCCATTTCCAGATAAAGCCGGGCAATTTCCAATTCATCTTTAATAGGAATAAGTTCCTTTGATTTACGCAGGGTAAGACGGTAAAAGGCAGTCAGATTTGCAATCATCTGATCAGCAATGTCAAGCTTTCCAAGGGACTGGCAGGTACGGATCGATCCCAGGATATTGTAAAGAAAATGCGGATTGATCTGTGACTGGAGCAGCTGGTATTTCAGACGTTCTTCGTTTACGGAAAGATTTACAATGGACTTCAGGTTTCCGGCTATTGTGTGCTGCATATCTTCAAAGGTGATGCCCAGTCTGTCAATCTCATCATACCTGGAAGGATCATCCGGGTGGGGAACAGTAACGATAGATAGATGTTCCGGGTCATATCCCAGCTGAAAGGCTTCCATTGCATAGGAAAGTGCAGTGATCTTCCGGGTAAGATTTTCGGAAAACAGGATAACGATGATAACAGTAAGGAGCAAGAAAATAAGGACAGTGATCAGTAAGGCACGGATCAGGATGTGCGTGTTGCCCTGAATATAGCTTTCCGGGATTTCGGTAACATGAAGCCAGCCATTGCTTAAGGTGCAGCAGTTATAATATTTGTCGCCGCTGTGAAAAGAAGAATCTGCATTTCCTTTGAGTTTCTGAAACTGTGCTTTGGAAATTCCGGATAAATTCAGTGAGGATGTATTTTTTGCTGCAATCTCTCCGTGATCTGTGAGAATGTAGCTGTATATGCGGGAATCCAAAGCAGCAGGCTGCAGATAAGTGGTAAGCTCTGAGGTGTCCAGAGCAATGCCGTAGGCGTATTCCAGAATACCGGTGGCCTGATTTTTCAGTGCCCGGACGCAGAGGATCACATCGGCAGATGATTTTTTTGTGGACAGTATTTTAGGCAGAGGCATATTGGAAACCGGTATCCAGACAGAGGAAAAGCCTGAACCGGAAACAATATTTTTATCCAGACCATATGCAGAAAGCTCATCTGTGGAAAAGAAGTACAGGCTTTCTTTTGAACCGAGCTGATCGGGCTGCAGAAAAACATATATATGGAAGAAATCGAATGTGGATTTATACAGCGAAATATTGTTTTTTACAGTGGTGAATTTTTTCAGTGCATCTACCTTATTAGAGGAAGGCTGATTTAGGGAGTACATTTGAAACTGTATGGTATCTGCTACATTTTCAACCTGACCGAGGCGGTCGTTCAGCTGAGAGACCAGCTGCTTGTCAGTCATTACGGCAGAATCGATGATACGATCTCTGGCAATGTTATAGGAAATGTGATAGCTGATGAAGGTCAGGGAAATCAGAGGTACCATAGTTGCGATCAGAAATGCGAGCAGGAGCTTATAGCGAAATGAGGAAAAAATGGGTGGGATACATTTGTGGAATTTCATAGTACATACTCTCCTTTATGTCGAAAACAAATTAATGAAACCGAATCCAGCTGTGAAAAAAAGCCGTTACAAATATAGATTATATAAAAGGATTATAAAAAATTAACAACAAAAATACAAGAGAACGAAAAATAATATAAAGAAATCATAAAATATTGTATTTAGAATGAGGGGGCTCTCTGGTATCCTTAAACCATCAAAAACAGGTGTGGACAAACACGAAAATGTCCAGAAAGGAAGAAAGATATGAAGAAAAAAGTAATGAGTGCAGTTTTGGCAGCAGCGATGGTTGTGGGTATGGCAGGTAACGTGGTTACTGTTTCCGCAGAGGAGAAATATGATCTTACCTTATACAGCATCGACACCACAGACCCGGATTTTGAGGACTGGCTTGCAAATGTGGAAGATGCCACGGGCCTGAACATTAATGTAATTGCGGCACCTACAGATACAGATACCCGTCAGCAGAAGATCACCACAATGCTTTCCACAGGAGATGCTTCCGTGGATGTCATTCAGATCAACGATGAGATGAGTGCGGCATTTAAAAATTCCGGATGGCTGGAAGGACTGAATGATACAGTAATGACAGATGATATCGCTGATCAGTTTGCCCAGGGATATGTAAAGAATATGATCACAGATAAGGACGGAAACATTATCGGTGTTCCAGGCTATACAGGATATTTTGCATTCTGGGTAAATCAGGAGATCATGGATGAGGTCGGAATCAAATCCATTGATACAAAAGAGGATTTCATGAAGTATATGAAGGCTGTTTCCAAGGACGGAAGATTCGGCTACGGCGGTTCCTGGGAGAAAACTTATGCATTTAACGAGCTTGCACAGTTTGTAAACATGTTCGGCGGCGATTATTTTGACTGGACCAAAGAGGAAAACAAGGAAGCAGTTCAGTTCCTCCACGATCTGGTTGCTGATAAAGAAACATCCATCGAGCAGATCGCTGATAAATATGAGCAGATGAATCCGAAGATCAATGACGGAAAATACGGATGCTGGTTCATGTGGGGCCTTGGAACAGATTATGCAAAGGCAGATATGCTTGGCGCAGATAAGATCCACATGGAAATGGTACCGGATTTCAGCGGCAAGGGAGAGCGTGCGATCTTTACAGATTCCTGGAGCTATGTTCTCAACAAAGCATCCAAGAATAAAGATGCAGCTGTGAAATTCCTCCAGTATATGGCTGATGAAGGCGGAATGGAAGCTTCCTATAAAGCATTTGACAGATATCCTGCAAGAAAGGATGTTGCAGAGAAGGTAGTTCCGGATTCTGACCCGGCAAAAGAAATGTACAGCAGATATGCAAATGAATGCAATGTACAGGGACGTCCGATGGTGGCACAGACAATGGAATTTATCAGCGATATGGGAACAATCTTCCAGTCCTGTATGAAAGACGAGATTACAGTTGATGAGTTCTGCAAGAAGGCTCAGGATGTGGTAGATATGTATAAGTAAAAGATATAAAAAACAGCAATGTAAAGCAGAGGTAAAAGTCTGCTTTACATTGCTTGATGAACAGGGAGGAAAGTTCCATGACAATAAGCAAAAAAAATATGAAGTGGATACCATGGCTTTTGATCCTGCCGGTTGTACTGATTCGAGGTTTTACAACAGTATATCCCATTCTGATGACTGTGAAAAACAGCTTCTTTAATATCAGTATCCTTGCAGGTATCAATGAATTTATAGGCTTCAAGAATTACCTGAAGGTATTTTCTGATCCTAAAGTGCTCACATCGATCAGCTTTACGGCAATATTTGTGGTTGCTTCCATGATCTTTCATGTGATCCTCGGAGTTATCCTGGCACTGATCCTGAATATGAAATTCAAAGGCCGCCGTTTTCTGAGGACCATCGTGCTGATCCCGTGGGCTATGCCTGCAGTAGTAGCCGGTATGGCTGCAAAATGGGCATTTAACAATGATTATGGTCTGATCAATGATTTTATCCGCTGGTTTGTACCGGGTTACCAGAACAGCTGGCTGATCAATACAGGTACTGCAAGAGCAGCGGTAATTGCAATGGACCTGTGGAAGGACCTTCCGTTCTTTGCAATTCTTGTACTTTCCGGACTTCAGTTTATTTCCGGCGATATCTATGAGGCAGCAAAGGTAGACGGTGCAAACGGGATCCAGAGCTTTTTCCGGATCACACTTCCGCTGATCGCAAAAAATGTCCTGACTTTATGTATTCCGTTCACACTCTGGAGACTGACAACCTTCGATCTGGTTTATTCCATGACATCTGGAGGCCCTGGAGAGGATACTGCGCTGATCGCATACAGAATCACAACAGAAGCATTTACAAATCTAAACGTAGGATATGCTTCGGCGCTGGCTATGCTGCTGTTTGTTGTAATGGCGATCTTCAGCTGGCTGAATATACGTGTTATGAATAAGTTTGACAGTTAGGGGGAATTATCGTGAAGAATACAGGAAAATATAATGTTTATCATGGAGTGGTAGCCGTTGGAAGATGGGTTCTGTTTGCAGTTGTGGCTTTTCTGATCCTGTTCCCGGTTTACTGGATCTTTATTTCTTCGATCACACCGTCAGGAGAACTGTTTAAAACACCGATCGATTATCTTCCGGATCATCCCACACTGGAAAGCTATAAATTTCTGATACAGAATGTAGGACTGCTTTCAAAGATCGGAAATACAGTTCTGATCGTAGGCATTACACTTGTGATCAGTACCGTGCTGTGTGCAATGGCTGCCTATGGCTTCTCAAGATTTAACTCAAAGGGAGTTTCTGTTGCATTTGCGTTTGTTCTGGCTACCATGCTGATCCCTGAGGTTGTCACAGCCCGCCCGCTGTATGAGTTTATGCAGAAGGTAAAGCTGTATGATACATATCCGGGACTTATCCTTCTTTATATCAGTACCGTTATACCGTTTACGGTTCTGATCCTCAGAAACTTTGTCGGTGAGATCCCGATCTCACTGGAGGAGGCAGCTGCTATTGACGGCGCATCTTTTTCACAGAGACTGTTTACGATCGTTCTGCCGCTGATGAAGCCGGCAATCGCTACGGTTTGCATTATCAACTTTATTACCTGTCTGAATAACTTTTTCACACCGTTGTTTTATTCAAATGGTATTCAGGTACTTTCTGTTTCCATCGTACAGCTTCCGTTACGTGACAACATGTATGGAGTTCCGTGGGATCTGGTCAGCGCCATGGGATGGATCATCCTTCTTCCGATCATTATCTTTGTAGCTGTTTTTGAGAAACAGATCATGGATGGTATCATGGCAGGTGGAGTAAAAGCGTAAATATAATATTTTTAATTTCCAAAAGAGAGGAGAAAACAGATATGTATCAGGCATTTACAGGCGGACTGGGAGGGATCGCACTTGCAAAGCATGGAAAAAGCCGTGCGATCAACGCAGAAAATCCTCATGGAGAAAAAGGCAGAGGCGGTATGGCTGCAAGTCATCTGGGACCGTCCAGAAAAGGAAGCCCGTGTCTCAGGGATATTGAGCCGGGAACTGTGGTAACTCTGGCAGAAATGGAAGGACCGGGACAGATCAATCATATCTGGATCACCGTTGATAACAAGACTACAGAGGCAGATTGCTTTGTACTGAGAGATCTTGTAATCCGTATGTACTGGGATGACGAGGAAACTCCTTCCGTGGAAAGTCCTCTGGGTGATTTCTTCTGCTGCGGATTCGGAAGGGAATGTTTTGTAAATTCTGTTCCGGTGGCTGTTGTTCCAAACAGGGGCTTTAACTGCTATTTCCCGATGCCGTTTAAGAAGAAAGCAAAGATCACACTGGAAAACCAGCATGCAAATAAAATCCCGGCTTTCTTTTATCAGGTAGATTACTGTCTCTATGATGAGCTTCCGGACGATATTGCTTATTTCCATGCGCAGTGGAGAAGGGAACGGTTGACAGAAAAAACAAAAGATTATACAATTTTGGATGGAGTAAAAGGAAAAGGCCATTATATAGGAACCTACATGGCACTTACCACACTGGAACGTTACTGGTGGGGCGAGGGAGAAATGAAGTTTTATATTGACGGAGATGAGGAGTATCCGACCATCTGTGGAACAGGAACGGAAGATTACTTTGGTGGTTCCTGGAGTTTTGCCAAACAGGTGGATGGAAAAACCGTGGAACAGAATTATAACACGCCGTATCTGGGATATCCGTATTATTCTGCCCATGACGAGCTGATCCACAATTTTTATCATAATGATGACTGCCCGCCAATGAGAGGCTTTTACAGATGGCATTTACAGGATCCAATCTGCTTTGAAGAGGATCTTCGCGTTACGATTCAGCAGATAGGCGTCGGATACCGTGGCCTGTTTGAACGACAGGATGATGTGGCAAGTGTAGCGTACTGGTATCAGACACTTCCTCATGCACCGTTCCAGCCGTTGATGTCAAAAGAGGATAGATGGCCCAGATAAAAAGGGTGGTAGAGATTGAAAAAACAGGTATTTTGCGGGGTATTTGCCCTGGCTCTGGCAGTGACAGGATGTGGAGCCCAGAAGAAGGAGGCTGCATCTGATATTGTGCCGGAGAACAGACAGGAACTGACGATCCTTCATGTGGATGCAGGCACAGAAGGCTTTGATTCTTTTATCAGCCAGGCGGAAAAAGATCTTGGAATAAAGATCCATATTGAAAAATGTCCGGCCAATGCGGACAATCGCCAGGCCAAAATAGCAACTCTTCTGACATCAGGAGATGATTCTGTTGATCTGATCACAGTAAATGATGAGATGATATCCGAATTTAAACATAAGGGATTTCTTCTTCCGTTGGAAGATACGGTTATGACAGAGGAGACAGCGGCGAATTTTCTGCAGGAATACCTGAAAGAAATATGCATGTCAGACGGACATATTTTTTCGGTACCGTTCAGGATGGATATCATGGCATTCTGGGTGAACCAGGAATTGCTGGATCAGGCTGGTCTGGACAGACTCTCCTGTCTCAGTGATCTTGAGATCCTTCAGAAAAAGCTTCAGAATACGGGAAAATATGCATATGGGGATGCATGGGAGATTTCTCACATATATAATAGTATCAGCGAGTATGTCGATTTTTTCGGAGGAGATTATACAGACTGGACGGATCCGAAAACAAGAGAAGCGGCAGAATATATGAAGCGAATGCTGGATACAGGGATGATATCAGAGGAGAATCTGATCGACCAGCATGACCAGCTGAATGAAAAATTTATAAACGGCCAGTATGGATGTATGTTTATGTATACCGGTGTGTTGAGTACTTTTCAGAATGCAGGCGTGTATGGAAAAGATAAGATCCATATGGCACCATTTCCGGAATTTGACGAGAAGGTGACCAATATCGCAACCTGGCAGTATGTACTGAATAAAAATTCTGATCATAAAGAAGCAGCTCTGAAGTTCCTTCAGTATGTGTCCGGATATGAGGCCAGTAAAAATTACGGACAGCTGATAAAAATGTGTCCGGCAAGACTGGATGTGATCGAGGATAAGAATTTTGATCTGGATGGCATTGAAATGATCCGGCAATATCTGAAAGATTATAAGCTGAAAGCAAGACCACTGTGTGCCGATTCCATAGAAGCCGTTTCGTCCATGGGAACGGAATTTCAGAAATATATGCTGGGACAGAAAACAGAAGCGGAATTTTTTGCCGGGGCACAGAACTGCATAGACCAGTATTACAAAAAAGCATCGTACTGATGCTTTTTTTGTTTTGAAAAAATAAGAACTTTTTTTCAAAACATATTGACAAATATTTTACATGGTGATATCTTAAAGACTGTAGATGTTAGCACTCCACTAAAATGAGTGCTAACAGATGTAAAAAAAGAATCAACATCCGTCAGGAAAGAATAAAAAGGAAAGGAGATGGATTCATGGAAGAGGTGTTGAATGAGCGCAAGCAAAAAATCTTAAAAGCAATCATCAAGACCTATATGGAAACCGGAGAACCGGTTGGTTCCAGGACCATTTCCAAGTATGCGGATCTCAATGTCAGTTCCGCAACGATCCGAAATGAAATGTCAGACCTGACAGATATGGGCTATATCGTCCAGCCTCATACCTCAGCAGGAAGGATTCCTTCAGATAAGGGCTACAGACTTTACGTCAATGAGTTGATGAAGGAGAAGGAAGCGGAGGTCGCAGAGCTGCGAGATCTGATCATTGAGAAGACAGATAAGATGGATAAGGTGCTTAAGAAGGTTGCGAAGGTTCTTGCTTCCAATACCAACTATGCTACCATGGTTTCCGTTCCGCAGTACAGCGGCAACAAGGTCAAGTTCATCCAGCTGTCGAGGATGAGCGAGCTTCAGCTTGTGGCAGTGGTTGTCAGTGACAACAACACAGTCCGGAACCAGATCATCAATCTGGATGAGGAAATGGACGACCAGACGATCCTGAAACTGAATCTTCTTCTTAACACCAATCTCAATGGGATTCCAATCCAGGATATCAACCTTGGGATGATCGCCAGACTGAAGGAACAGGCAGGCAGCCACAGCGGTGTGGTGGCAACGGTTCTGGATGCAGTGGCAGCCACCATTCATGTGGAAGAGGAAGATATGGAGATCTATACTTCAGGTGCAACTAACATTTTCAAGTATCCGGAGCTTGCCGATAAAGAGAAGGCAACGGAGCTGATCTCCGCATTTGAGGAGAAGCATGAACTTGCCGATCTTGTAAAAGAACAGATGTCAGATGGAGAGAATACAGGAATTCAGGTTTACATCGGTGATGAGATGCCAATCCAGACCATGAAGGACTGCAGCATTGTAACTGCCAGATATGAACTGGGAGACGGAATGTACGGAACCATCGGGATCATCGGTCCCAAACGAATGGATTATGAGAATGTAGTGGACAGTCTGAAGGAACTGAAGAATCATCTGGATGACGTTTTGAAAAAGAAGAAAACTTAGAAAGGCGGTAGAAAAAAAGTGTCGGAGGAAACAAAGAAAACATCCGAAGAGCAGGAAGCGGAGAAGGAAATCCCCGTAACTGACGGAGATCAGGAAGAAGAAAACCTGACACCGGAGGGAGAAGATCTGCCGGAGGAAGAAAATAATACTCCAGGCGAAGAAGCTGCCTCAGAGGATAAAAAAGAAGAAAAATCAAAAACTTCCTTCTTCGGAAAGAAGAAAAAAGATAAATCTGAGCAGAAGGTGGAGGAACTTACCGATCGCCTGAAGCGTACCATGGCTGAATTTGATAATTTCCGTAAAAGAACGGAAAAAGAAAAATCCAGCATGTACATCATCGGAGCAAAAGAAATCGTTGAAAAGATCCTGCCGGTTGTGGATAACTTCGAAAGAGGTCTTGCACAGGCACAGGAAGGCGATGCTTTTGCAGATGGAATGAAAATGATCTACAAGCAGCTTACCACAACACTGGATGAGCTTGGTGTGAAGCCGATCGAAGCAGTGGGAAAGGAATTCAACCCGGATTTCCATAATGCAGTGATGCATGTGGAGGATGAAGAGGTTGGAGAGAACATCGTGGTGGAAGAATTCCAGAAGGGTTACACCTACAAGGATTTCGTAGTACGCCACAGTATGGTGAAGGTTGCGAACTAACTGACAACAAACTTTATTTTAACAGATACAGACTAAAACAGGAGGAAAAAATCATGGGAAAGATTATTGGTATTGACTTAGGTACAACAAACAGCTGTGTAGCCGTAATGGAAGGTGGACAGCCGACAGTTATCGCAAATACAGAAGGCGCAAGAACAACACCATCCGTTGTAGCATTCACAAAAACAGGAGAGCGTCTGGTAGGTGAGCCTGCAAAACGTCAGGCAGTTACAAATGCAGACAGAACGATCTCCTCTATCAAAAGAGAGATGGGTACCGATTACCGTGTAACCATCGATGACAAGAAATATTCTCCACAGGAGATCTCCGCAATGATCCTTCAGAAACTGAAAAAGGATGCAGAGGCATATCTTGGTGAGAAAGTAACAGAGGCAGTTATCACAGTTCCGGCTTACTTCAACGATGCTCAGCGTCAGGCTACCAAAGATGCAGGTAAGATCGCAGGTCTTGATGTAAAACGTATCATCAACGAGCCTACAGCAGCAGCTCTTGCATATGGCCTTGACAATGAGAAAGAGCAGAAGATCATGGTATACGACCTTGGTGGTGGTACATTCGATGTATCCGTGATTGAGATCGGTGATGGTGTTATCGAGGTTCTTTCCACAGCTGGTAATAACCGTCTTGGTGGAGATGACTTTGATAAGAAAGTTACAGATTACATGCTTGCTGAGTTCAAGAGAACAGAGGGCGTAGACTTAAGCAACGACAAGATGGCTCTTCAGAGACTGAAAGAGGCAGCTGAGAAAGCTAAGAAAGAGCTTTCTTCCGCAACAACAACAAACATCAACCTTCCGTTCATCACAGCAACTGCTGAGGGACCGAAGCATTTCGATATGAACCTTACAAGAGCTAAATTTGATGAGCTGACACATGACCTTGTAGAGATGACTGCTGAGCCGGTTCGTCGTGCACTGTCTGATGCAGGTATCACAGCTTCCGAGCTTGGCCAGGTACTTCTGGTTGGTGGTTCTTCCCGTATCCCGGCAGTACAGGATAAGGTAAGACAGTTAACAGGCAAAGAGCCGAGCAAGAACCTGAATCCGGATGAGTGTGTTGCACTTGGTGCTTCTGTACAGGGTGGTAAACTTGCAGGTGATGCAGGTGCCGGTGATATCCTTCTTCTGGATGTTACTCCGCTGTCTCTGTCCATTGAGACAATGGGTGGTATCGCAACTCGTCTGATCGAGAGAAATACTACAATTCCTACAAAGAAGAGCCAGATCTTCTCCACAGCAGCAGACAACCAGACAGCTGTAGATATCAACGTTGTACAGGGTGAGCGTCAGTTCGCAAAAGACAATAAATCCCTCGGCCAGTTCCGTCTGGATGGAATCCCGCCAGCACGTCGTGGTGTTCCGCAGATCGAGGTAACATTTGACATCGATGCCAACGGTATCGTTAATGTATCTGCTAAGGATCTTGGAACAGGTAAGGAGCAGCACATCACGATCACAGCTGGTTCTAACATGTCCGATTCCGATATCGACAAAGCTGTCAAAGAAGCAGCTGAGTTCGAGGCTCAGGATAAGAAACGTAAAGAGGCGATCGACACAAGAAACAATGCAGACTCCATGGTATTCCAGGTTGAGAATGCACTGAAAGAAGCTGGCGACAAGCTTGACGCAAACGATAAAGCAAGTGTTGAGGCTGACCTCAATGCACTGAAAGATCTTCTTGCACAGACAGCAAATGCTCAGGAGCTTACTGATTCTCAGGTTGCAGATATCAAAGCTGCACAGGAGAAGATGATGGAGAGCGCTCAGAAACTGTTCTCCAAGATGTATGAGCAGACTCAGGGAGCTCAGGGTCAGGCTGGTCCTGGACCGGATATGGGCAACATGGGCGGAAACGCTGGTGCTCAGGGCGGAAATGAAGCAGGATACGGCGATGATGTTGTAGATGCTGATTACAAGGAAGTCTAAGACAAGTAGGAAATAATTACAATGGCTGATAAAAGAGATTATTATGAAGTCTTAGGTGTGGATAAAAACGCCGACGACGCAACATTAAAAAAAGCATATCGTAAGCTGGCCAAGAAATATCACCCGGATGTAAATCCGGGTGATAAAGAGGCTGAAGCGAAATTCAAAGAGGCGACAGAGGCTTACTCCGTTTTAAGTGATGCCGACAAGAGAAGACAGTATGATCAGTTTGGTCATGCGGCATTTGAAAACGGCGGCGGAGGCGGTGCCGGCGGCTTTGGTGGATTTGACTTCAACGGTGCGGATATGGGAGACATCTTCGGAGATATCTTCGGAGACCTGTTCGGCGGCGGAGGCAGAACCAGACGGGCCAACAATGGACCGATGAAGGGTGCCAACCTTCGTGCACGTGTGAACATTACTTTTGAGGAAGCGGTTTTCGGATGCGAGAAAGAGCTGGAAATCGTTCTCAAAGATGAGTGTACCACATGTCACGGAACCGGAGCGAAACCGGGAACATCACCGATCACCTGTCCGAAATGTAAAGGCCAGGGCCAGATCGTTTACACCCAGCAGTCCATGTTTGGTATGGTACGTAATGTTCAGACCTGTCCGGATTGTAACGGAACCGGTAAGGTGATCAAGGACAAATGCAGTGCCTGCCGTGGAACCGGATATACCTCTTCCAGAAAGAAGATCCAGGTATCTGTACCGGCCGGTATTGATAATGGTCAGTGTATCCGTATCCGTGAAAAAGGTGAGCCGGGAACCAACGGCGGACCGAGAGGAGATCTGCTGGTTGAGGTAAATGTAGCCCGTCATCCGATCTTCCAGAGACAGGATATGAATATCTTTTCAACAGCTCCGATCACATTTGCACAGGCTGCACTTGGCGGTGAGATGCGTATTAATACCGTTGACGGTGAGGTTTCCTATGAGGTGAAACCGGGAACACAGACGGATACAAGAATCCGCCTGAAGGGCAAAGGTGTTCCGTCATTACGTAACAAGAACGTTCGTGGTGACCACTATGTAACACTGGTAGTCCAGACTCCGACAAATCTCAATGAGGAAGCAAAGAAAGCTCTGGAAGCTTTTGATGCGGCATGTGGAAACCGTCCGTCAGAGGACAGCACATCCGAGACTTCCGAAAAAACCGAAAAGAAGAAAAAAGGTTTCCGTGAGAAAGTAAAGGAAATGTTTGAGGAATAAATAAAGTGAAAACAGGAAAGAGGCACAAAATGCCTCTTTCTTTTTTTTCTGTATTCGTGTATATTAAAAGAAGTGCCCGTTTTCGGGACAATAGAAAACAGGCGACAGACTGGAATGAAAATCCGTAAATGTGTATACAGCATAAGGAGATATAAAAGATGAAATGGAACCGTTTTACACTTAAGACAAAAACAGAGGCAGAGGATATTGTGATCTGTACACTTGCCGAGGTGGGGATTGAAGGTGTGGAGATCCAGGACAAGCAGCCGCTGACCGATGAGGATAAGGCACAGATGTTTGTGGATATTATGCCGGAAGGACCAGCAGATGACGGGATCGCATATCTGAACTTCTATCTGGAAGAGGATGCGGATACCGAGGCAATCCTGAAAGATGTGAAGGCTGCACTGGAGGATCTGAGAAGCTTTGTGGATATCGGAGAGGCAACCATCACAGAATCCCAGACAGAGGACAAGGACTGGATCAATAACTGGAAACAGTACTTCCATCAGTTCTATGTAGACGACATTCTGATCGTACCGTCCTGGGAAGAAGTGAAGGCAGAAGATAAGGACAAGATGATCCTCCACATTGATCCGGGAACTGCCTTTGGTACAGGAATGCATGAGACCACACAGCTTGTGATCCGTCAGCTGAAGAAATTTGTGAAGCCGGGAATGGAGATCCTTGATGTGGGAACCGGAAGTGGAATCCTGGGAATCGTTGCACTGAAGCTTGGTGCAGGTCATGTGGTTGGTACAGATCTTGATCCCTGTGCAGTTCCGGCAGTGTCTGAGAACAAGGAGGCCAACCAGATCGAGGAGAAATCCTTTGACATGATGATCGGAAACATCATCGATGACAAAGAAGTTCAGAATCAGGTCGGATATGAGAAATATGATATCGTAACTGCAAATATCCTGGCAGATGTTCTGGTACCGCTGACTCCGGTGATCGTTGCACAGATGAAAAAAGGCGCTTACTACATTACATCAGGCATCCTGGATGTAAAGGAGGATGTCGTAGTGAAGGCTGTAAAAGATGCCGGACTAACGCTTGTTGAGGTGACTCATCAGGGCGAGTGGGTATCTGTGACAGCAAGAAAGGACTGATCTCATGCAGCGATTTTTTGTGGAACCTCATCAGATCGACAGGGACAGACATGAGATCCGTATCACAGGAAATGATGTCAATCATATTGTCAATGTGCTCCGCATGAAAAAAGACGAGGAGCTCTGGATCAGCGATAAGGAAAAAGAATATCACTGTGTGATCGAAAACGCGGGGGAGGATGAAGTCCTGCTTCATATCCTCTATGTACAGGAGCCGGATTATGAGCTGCAGAACCGTATTTATCTTTTTCAGGGACTGCCGAAGGCTGATAAGATGGAGCTGATCATCCAGAAGGCAGTAGAGCTTGGAGCATATTCCGTAGTTCCGGTTTCAACCAGACGCTGCGTGGTAAAACTGGATAACAAAAAAGCAGAAAAAAAAGTATCCCGCTGGCAGCAGATCGCAGAAAGTGCGGCAAAACAGTCCAAGCGTATGCTGGTGCCGGAGGTACATTCTGTGATGACCTTTAAAGAAGCCCTTGTCTATGCAAAAGAACTGGACGTTCTATTGATCCCTTATGAGCTTGCAAAGGGAATGAAAGAGACGAAAGAACTGATCCGGTCGATCGAACCGGGAAAAAGCATCGGTGTCTTTATCGGCCCTGAGGGTGGTTTTGAAGAGCAGGAAGTGGCAGATGCCATGGAAGCCGGTGCGAAACCCATCACCCTGGGACACCGGATCTTACGGACAGAAACTGCGGGACTCGCAGTACTTTCTGTTCTGATGTTTCAACTGGAGGATGAATAAACTATGGAAGCATATTTTGACAATTCCGCGACAACGAGATGCTTCGATGAAGTAAAGGATATTGTCTGCAAAACCATGACAGAAGATTTCGGAAATCCTTCTGCCATGCATAAAAAGGGAATGGAAGCGGAGAATTATGTCCGCAGAAGTGCCCAGACCATTGCAAAATTACTGAAAGTGAATGAAAAAGAGATTCTTTTTACCTCCGGTGGAACAGAATCGGATAACCTTGCTATCATCGGCGGCGTGGAAGCCAACAAGCGTATGGGAAAACATATCATTACAACGGCAGTGGAGCACGCGGCAGTGGCCCAGCCTTTTGCCTATCTGAAAGAACAGGGCTATGAGGTGACTATTCTTCCTGTGGATCATCAGGGCGTTGTAAAGCTGGATGCACTGGAAGCGGCTCTTCGTCTGGATACCATTCTGGTGTCTGTGATGTACGTGAACAATGAGGTGGGAGCCGTGATGCCGGTAGAAGAGATCGGAAAGCTTGTCCATGAAAAAAGTCCGAAAGCACTTTTTCATGTAGATGCCATTCAGGCATTCGGAAAGTATCGTATCTATCCGAAAAAGCTGGGGATCGATCTTCTTTCCGTGAGCAGCCACAAGATCCATGGACCAAAGGGCGTAGGCTTTCTCTATATTAACGAAAAAGTAAGAGTACAGCCGCAGATCCTTGGAGGCGGACAGCAGAACGGCATGCGTTCCGGAACGGACAATGTACCGGGAATCGCAGGCCTTGGCGTTGCCGCAGAGATGGTATATACGGATTTTGATAAAAAAATACAGCACCTTTATGACCTGAAAGAACGGATGGCAGAGGGACTTTCAAAGCTTGGAGACATCACCATCAACGGAATGCCTTTAAGAGAAGGGGCACCGCACATCATGAGCGTGACTTTTCATGGAGTCCGAAGCGAAGTCCTGCTCCATACACTGGAAGAATTCGGAGTATATATTTCCGCAGGAAGTGCATGCTCCAGTCATAAGAGAAAACCGAGTGCAACACTGACAGCTATGGGACTTTCAAGAGCGGATGTGGAGAGTACCGTCCGCATCAGTTTCTGTGAGGAAAATACCTTTGAAGAGGTAGATTACTGCCTGGAAGCACTGGGAAAAACAATTCCGATGCTGCGCAGGTATGCACGTCGATAGAGAATACAGAAGAAAGGGATTTTTATGTTAGTACATGCATTTCTGATCAAATATGCGGAAATTGCCCTTAAGGGAAAAAACCGCTATCGTTTTGAAGATGCTCTCGTACATCAGATGGAGATCGCACTCTCCAAGATCGAGGGAGATTTTGAAGTAAAAAAAGAGCAGGGAAGAGTTTATGTATTCTGCCCGGAGAATTATGATTACGATGAGGCTGTAGATGCGCTGCAGCATGTATTCGGTATTGTAGGCATCTGCCCGGTTATGATCTATGAAGAACAGGGCTTTGAGAAGCTTGCCGAAGATGTTGTGGGTTATATGAAGCAGTGGCATCCGGACTTTAACGGAAGCTTCAAGGTCTGGACGCGCCGCGCAAAGAAATCCTATCCGATCAGCTCCATGGAAGTCAGCGCTGAGCTTGGCGGACGTATCCTGGATGCGTTCCCGGAGGCAAGTGTAGATGTTCATCATCCGGAGCTGGATCTTTCTGTTGAGATCCGTGACAAGATTTACGTATATTCCCAGACCATTCCGGGCGCAGGCGGAATGCCCATCGGAACAAACGGAAAAGCCATGCTTCTTCTTTCCGGTGGGATCGACAGTCCGGTTGCCGGCTATATGATCGCAAAACGTGGTGTCAAGATCGATGCGGTATATTTCCATGCACCGCCCTACACCAGTGAGCGCGCAAAACAGAAGGTAGTGGATCTTGCCCGCCTGGTAGCCAAATACAGCGGACCGATCCGTCTCCATGTAGTTAACTTTACAGATATACAGCTTTATATTTATGATCAGTGTCCTCATGATGAGCTTACTATTATCATGAGAAGATATATGATGCGTATTGCCGAGCATTTCGCTAAAAAAGACCGTTGTCTCGGACTTATCACAGGTGAGAGCATCGGACAGGTTGCAAGCCAGACCTTACAGAGCCTTGCTTCTACAAATGAGGTCTGCACACTTCCGGTATATCGTCCGGTGATCGGCTTTGATAAAGAGGAGATCGTCCGTATTTCCAGAAAGATCGATACCTTTGAGACTTCTATTCAGCCGTTTGAGGATTGCTGTACCATCTTTGTAGCGAAACATCCTGTAACAAAGCCGAATCTTAAGGTGATCCGCCGTTCTGAGCAGAAGCTTTCTGAGAAGATCGATGAGCTTATGGAAACGGCTCTGAATACCACAGAGATCATTGAAATTCAGTGATCCGTTTTTAGATAAGAAAAAACAAACAGGGAACCTCGCTGCAGAGGTTCCCTGGAATTACCGATATATCAGGAAAAGGGAGTTCATTGAGAACAGAAGGATTCTGAAAGCATGAAAAAAGAGGAACTGTATCCGATACAGTTCCTCTCAAATATACAGTATAGATTAGTCGATTGTATATTTGGAAATAATCTGCATTACGTTATCCAGAGCAGCGCCATCTGCATGGATGTTGAGGTCGATCGGCTTGGAAAGATCCAGGCTGAAGATACCCATGATGGATTTTGCATCGATCACATATCTTCCGGATACTAAATCAAAATCGCAGTCGAATTTGCTGATCTCGTTTACGAATGCTTTCACCTTATCGATGGAATTCAGTGAGATTTTAGCTGTTTTCATTATAATAACCTCCCTTGATAAATTTTTGTTGTTTTACAGCTTTCATCTTACCTGTCAGTACCCAAAAAGTCAAGGTGAAAAGAGATAAAAATTGTTTTAATAATTAGTTAAAGTGTAAAAAAAGTGAGGAAAAATGGGAAATAAAGTTGCATTACACAACCTGGGCTGCAAAGTAAATGCCTATGAGATCGAGGCCATGCAGCAGCTTCTGGAGGAGGCGGGATATGAGATCGTGCCTTTTGAGCCGGGAGCGGATATTTATGTGATCAATACCTGCACAGTAACCAATATTGCAGACAGAAAATCAAGACAGATGCTCCACAAAGCAAAAAAAATGAATCCGGAAGCGATCGTGGTGGCAACGGGCTGTTATGTACAGACCGGTGGCGAGAAACTGGAAAAAGACGAAGCCATTGATCTTGTTCTAGGAAATAACCAGAAGATCAATATTGTGGAGGCACTGGCCGAATATGCGGAAAATAAACCGGGCCATGGTTCCCATGTGATCAAGATCAATCAGACAAAAGAGTATGAGGAACTTTCCATTGATCGTACTGCAGAACATGTAAGGGCATATATCAAGGTTCAGGACGGATGCAATCAGTTCTGTACGTACTGTATCATTCCCTATGCAAGAGGTCGTGTCAGAAGCCGGAATATTGAAAGTGTGCTGAAGGAGGTCCGTGCACTTGCGGAAAAAGGGTATAAGGAAGTGGTCCTTACAGGAATCCATTTAAGCTCCTATGGAGTGGATTTCCCGGAGGAGAAAAAAGAGACACTGCTTTCTCTGATCCGTGCTGTGCATGAGATCGAAGGGATCAGGCGTATCCGTCTGGGATCGCTGGAACCGGGAATCGTTACAAGAGAATTTGCGGAAGGGATCGCGGCGCTGCCGAAGGTATGCCCGCATTTCCATCTTTCCCTGCAGAGTGGCTGTGATGAGACCCTGGAGAGGATGAACCGCAGATACAGAAGCGGGGAATACAGAGAGCGCTGTGAGCTTTTAAGAGAAGTGTATGGAAATCCGGCACTGACAACGGATGTGATCGTAGGCTTTCCGCAGGAATCGGAGGAAGAATTCCGGAAATCCTATGATTTTGTGGACAGCATCCGTTTTTACGAGACTCATATCTTCAAATATTCCAGAAGACAGGGAACAAAGGCGGCTGCCATGGACGGACAGCTGACAGAGGCGGAGAAATCCTTCCGCAGTGAGAAGATGATCGAGTTGCATCATCGTCATGCAGGGGATTATGAGAAATCCATGCTTGGCAAAAACCTGGAGGTACTGATCGAGGAAGAGTATACAAAGGATGGACGGACCTGGTATCTGGGACACAGCCGGGAGTATATAAAAACTGCTGTACCGAAATCGGAAGCTTATGGCGTAAATGATATCGTAATCGTAAAGGCAGAAGGCTTTCTTGAAGAGCATATCATGACCGGTGAAGCCGTGGAGTGAAGAACGGGATCGTATGTTGAAAGGTTGTTTGTTCACTGGTGATATTTTGCGAAGCGTGTTACTGAGAACGGAGTGAACAGTAACGTTGACAGTTTGTATTCGCAATCCTCGTTAAATTTAAGATTGTAATTTATGTAAATTTATATTAAAATAAAAAAGAATATATTTTAAGGACGTGAGAGACAATGGCAGAGAATAATCTGGGAAATACACAGTATTTCAGAACAAAACCGGATCAGGAGCTTCAGGTAAAAGAAGTCCTGGATCTGGTGTACAATGCAATGGATGAGAAGGGCTACAATCCGGTGAATCAGATCGTAGGATATATTATGTCCGGAGACCCGACCTACATCACAAGCCACAAGGGTGCGAGAAGCATGATCATGAAGGTGGAGCGTGATGAGCTGGTAGAGGAGCTTCTCACCGAGTATATCAAGAATAAGTCCTGGGAACGGTAATATGAGAGTACTGGGACTGGACTATGGCTCGAAGACCGTTGGGGTTGCAGTGAGCGATCCCCTTGGCCTGACAGCCCAAGGTGTGGAAACCGTATGGCGCAAGCAGGAAAACAAGCTTCGTCGTACTCTGGCACGTATTGAAGAGATCATTTCGGAGTATCAGGTTACGGAGATCGTTCTGGGATACCCGAAAAACATGAACAATACAGTAGGAGAGCGGGCCGAGAAATCTCTGGAGTTTAAGGAAATGCTGGAGAAACGTACGGGTCTGCCTGTTGTTATGTGGGATGAGAGACTGACTACCATGGCGGCAGACCGTACTCTGGAGGAGACCGGTGTGCATAAGGAAGACCGTAAACAGTATCTGGATCAGGTAGCAGCAGTCTTTATCCTGCAGGGATATCTGGATGCTGCCGCATACAGAAGAGAGCAGCAGTAAGGCGTGGAAGAATGATCGGAAACGCAAATAGATATTTTGAGCGGATCAGGTAGCAAATGCGGATTGTGAATATCCGCTTGACAAGAACGGATAAGGAAGAATTAAATATGGAAAAAATAATATTTCAGTCAGACGACGGCACAGCTGCTGAGTTTTACGTAGAGGAGCAGACCAATATTGCGGGTGTGACTTATCTTTTGGTGTCCGATTCACAGGATGAGGAAGCAGACGCATATATTCTGAAGGATATTTCAGCTCCGGGAAGCACAGAAGCCTGTTATGAGATGGTCGAGGATGATGACGAACTTCAGGCTGTATATGCAGTTTTTCAGCAGATGCTGGATGACGTGAATTTTGAATGGAGGAGCGATTTTTGAAAAGCGAGAACAACGATGACAACAAAAATGCGGAGAGCAGAGTACAAGTTTCCGCAGGCGGTGCCAGAAGAACCGCAGCAAGACAAAAGAATGCCGGATCAAGAACAAGACAGTATCGTGGTGGCAGCAAAAACCGTCAGGATAAGCCTTTCCGGCCAACAGCAAAGAAAACAGCAGCCGGTGGCGTTGTAAAAAACAGCAGAAACACACAGAAACCGGCAAAGACCGGCGGCAGGCCATCCGGTCGGAAAAACGGCCGCAGAACAACATCCAAGCTTAAGATCATACCACTTGGCGGTCTGGAGCAGATCGGAATGAACATTACCGCTTTTGAGTATGGCGACAGTATTGTAGTTGTAGACTGTGGTCTTTCTTTCCCTGAGGACGATATGTTGGGAATCGATCTGGTCATTCCGGATGTAACATACCTTAAGGAAAATATTTCCAAGGTGAAGGGATTTGTGATCACTCATGGACATGAGGATCATATCGGAGCTCTTCCGTATGTGTTGAAAGAGATCAATGTTCCGATCTATGCTACCAAGCTGACACTGGGACTGATCCGCAACAAACTGAAAGAGCATAACCTTATGCGTTCTACCAAATTGAAAGAGGTAAAACACGGGCAGGTGATCAATCTTGGGGATTTCGCTGTGGAATTTATCAAAACGAATCACAGTATCCAGGATGCATCCGCACTTGCTATTTATTCACCGGTGGGAATCGTGATACACACAGGAGACTTTAAAGTTGATTATACACCGGTATTTGGAGATGCCATAGATCTGCAGCGTTTTGCAGAGATCGGCAAGAAGGGTGTGCTTGCACTGATGTGTGAGAGTACCAATGCAGAGAGACCGGGATTTACAATGTCCGAGCGTACAGTGGGACATGTATTTGATAATCTTTTTAATGAGTACCGGACATCCAGGATCATCATTGCAACCTTTGCATCCAACGTGGATCGTGTGCAGCAGATCATTAATACTGCATACCGGTTCGGAAGAAAGGTTGCTGTGGAAGGCCGCAGTATGGTCAATGTTATTTCCGTAGCGTCAGAGCTTGGCTATCTGCAGATCCCGGAGAACACACTGATCGAGATCGATCAGGTGAAGAATTATCCGGACGACAAGGTGGTTCTGATCACAACCGGAAGCCAGGGTGAGTCCATGGCGGCACTTTCCCGTATGGCAGCCAATATCCATAAGAAGATCACGATCAAGCCTAACGATACCATCATTTTCAGCTCCAATCCGATCCCCGGAAATGAAAAGGCAGTTTCCAAGGTCATCAACGAACTGTCTATGAAGGGAGCCAAGGTTATTTTCCAGGATGTCCATGTTTCCGGACATGCCTGCCAGGAGGAGATCAAGCTGATCTACTCCCTCGTAAAACCGAAATATGCCATTCCAATCCATGGTGAGTACCGTCATCTGACTGCACAGAAACACATTGTGGAAGATCTGGGAATCCCGAAGGAGAATATTTTTATCCTTTCTTCCGGAAATGTTCTGGAGTTGGACGGACAGGATGCCAAGGTGACAGGAAGCGTTCATACAGGTGCGATCTTCGTAGACGGACTTGGCGTTGGCGATGTGGGAAATATCGTACTCCGTGACCGTCAGCACCTGTCTGAAGATGGAATCATGATCGTAGTTATGACACTGGAGCGCCACAGTAATGTAGTTCTCGCAGGTCCGGATATCGTTTCCAGAGGTTTTGTGTATGTAAGAGAATCTGAGGATCTTATGGAGCATGCCAGACAGGTTGTGGAAACTGCACTGGATTCCTGCCTGGAGAACAATATCACGGACTGGGGCAAGATCAAAACCGAGGTCAAGGATGCCCTTGGAGAGTATCTGTGGAAACGGACCAAGAGAAATCCTATGATCCTGCCTATCATTATGGAGGCGTAGGTTCATGGATGAGATCAGCATGGAGATCGAGAAGCTTCTCGATGCTGTGCACAGAAGCGATGAATATCAGGAATATCAGAAACAGGCAGCCCAGCTTGAAGCGGATCCTGAGCTGAAAGCCAGAGTGATGAGATTCCGTGGAGATAATTTCAGACTGCAGAATCATTCAGACAAGGATGAGCTGTTCCATATTGCGGAACAGCTCAATCAGGAGTCTGCAAGTCTGAGACAGAACCTGAAAGTAAATGCCTATCTCGACGCAGAGCTTGCGCTGTGCAGACTGATGCAGCGGATATGCAGGACGCTGGTGGACGGGATCGACATACAGATTCCTGACTTATAGGAGGAAAGACTATGGCAGACACAAGAGACAAGGTTGGCAGGGCCGGCGTTTTTCTGGCTGGAGGGGTATTTAAAACCGCTGTATATATCTTTATTATCGTATTTCTGATCTGGGTTGGAAAATCAGCATATCAGTTTGGCTACGATGTGTTTAACCAGCAGGCTATGAGCCCGGGAGAGGGACAGCAGGTCACGGTAGTCATAAAAGAAGGTGCTTCTGCATATAAAGTAGGCAAGACACTGGAGCAGAAGGGTCTTATCAAGGATGCGCTTGCATTTACCATACAGGAAAGAATGTCCGCATATCACGGACAGATCAAAGCAGGTACATACCTTCTCAGTACAGCTTATACACCGACTAGGATCATTGCAGTGCTGTCAGGAGAAGAGAGCAAGGAAGGATCGAACAGCCAGTGATCGTAGAAGAACGCATGCAGACCTATATCAATTCACTGGATATGGGGAATACTCCATTTCTGCAGGAGTTGGAGACAAAGGCACTTGCAGACCGGGTGCCGATCATCCGGAGAGATATGCAGAGCTTTATGAGGATGCTTCTGGCACTGAAACAACCGAAGCGCATTTTGGAGGTGGGGACTGCCGTAGGCTTCTCCACACTTCTTATGTGTGAGTATGGGCCGGAAGATATGGAAATTGTTACCATAGAGAATTATGAAAAAAGAATTCCTGTCGCAAAGGATAATTTCAGGCGCGCAGGAAGAGAGTCACAGATCACGCTTCTGGAGGGAGATGCCGGAGAGATCCTGAAGAATCTTACCGGAACCTTTGATATGATCTTCATGGACGCAGCCAAGGGCCAGTATATCCACTGGCTTCCTGACGTGCTGAGACTGATGAAAGAGGGAAGCGTGCTGGTATCTGACAACGTGCTGCAGGAAGGGGATATTATTGAATCTCATTATCTTGTGGAACGGCGTAACCGTACAATCTATAAAAGAATGAGAGAATATCTCTGGCAGCTGACTCACAGTCCGGTGCTTCGTACATCGGTGCTTCCTCTTGGAGACGGAGCGGCTGTAAGTGTAAAAACAGGAGAACAGGTTTATGAAACGACCAGAACTATTGGTTCCGGCGAGCAGCCTTGAGGTTTTAAAGGTTGCCGTCATATATGGTGCAGATGCTGTTTACATCGGCGGAGAAGCTTTTGGACTTCGTGCAAAGGCTAAGAATTTTTCAAAAGAAGATATGTGTGAGGGAATCGCATTTGCCCATTCCCATGGTGTAAAGGTTTATGTGACAGTAAACATCCTGGCGCATAACCGTGATCTTGAGGGTGTAAGGGAATATCTTCAGGAACTGAAGGAGATCGGACCGGACGCATTGATCATCGCAGATCCGGGAATCTTTATGTATGCAAAGGAAATCTGCCCGGAGATCGAGCGTCACATCAGTACACAGGCAAATAATACCAATTATGAGACTTACCGTTTCTGGTATAACCTTGGTGCCAAACGTGTGGTAAGTGCAAGAGAGCTTTCTCTGGAAGAGATCCGGGAGATCCGGGCACATATTCCGGAGGATATGGAGATTGAAACGTTTATCCACGGCGCCATGTGCATTTCCTATTCCGGAAGATGTCTTCTCAGTAACTTTATGGCAGGAAGAGATGCCAATCAGGGAGCCTGTACCCATCCCTGCAGATGGAAATATTCTGTTGTGGAGGAGAAGCGTCCGGGAGAATACATGCCGGTATTTGAAAATGAGAGAGGAACTTTTATTTTTAATTCCAAGGATCTCTGTATGGTAGAACATATGGAAGATATCCTTACAAGCGGTATTGACAGCCTGAAGATCGAAGGACGTATGAAAACAGCTCTTTATGTGGCAACAGTGGCAAGAACCTACCGCAAAGCCATTGATGACTGTATGGAAAGTCCGGAAAAATATCATGCAAATATGCCGTGGTATCAGGAGCAGATCTCAAACTGTACCTACCGTCAGTTTACCACCGGATTTTTCTACGGAAAGCCGGATGAGAATACCCAGATCTATGACAGCAACACATATGTAAGAGAATACACATATCTTGGATTTGCAGAAGAGATCGATGAGAGAGGTCTGGCAAGACTGACACAGAGAAACAAGTTTTCTGTAGGAGAGACCATCGAAATCATGAAACCGGACGGAAGGAATATTCCGGTCACAGTGGAAGCCATTTATAATGAAGAGGGCGAAGCTATGGAGAGTGCACCACATGCTCAGCAGAGGATCTATGTGAAACTGACTGAGATGCCGGAGGTATTTGATATTCTCCGAAGAGGTGAATGATCCGAAAGGGTGGATAAGAGAGTAAAGGGGAGAACGAAAAGAACGTTCTCCCCTTTACTGATTTTCAGGAAAAAGAGTACGGAGTTTTCGAAGAGCGTTCTTTTCGATACGGGATACATAGGAGCGGCTGATGGAGAGATTTTCAGCAATCTCTCGCTGGGTCAGTGGCTCCTGACCATTCAAACCGTAGCGGCAGCAGATTACCTGGTATTCCTTTGGGGAGAGTACTGTCCGGATACAACGGAGAAGATAGGAAATGCTGTCCCTTTTGAAACAATCATCCACAACATCAACGGGTGGACTTTCAATGATATCGAGAAGGCTGATCTCGTTGCCTTCCCGGTCTGTGCCGATGGGTTCATAGAGAGAAACTTCTCTGGAACGTTTCCTGCGGGCACGGAACATCATGAGAAGCTCATTGTCAATGCACCGTGCAGCATAAGTGGAAAGCTTGGAAGTCCGGCTGGGATCAAAGGTGGAAATGGCTTTGATCAGACCTATGGTGCCTATGGAGATCAGATCATCCTGATCCTCGTCACATCCCTGATATTTTTTTGCAACATGTGCTACGAGGCGGAGATTGTGTTCGATAAGGATATTTTTTGCTTCCGGATCGCCCCTTTGGAGCTGTAGAAGATAGAACTGCTCTTCCGCAAAAGAAAGCGGTTTCAGAAAGGTTTTCAAGGGTTCACCTCAAAGGGGATTTCCTTATAGCTTATGAGCCGGACGTGCTTTTCGTGCTTTTCCAACAGAAACTTTATAAAAAGGACAGAGGCGAACACCTGTTGCGTCACATTCTGATCTGGTGTATAATCATAAAATACGAGTGACAACAATCAGTGTATATTGATGAGGAGTATATATTTTGAAAAAGAGGATAGAACAGCTTCTTAACGGAAAATTTATTTATGAACAGCCTGAGCTTCTGTTTTCACAGGACTGTATTTTCGCTACGCTGAAGGCAGGAGAGACTACAAAGGATGAGATTTATTTCGGTACCGATGACAACCGCAGGATCAGTGGCTTTGTGACTTCATCTGACCGGAGACTGGTGCCCGGATTTGACCGCTTTTCCGGAACCACAGTGCGCATGCCTTATGGGGTAGATGCAGAGGGAATGAGGCCGGGAGAGAGCTTTGAAGGCTGGCTGTGTTTTACTACCAGTATCGGAGAATATAAGCTGCCGTTCACTGTACAGGTACAGACGGAAGAGGTGAAGAGTGCAGGCAGAAAGGTATCTTCTCTGGAAGAATTTCTGCACATTGCAAGGGAAGATTTCCATGAGGCTTACCGGATCTTTACAGAACGACATTTTTCCCTGATCCTGAGTGATCAGAGTGAGAAGATCCGTTCTCTTTATGCAGGAATGTCACAGCAGCCGGTGACCTATCAGCATCTGGAGGAATTTCTGATCGCAGCCGGTGCCAAGGAAAAGGTGACATTGAGTCTGAACAGAGAAGAGGCGAGTTTTTATGATGTCAGTGAATCTGTTCAGGAATCCCTTTATATCCACAGGAGCGGATGGGGACACCTGCGGGCAGATATTGAGGTAAATGGGGATTTTCTGGAGGCAGGCAAGCATGTGGTCACAGAAGAGGATTTTATCGGAAGTACCTGTGAAATAAACTATGTGATCCGCCAGGAAAAACTGGGAAAAGGAAATCAGTACGGCGAGATCATTGTAAAAACCCCATACCAGAAACTGGTATATCACGTTCTTGCATCCAGAGGAACTGAGAGTGCCGTGAACCTGGATCTTCTGGAAAAACAGTACCGGATATCTCTGATGAAGGAATACCTGGGATATCTCTGTAAAAGAACAGATTTTCAGGCCTGGACAGCCTCTACTCATGAGAAGCTTGATCGTATGGGCGAAAACGGACTGAAATATCCGGAATATCAGCTTCTGGAAGCCTATCTTCTTCATCTGGAAGGAGAAGATGACCAGGCTTCAGAAATCCTTGAGCGTTATCAGAATAAATCCTTTCATCACAATGAACTGGAACTGGCAGGGATTTATCTGTATCTGTGTACACAGACTGGGCTGTACCGGGATAAGGAACAGGCCCTCCGCAAGGTACAGAATTTCCAGATGCAGAAGGAAGACAGCTTTATCCTTCTGAAACTGGTATTTGAAATGGATCATACGCTTTCTCCGTCAAAAAAGATCTTTCTGATGGAGGAACTTTTTGAGCGGGGATGTACAAGTCCTTTTCTGTATCTGGAAGCATGGAACCGTATTTGTGCAGATATGTCTCTGCTGCATCGAATCAATGGGTTCTGGGCCCAGGTATTCCTTTTTGCAGGAAAAGAACAGATGCTGACGGAAGAGCTGGTCATGCGCCTGGCATATCTTTCCGGTTATGAGAAAGCTTTTAACGAAAGTCTGTACCGTGCTATGGCCATGGGATGTGAAGCCTTTCCGTCGGATGATACCGTGGAAGCTATCTGTAAATATATTATGAAGGGAAATCCAAGAAAACCGGAATATTTTCAGTGGTTTTCCGCTGCCGTGGACCGCGGGATCCGGATCACACGGCTGTATGAATATTATGTGGAAACACTGGATACTTCTTATCGGAGAGTCCTGCCGAAACCGCTTTTGATGTATTTTACCTATAACAACAATACTCTCGGTGATTCCAAACGTGCCTATCTGTATGCATGCATCATTGCAGGGAAGGAACGTGATCCACAGACATACGAAAGTTATCGTGAAAGCATGGAGGAATTTGCTTTCCGTAAGTTACGGGAAGGCCGGATGAATGAAAATTATGCCGCTGTTTATCAGGAATTCATGCGGGAACCATCGGACAGCGAAAAAGCGCAGGTGATCGCCTCCAGAATGTTTACCTGCCGGCTGTATACGGATGATCCGAAGGTCCGCAGTGTGATCGTTCGTCACAGACAGATGAAACAGGAAGAAATCTATCCGTGTATCCATGGGATCGCTTACCCAAGGATCTGCAGCGAAGATGCGGCCGTTGTATTTCAGGATGAAAAACAGAGACGTTATGCTGCTACGGTAGATTATAATCTGACACCACTTTTTGATGATCGTGAGATGGTTCCGGCAGTGTTGGAAAAAGGGGCGGATGAACCGGCTGTGCTTTTGTATTACTGTCAGGGTCAGGAGATCAGTCGTAAGAATCTGGGAATTTTTCAGAAACTGGTCCTTTCACCGGCGTTTACCGATGAATATAAGAGGCTGATCCGCAAAAAGATCCTGGATTATTATCGGGATCACGTGCAGGGAGAAGATCTGGATGCCTGTCTGGAGATGATGGATTATCGGGAATATGCCATGGTCGACCGGAAAACCCTTCTGGAGATCCTGATCCAGCGGGGACTGTTTCCGCAGGCTATGAGCGTGGTGGAAGCATTTGGATTTGAAGGAGTAGAGGAGCGTGCTCTTCTGAAGCTGGTAAGCCGTATGATCATCCGCTGTGACTGTGCGGAAGACGAAGAGCTGATCGCACTTTCCTCTCATGTATACCGACAGGGAATCTATGATGAAGTGATCCTCATGTATCTGATGAAATTCCGGTTTGGACCTGTGGATGAACTTCTGGATATCTGGAAAAGTGCCTGTGGGTTTGAGATGGATACCTATAATCTGGAGGAGAGGATCCTTTCTCTTCTGATGTTTAACTGGGATTACCGGCCAGAGGGTGCGGATATCCTGAAAGCATATATCCGTCATTCCGGAAAAGAGAGTGTGATCGGTGCGTATCTGACTCTGATGTCTTACGGAATGTTTGTAAAAGAAATGCCGGAGATGCCTGGACTTAAGGAGTATCTGAAAAATCGCAGAGAAAAGGAGTGGCCCGGAGACCGGATCTGTGACCTGACCCTTTTGAAATTGCTTTCCGAAGAAAAAACTTCTGATGAAGAAAATTTGGAAATGGAGGAAAAAATCCTCTCCTCCTGTGTAAAGGAAGGAATGCTATTTGAGTTTTTCCGGAATCTGGATCAGAGTATCCTGCGACCGTATCAGCTGGATGATAAGACTTTTGTAGAGTATCATACTTCACCGGAGGCTTCGGTCACACTGTATTATTGCCTGGATACAGGTCTTGGAACTGTACCGGACTATAAAAGTGAACCGCTCAAAAATATCTATGAGGGAATTTTTGCCAGAGCATTTACATTGTTTTATGGAGAGACCCTGCGATATTATTTCCAGACAGAAGATGAAACCGGTGTACACAAAACGGAAGAAAAAATACTGACCATGAGCCAGAGTAATGACCAGGCATCCAGCAAATATCAGCTGATCAATCAAATACTCTGTGCAAGGAAACTGGAGAAAGATACGGAAGTGAAGGAGAAGCTGGCACAGTATCTCCGGCAGGAACAGTACGTTAATGAAATGTTTGTCATAGAGAAGGAACCGGAAAGATGAATGAAATTCGTGACTTGATCATAGGAATTGATATTGGAAAAGAATACACACAGATCTGTTATTATGACAGAAAAGCAGAAGAAGCCCGTTCTCTTTCCATGAAGGTAGGAGCCAGTCAGTATGAAGCTCCGGGCTGTATCTGCTATCGTACCGATCACGGTGATTACTGCGTAGGCCTGGAAGCAGAGTATTTTGCCAGGGAAAAGGGCGGAATCATGATCGGAAATATTTATGATATCTGTCAGAAGGAAGAAAAGATCCAGGTGGCAGGAGAGGAAAAAGAGCCGGCAGAGCTTCTGGCACATTTTCTAAGGGGAATCCTGAAATTTCTGGGAATCCAGGATATCGTAAAGAATACCCGGTGCCTTTGTATCACATCGCCGGAGCTTAGTACACTTCAGGTACGGAATTATCAGAAGGCCTGCAGCCTTGCAGGTTTTTCCCGTGAGAAATATATGCTTATGGACTATGGCGAGAGCTTTTATTATTATGCGCTGGGACAGAAACGGGAAACCTGGAATCGAAGTGTAGGCTGGTATGCCTTTGCAGGCGATACGGTAACCTTCCGGAAGCTGACCATCAACGGCTCTTCCAGACCGGTGCTTGTAAAACTGGAGGATCCGGTCAGTACAAAGCTTGAACCGGAAGAAGAGATCCGTGATGTGGAATTTTACCGTTTTATCAGTAAAACTCTCGGAAAAGAGCTCTTCTCCAGTGTGCAGATCACGGGAGAAGGATTTGACCAGCAGTGGGCACAGCAGTCTGTAAAGCTCCTATGTCATCAGGGACGGAAGGTTTTTTACGGAAACAATCTTTTTGCAAAGGGAGCCTGCATAGCCGGTAAGGACAAGCTGGAGGATAAAAAACTCAAAGGTTACCGCTATTTAAGCGATTCGCTGGTGGCTGCGGACGTAGGAATGGATATGCGGGTGATGGGCTCTCCGGCTTACTATCCGCTGATCGAAAGCGGCAGCAACTGGTATGAATGCAGTGCATCCTGCGAGCTGATCCTGGATGATACCAGTGAACTGGTATTTGTAGTAAGTATTCCGGAAGAAACCGAGAAGAAACGTGTGGCCATGGCACTTGAGGGTCTGCCAAAGCGGCCTAATCGGACTTCAAGGCTTTCCCTCACGCTGAAATACGTATCGCCGAGAGACTGTGAGATCACAGTAGAGGATCTGGGCTTTGGCGAAATGTATCCTTCCAGTGGGAAGATCTGGAGGGAACTGGTACGATGGGATGAGCAGGAAGAAAGGAAGCAGGCATGAGCGGATATATTTTATGTCAGGTAAAAAAGGCAGAGAAGCCGTTTTATATCGAAAATATCAGTACCAATATCTATTCTATAGAAGAACTCTGCTATTATCTTTATAACAATCTTTATCTTGTGGACAGCTCATTGATCAGCAGTAAGCTCTGTACCTGGCTGGAGGAAGAACTGGAGCTTCCGAAGCTTGCGGCCAAGCTGAAACCTTATATTGGAAGAGAGGCCGGACTTGAAGAAGTACTGTATCCGATATTTAAAGAGATCAATTATCTGGCTTATGAAGAGCTTAAGACCTTAAACGGGCGCATTGAAGCCAGAAAACGTGAACCTGAAGAAATACGGGAGAAACGCAAAGGTGATGCGCTGATGGAGAATCGGATGTATGTGAATGCACTTCGTGTTTATCAGAAGCTTCTGGAGCATGGCGGGAAAGAAATCACCGGAGAGATGCGTGAAAGAATCCTGCATAATCAGGGATGCGCATACAGTTACCTGTTCCAGATGGATAAAGCGCTGGATTGCTTTTGGAAAGCATGGAAGGAGAATCATTCAGAGAAAGCGATGAAGGTTTATCTTCTGGCCTACCGCAGTGTTCACAGTGAAGAAGAATACAGGAAACGACAGGAAGATCTGAAGACAGATGAAATGGTAAGGCAGGAAACAGACCAGGCTCTGAAAAGCTTTGCCGGTCTTCCGGAGCAGCATATCGCATCTGGAGAAACCGACAGGATCCTGGAGGATCTCACAAGAGAATATCACAGAAGTACCGGCTCTTAAAGCTGTTCAAGAAGTCCCAGCAGGATCTGCCGGGCTTCTTTTTTTGTATATACGGATTCTTCCTCAGACAGGGAACAGAGGTAATCATTCAGGGCCTGTCCGATACTGGTCTCTTTCAGATAGATACAGAGAAAAGTATCTTTTTCGGAAAGAAAGCAGAGAAAAACGGAATAGTCAGACAGAACTTCCAGATGGATCCCGGTTTTAGGAAGTACGGAAGGCTTCAGGATCCTGCATTTTTCATGTCCCATATCTGTGTCAAGAAGATGCTTGAGGGCTTTTTTTCGTTCTTCTTTCGGAAGAGGGGTCTGATGGTAGGAATAAGGTCCGTCAAGGAGTCCGGTACGGGCAAATTTTCGGATCCCGCTCAGTGTAAAATAATTGCAGGAAAAGGCAGCTTCTGTAAAAGAAAAGGAAGTCTGGTTCAGAACCGCTGCCAGCTGGGTATAGACCGGATCGGAAAGATCGATATCCCTGTTATCAAACAATGACTGAATAAAGCCCGGACCATAGGACATCAGTGCAAGGCAGGGATGAGATTCCAGTGCAAAATTTGTTGAGATCTTTGTCTGCATGATAGAACCAAAGATATTAAGGATCCTGTCCGGAGAATCCGACTGCAGGAAGAATTGGCTGGAATTCTCAAGAGCCCGTCGGAATTCCTGTTGATATGCGTGGATCGCTTCTGGATTTTCAGTAAAAATACAGGTCATCATATCCGAGGATAACAGTAGCAGCTTTTTTTCAGTGAGTAAGAAAAAAGGAAACAGTTCATAGCTGGAAAACTCTCGGCCTGTCTGAGTATAGTAATAATATGGCTGGTAGCCCACAAAACCTGACAGGATCGGAAGGAGTGTGCAGAGAAAGGTTTCCAGATTCATGTTGTAATCCGGTGAGGCGGACGGGTTCTGGTGAAGCGGCAGAATCTGGATCACCGGTGGCAGTTTCTCATATTTGGGATAAAGATGGGAAAAGATCTGTACAAGAAGCCGGCAGTTGGCCGGAAGGTTGGTACGGATCGTTTCAGAAGAACCGGAAGACAGGATGTCCTCAAAAAGGCTCAGGACCTTCTTTTCCACATCAAGAGAAAAAGTTCCACGGTAAAAGGGAAAGGATGGAAGCCTGAGAAAACCCTCCCGGGAAATGACCTGCTGGGAGCTGATAACACCCAGAAGCTCCTGTATATATTTGCGGTTGTAATATATTTCTTTTCCGATTTTTTCTATTTTATATAATTCCATTAGTTCCCTGCGCTGGGAAGGATTGATCCGGAGGGAATCGCAGAACTGGCGCACAAAATCAATACCGGGAAGACGTTTCCCTGTGATCATACGTTGTAGCGAGGTACGGTCAAGTCCCGAAGAAGCAGATAACTGATAAACGTTTTCTCCTGTATCCTTTAGGTATTCCCGGCATTTGTTGCTGAAATCAGACATAGTAGTACTCCTTTTGGTGCTTATATGACATTATTATACGAAAACAGATCATGAATTGCAATAATTTGTAAAAAAACAAGGCACAATTAGAAGCACATATTGCGCAGGTCTTTCTTTGAAAATAAAATGTTAATATCAGAAAGAGCATGAGGGAGGAAAACACGGCAATGGCAGTGATGACGATCGCGATATGTGATGAAATACGAAAGGATGCACAGAAGCTGTACAGGCAGCTTTCCACACTGGCCCCTGATGCAGAGCTCCTTCTGTATCGGACCAGAGAGAGTCTTCTGAAAGGACTGGCAGAGGGACACAAGATCTGCGATCTGATATTTCTGGGGCTGGATGGTGATCAGGGCAGGAGCCTGGAAACTGTACGGACAATGCGCCTGAAAGGACATTATATCCCGGTTGTGCTGGTGGCAGAGAATGAAAAATTCTATAAAGAAGCATTTGAAGTGTTTGCCTATAACTATCTGGTCAAACCGGTTGAAAGTGGAGAACTGGAACATGTTCTGGTACATATCCTGGAGGTATGCAGGCGTGAAGGCGGAAGAGCGCTGTATTTTCGCTACAGGACACAGGTTTATACACTGCAGCACGATCATCTGGCATATATATCCAGTAGTCTTCACAGTGTGACATTTCATCTTACCGATGGAAAAAAGATCAGCTGCAGAGCCAGGCTGGGGGATTTTTCGGGACAGCTGTCAGACAGCAGCTTTCTGAGATGTCATCAGAGCTTTTGTATCAACATGGAGAAGGTAACTTCACTTAAGAAGAACAGTTTTGTGGTCGGACAGACGGAAATCCCAATTTCCAGAACATATCTGAAAACGGCCAGAAAGAAATACAAAGATTATCTGGCAGAGCAGAAGGTTTGCTCTTGACAGCTCCTTTTGGGTATGTTACTATAACCATACGCTTTCGCGTGGTAGAGTGACCATGTGATAAAGAGATAACCGAAAAAAGGAGAATGACCATGAAGAAAAGAACAGTTGCAGTAGTAATGGCGGCAGCGATGACAATAGGAATGATGGTAACAGGAGTGAGTGTACAGGCAGGTGTTGAGGATAAGACCCTGATCGTAGGATTTGATGCTGAATATCCTCCGTTCGGATATAAGGATGATAACGGAGAATATGTAGGATTTGACCTTGACCTTGCCCAGGAAGTATGTGATAATCTTGGCTGGGAACTTGTTAAGAAGCCTATCAACTGGGATTCCAAGGATATGGAGCTGAACTCCGGAACGATCGACTGTATATGGAATGGATTTACTATCAACGGACGTGAGGATGACTATACATGGAGTGATCCATACATCAACAATGAGCAGGTGATCGTAGTTGCCAAGGATTCTGAAATTGAGAAGCTTGCGGATCTTAAGGGCAAGAACGTAGTTGTACAGGCTGCATCCGCTGCACTGGACGCATTGAACAACGATGACAATAAGGACCTGAAGGACAGCTTTGCATCTCTTACAGAGAATCCGGACTACAACACTGCATTTATGAATATTGATTCCGGAGCTGCAGACGCTGTTGCTGTTGATATTGGTGTTGCTAACTATCAGCTTTCCCAGAGAGGCAAGGATAAATATGTGATCCTTGACGAGCCGATCCAGAACGAGCAGTATGGCATCGGATTCAAGAAGGGAAATGATGAGCTGAAGGATCTCGTATGGGATGAGGTCAAGAAGCTTGACGAGTCCGGTGAGGTTGACAAGCTTGCAGATAAGTATGAACTGGATAAGAGCATGCTCTGCATCAGCGAGGACAAGGATAAGACAGAGAATTCTGATTCAGCAGAAGCTGACACAGAAGAAAGTGCAGACAGCACAGAGAAAGAAACCGATTCTGAATCCAAATGATCCGGTACAGATCCGGTACAGTAAAAGCTGTGAAGATATTTTTTAAGCTATCCAACAGCAGTAGAAATAAGAAACATAGCAGAAGCTTTTGAAGCTTCCGCATAAAAAGGAAATGAGGGTGCTTCGGCGCAGAAAGAGCTGCCGTACACGCTCATTTCCTGTTGTTTACAGGAATTACAGGTATCAGTCCGATAAATGGGACTGATACTCCGAACCAGGAGGAAAAAAATGAGTTTTAGTGTAATGCTTCAGCAGCTGGCAGGAGGAATGCTGGTCTCTATTGAGATCTTTTTTATAACCTTGCTGTTTTCTCTGCCGCTGGGACTTCTGATCTGTTTTGGCAGAATGTCCAGAAACAAAGTGATCCGTACCATTGTATCCGGGTACATATCCATCATGAGAGGAACGCCGCTGATGCTGCAGCTGATGGTTGTATATTTCGGCCCTTATTTTATCTTCGGGATCCGTATTTCCATGGGATATAGTCTGATCGCTGTATTTATCGCATTTGCCATCAACTATGCAGCTTACTTTGCAGAAATCTATCGCGGCGGCATTGAATCCATGCCGGTGGGACAGTATGAAGCTGCAAAAATCCTTGGATACAATAAGGTACAGACATTTTTCCGCATCATCCTTCCACAGGTGATCAAGAGGATTTTGCCGTCTATTACGAATGAGGTCATTACGCTGGTCAAGGATACTTCCCTTGCGTTTGTTGTGGCAGTTGCGGAGATGTTTACCATTGCCAAGCAGATCGCAAGTGCACAGACAACAATGATGCCATTTGTGATCGCTGCGATATTTTATTATGTGTTCAACCTGATCGTGGCTGTTGTGATGCAGAAGGTTGAGAAAAGTATGAATTACTACCGCTAACCGGAATGGAGAGTATAAAATATGAAATTATTTGAAATGAAACATATCAAAAAAAGCTTTGACGGACTGGAAGTTCTCAAAGATATCTCTCTTGACGTGGAAGAGGGAGAAGTTTTAAGTATCATCGGTCCTTCCGGTTCCGGCAAGTCAACCATCCTGCGTTGTGCCACAGGACTTGAGACGCCGGACAGCGGCGAGATCATCAAAAACGGTGATGTGGGACTGGTGTTCCAGCAGTTCAATCTGTTTCCGCATTTTTCCGTACTGAAAAATATAGTGGATGCACCTCTGAAGGTGCAGAAGAGAAAGAAAGATGAGGTTTACGTCCAGGCAAGAAGCCTTCTTAAGAAAATGGGCCTTGCAGACAAGGAGAAGGCATATCCTTTTCAGCTTTCCGGAGGACAGCAGCAGCGAGTTTCCATTGCCCGTGCGCTCTGTATGAATCCGAAGATCCTGTTTTTTGATGAACCTACATCTGCACTTGATCCGGAACTGACCGGTGAGATCCTGAAGGTTATCAAGGATCTTGCTCAGGAGCATATCACCATGGTGATCGTTACTCATGAAATGAATTTTGCAAGAGATATTTCCGACCGTATCATCTTTATGGATAAGGGTGTAATCGCAGTGGAGGGAACGCCGCAGGAGGTATTTTCTTCCGAAAATGGCAGAATGAAGGAATTTTTGGGAAAATTCCATCAGGGTATGGAGTAACAAACGGTTGCTTTTAAAGAGGCAATGTTATATAATTTCAAGAGGCGTGAATTAACCAGAACCGGGCAGATAACGGATCTTTCGCCATTCCGGCCCGGAGGTATGTGATCAGGAGGTAGTAATGAATACAGACAGATATGTTAGCCCGCTGTCAGAGCGGTATGCAAGTAAAGAGATGCAGTATATTTTTTCTCCGGACATGAAGTTCCGTACATGGAGAAAGCTGTGGATCGCACTTGCTGAGACGGAACGTGAGCTTGGCCTTAACATTACCCAGGAGCAGATCGACGAAATGAAGGCTCATGCGGATGATATCAATTATGATGTGGCTAAGGAGCGTGAGCGTCAGGTTCGCCATGATGTAATGTCTCACGTGTATGCGTTTGGCGTACAGTGCCCGAAGGCAAAAGGCATCATCCATCTGGGAGCAACCTCTTGTTATGTAGGAGATAATACGGATATCATCATTATGACAGAGGCGCTGAAGCTTGTCCGCAAGAAACTTGTGAACGTGATCGCAGAGCTTTCCAAGTTTGCAGCACAGTATAAGGACCAGCCAACTCTGGCGTTTACTCATTTCCAGCCGGCACAGCCGACAACTGTAGGTAAGAGAGCAACTCTCTGGACTCAGGAATTCCTGATGGATCTTGAGGACCTTGAGTATGTATTAAGCACTATGAAGCTTCTTGGCTCCAAGGGAACAACCGGTACACAGGCTAGCTTCCTGGAACTTTTTGACGGGGATCAGGAGACCATCGACAAGATCGATCCGATGATCGCAGAGAAGATGGGATTCAGATCCTGCTATCCGGTTTCCGGACAGACCTATTCCAGAAAGGTTGATACCCGTGTGCTGAATATCCTTGCGGGAATCGCTGCAAGTGCACATAAGATGTCCAACGATATCCGTCTTCTTCAGCATCTGAAAGAAGTAGAGGAGCCATTTGAGAAATCCCAGATCGGATCTTCCGCTATGGCATATAAGAGAAATCCGATGAGAAGTGAGAGAATTGCTTCCCTGTCCAGATATGTGATGATCGATGCACTGAACCCGGCGATCACATCTGCAACACAGTGGTTTGAGAGAACTCTGGACGACTCTGCAAACAAGCGTCTCAGCGTTCCGGAAGGATTCCTTGCGATCGACGGAATCCTGGATCTCTGCCTCAATGTTGTAGACGGACTGGTTGTTTATCCGAAGGTTATCGAGAAGAGACTGATGTCTGAGCTTCCATTTATGGCAACTGAGAATATCATGATGGATGCAGTTAAGGCAGGCGGAGACCGTCAGGAGCTTCATGAGCGTATCCGTGAGCTTTCCATGGAAGCAGGAAAGAACGTGAAGGTAGAGGGTAAAGATAACAATCTTCTTGAGCTGATCGCTGCGGATCCGGCATTTAACCTGACTCTTGAGGATCTTCAGAAATCCATGGATCCGTCCAGATATACAGGACGTGCCAAAGAGCAGACAGAGGCATTTATCGCCAATGTGGTACAGCCGGTTCTGGATGCACATAAGGATCTGCTTGGCGTTAAGGTTGAGATCAACGTATAATTCCAAGATGTTATAAACATTAAGAAATGAACACAGACAGGAATGACGTGTCTCTGTGTATTACAGGCAGAGAACATGCCGTTCCGAATAATAGAGAAAGACACAAGGAGGAACTGTGTTATGGTAACTGCAGTAGTAGGAGCAAACTGGGGAGATGAAGGTAAAGGCAAGATCACAGATATGCTTGCTGAGAAAGCCGATATCATCGTAAGATTTCAGGGTGGAGCCAATGCGGGCCACACCATCGTAAATGATTACGGTAAATTCGCACTTCATACACTTCCGTCAGGTGTGTTTTACGGACATACGACCAGTGTCATCGGAAACGGTGTTGCACTGAACATTCCGGTATTCTTCAAGGAGTACAACGAAGTAGTAGGCCGTGGAGTACCGGCACCGAAGATCCTGATCTCCAACAGAGCACAGATGGTAATGTCTTACCACATTCTGTTCGATCAGTATGAAGAGGAGCGTCTTGGAGGCAAGGCTTTCGGTTCCACAAAATCCGGAATCGCTCCGTTCTATTCTGACAAATATGCAAAGATCGGCTTCCAGGTAAGTGAGCTTTTTGATGAGGAAGCACTGAAAGAGAAGGTTGTACGTATCTGCGAGACCAAGAACGTAACACTTGAGCATCTCTATCATAAGCCTCTTCTGAAACCGGAAGACATCATGAATGAGTTGATGGAATACAAGAAGATGGTTGAGCCATACGTATGCGACGTATCTCTCTATCTCTGGAATGCACTGAAAGAGGGAAAACAGGTTCTTCTTGAGGGACAGCTCGGAACTCTGAAAGACCCGGATCACGGAATCTATCCGATGGTTACATCCTCTTCCACACTGGCTGCTTATGGTGCCATCGGTGCAGGCCTGCCTCCATATGAGATCAAGAAGGTCGTAACCGTATGCAAAGCTTACTCCAGTGCAGTTGGAGCAGGTGCATTCGTTTCTGAAATCTTCGGCGAGGAAGCAGATGAGCTGAGAAAACGTGGCGGTGACGGTGGTGAGTTCGGTGCTACTACAGGCCGTCCGAGACGTATGGGATGGTTCGACTGTGTTGCATCCAAATACGGATGCCGTCTCCAGGGAGCTACAGACGTTGCTTTTACAGTACTGGATGTTCTGGGATATCTGGATGAGATCCCGGTTTGCACAGGCTATGAGATCGACGGAGAGGTAACAACAGAATTCCCGACAACTGTGCAGCTTGAGAAAGCAAAACCGGTTATTGAGAAGCTTCCGGGATGGAAATGCGATATCCGTGGAATCAAAAAATATGAGGATCTTCCGGAGAACTGCAGAAAATATGTAGAGTTCGTAGAAAAACATATTGGATTCCCGATCACAATGATCTCTAACGGACCAGGAAGAAACGACATCATTTACAGATAATTATTTTTACAGTATCAGGATTATGACAACAGGAAGCGCCGGGGAAGAATTTCTCCGGCGCCCTTTTGGTTCAAAGAGATATTCAGTTAAAATAACAGATAGAATAGCGGATGTATCATGTGAAAGGAAGCTCAATGAAAAATTTTAAAAGAATCGCGGCACTTGCAGGTGTTGTCATATTACTTCTTATATTCTGCCTTCCAATGGCATTTGCTTGGGGAAGCAGTGAAAACGCCCAGGCTTTGTTCCGGGGGGCTTTTGCGGCAGCCGTTCTGGTACCGATCGTAGCGTATGTTTTCTGGATGGCGTACCGGATCTGGGGAAATAAGAAGCCGAGAGAGGATGAAAACCGTATGATCGAGAATATTATTTTTGATGTGGGAAATGTGCTGATGGGCTATGACTGGGAAGAGTATCTTCGGAGCTATGACTTCCCGGAAGAAAAGTATCAGAAAATCGCAGATGCAGTATTTCGAAACCCGATCTGGGAGGAACAGGACCGTGGACAGCATGAGGAGTCCTGGTATGTAGATAAATTTGTGGAAAGTGCACCGGAATATGAAGCAGATATCCGTGAGGTGGTACGACGTGATCCGGAGTGTATGCATCTGTATGATTATGCGGAAACCTGGGTGAAATATCTCAAAAATCAGGGATATCATCTCTATGTCCTTTCCAACTACGGAACTTATATGCTGGATCGTACAAAGCAGGATATGTCTTTTCTGAAATATATGGACGGAGTGGTATTTTCCTGTGATGTGCAGCAGATCAAGCCTGAGGTGGATATTTACAAAACACTTCTGAAGCGTTACAGCCTGAAACCGGAGAAATCGGTATTTCTGGATGATCGTGCCGTGAACTGTGAGGGAGCCGGAAAAGCCGGTATCCATACCATCCAGTTTGAGAATCTGAAGCAGGCGGCGAAGGCGCTTGAGAAGCTTGGCGTGAAATGATCTTCAGTGTGAAAAGAGAAACGCAGAGGGCCTGCACCATCGCGAAGCCCTCTGCATTCTAAAGGGGAGGATATGATAAGTATCTCCCGGAACGGCATCTGTTATACAGAAAATATATAAGATCTTGTAATCTTTTATTCCCTGTTCTTCTTCCGGTATTCACCGGGAGTCATTCCATATGTTTTTTTAAAAGTACGCATGAAATGCTCCGGACTTTCATACCCTACAAGTTCACAGATCGCAAGATTGCTGAGAGAGGTTTCACGCAGAGCATGACATGCCTGGTTCAGCTTGATATCCCGGATGATCTGTAAAAATGTCCGTCCGGTACTTTCCTTGATCAGGGTACTGAAGTGGGAAGTACTATAGCCAAAATGCTTCGCAGCTTCACGTAAGGTAACGCTCTGGTAGTGACGGTTCAGGTAGTTGAGGATTTCCGTTACAGAATTTCCGGTGCTGTCCTTTGTAAGGATGGATTCAATATCATTTTCGTGAAAACGCAGCAGCATGGCCCAGAATGGAGTTGAGAAAGGTGCAGCTGTATTTTGCGTGGCCGAGATATTCGATATAGAGATTTTCCAGCATGTCATGGATCTGTGCATCATTTCCACTGTGAAAGATCGGATAATTTCCCACGGTCTTGCGGTACAGCACATGGGCAAAAAACTGCGTCAGGGCACTGTCAGCAGTCAGTGACTGGAAGAATGTGGAATGAAAGGTGGAGCTACGTACCAGGATATTAAAAGCAACACTGTCATCAAAGATCCCCATACTGTGAGTGGTATGCGGTGGGATGATACAGACATTTCCGGTATGCAAAGTGTGTTCGATCCCCTGTATCGCAGTGTGGGCAGTTACTGCTAGCGGTAACAAAAGCTCATGGGTACCCTGGCAAATACTTCCTGTACAATATAAGCATACTTTTGGCTATGAAATGCTTTTAAACATAGTGGGTATTTTAGATCCCGGTATGCTGTTTCCTGTGACCATCTGAGATGGTAGAGTTCTTTTAAGTGATCCATATCAAAATCCTTTTTTTACAAGGAAATCACCCTTCATTATCATAGAAGAATCTTATTTACAGACTTTTTCTCACAGTCTCTCTGTAGTTTACTATTGCTTTTTTGGCAGCATCAAAATCCTTTTCTAGTACATAAATACATGTTGTTTCATTCTTATGATCAATTCCCGATGCAAAAGTATGATAAAAAATCAAGAAAAAAAGATTATTGATAAATGTTGCTTTTTTCAATCTGGTTTCATAAGGAATATTATTTTCATTCAACGCTTGTGTTAATCGCACGAGATGATCCATATTATCAGTTTCACATAATTTAATTTTTCCATTATCCTGAATATACTTCATAAAACCACCTCCGTGCTATACGTACACATATAAGAATAAATAATTTTATTTTGCCACTTGATACCTTTTCCCATTATCGTATGTATTATAATTTTCAGTTGTACTTATCAATGATTTTGTTGTTTTTAAATTTTCTGTTTCTTATTAAAAAACATAATTGCAGGATACACTAACCTTTTTTCCATTCACAGTCCCACTGATGTAAGCACCAACTTTATGTCCTAATCCATATCCATACTTTCCTTTTGGCCAATTAGTTGTTGTATTATAGCTATTAATAAAGGTTGCACTACTCGATTTGCTATTAGTACCAAGATCTTGACCCCAAACTATTTTTTTCCCTGTCATATTGTAATTTCCTGATATTTTTGTCCAATCACCTCCTGCAGTTTTAAGGCAAGCCCAAGTTCCATCATCGTACCAAGAAATTCGGGCATTTCCTTTCCACCCATAGAATGTATTGCTATTTGTTTGAGACGGTGCTCTTTTAGCACTGGCTTTTTCATCTCCTACAGATATAATGGCTATAATTTCCTTTCCATCAGCACTACGAGAACACTTAATGTTTTCATCTTCAACATTATATGAAGAGACGAAGCCACTTTTAACATCTTGAATTGTTACAGTTGTTACAATTCTATTTTTTACATCTTTTGCATCCAGCTTTGATGCTACTTTAACGTTATTATTATTTGCAAAAGCAGTTGTACATATAGAAAATAAACATAAAGCAACAATCATACAGCTACATAACCATTTGTTAGTCTTCATAAATGTATCCCTCCACTTCTTATATCATTCGTTCTTTATAATAACTGCTAAGGACTGTAATAAGTGAAATACTGAATCCTATTCTCCATATTATAAAAAAAATTTTCTCAATATTCCCTGTTGTTAACGAAACTGTACTTGCTGAAAAGTAGCTATGTGATTGAAAAATGGCAGAATTGGTAACTTTAACGACAGAATCAGGCGAAGCAATGCAATTTCCCAGAGTATCACATAAATACGTCCGGGAATACGATTCTTCAGACATGCATGTGCCATCAAAACCAGACCAATAAACATACTTGAAATAATCAGCATCTGACGTATCATAGTCCAGCACCTCATTTCTCTAGCATTTTCTTTATCTGCCTACGTTCCTCCTCTGATAATTTTTCATGACTCACAAAGGAAGCAAAAAAATTTATTTTTGATCCGTGAAACAGTTTATCAATGAGTTCCTTTGTTTCAAATTCTTCAACATTCTCTTTGGAAATCAATGGTTTGCACATATAGTTGCTTCCATAACGTTCAATAGCTCCTTTTGCAACACATTTTTTAATAACCGTATAAGTAGTATTTTTATTCCAGCCAATCTCTGCGTTTAAAATTTCCGAAATATGTTTAGCTGAATCATCTCCCTCCTTCCATAAAACCTCCATAACTTTAAGTTCTGAATCATATAATTTCGTATTCATAATTACTCCTCTTAGACTATTGCAATAGTTTATACATTCATACTATCATAATAGTCTCGAATTGTCAATCCAATCTGTTTCAAATCAAATGCCTACTCAGTGTGATAAAATAACTCAGATATGAAACAGATATATTTGATTTCTTCGCCAAAAGATGATATAATAAGTAGAAATTGCGAAGCGGAATATAAATCTCCGTCTTATTTATCTAAAATTTTGGAAAAGAGGATCAGACAATGAGCGATATGACAATTCTTGAGCAGTGGCGTTCCATTGCTTATAATCAGAATGCAGATAAGAATAAGCTTCAGCGCTTCTGGGCAAATTATTTTAACATTGAAAAGAATATTTATGAGCAGCTTCTTGAGAACCCGGATGAGGTTGTTTCCGGAACTGTAAAAGAACTTGCTGAGAAATACGGTCAGGATGTTATGACTATGGTTGGTTTCCTTGACGGAATCAATGACAGTCTGAAGGTTCCGAACCCAATCGAGACCATGGATGAGAATACCAAGGTAAACCTTGCATTTGATAAAGAGGCACTCTATAAGAACATGGTAGATGCCAAGGCTGACTGGCTTTACAACCTTCCTCAGTGGGACAAGATCTTCACAGAAGAGAAAAAGAAAACCCTCTACATGGAGCAGAAGAAATCCGGCACAGTTGTGAAACCGCACAAGGTCGGAAGAAACGATCCGTGCCCATGCGGAAGCGGCAAGAAATACAAACACTGCTGCGGAAGATAATGAGCGTAAAGAAGAATCTGGATTACATTATCGTGTTAGGTGCCCATGTGGACGGAACACGGATGACACTTGCCCTTCTGGAACGAGCCAGAAGGGCCCTTCTTTATCTTGAAGAAAATCCGGGTACGAAGGCAGTGCTCTCAGGAGGAAAAGGCGATGGAGAAAACATTTCCGAGGCAGAGGCCATGTATCGTTATCTTACCGGTCACGGAATAGACGGGGACAGACTGATACGGGAAGAGGAATCTACCAGTACGAAAGAGAATTTGGAATTCAGCTGCAGAAAGATCGGAACCACAGACTGTTCCGTAGGCGTGGTGACGAACAATTTTCATGTATGGAGAGGAGCAGCCATTGCAAGAAAATGTGGATTCCGGGAAGTGGCCATGGTACCTTCCAGGTATCGAAGCTGGCGTCTTTTTATCTACATTCCCCGTGAGATTCTGGCCATTATCAAAGACAAACTCATGGGAAATCTGTAGATCTGTGCGAGAAGAGAAATCTCAAAAATTTTGTCAACATGCGTTGACAAATAAAAATACTGCGCTTATAATGAACCACAGAAAAAGAAATAAAAACACGTTGACGAGACGAGTAAGCTGTGAAACGTTACAGAGAGAGATGTGAAGTGCTGGAAACATCTTATCGGGAAACAGCCGAAGACTACCTCCGAGTGGCCCCAATCCGGTCCGGTGATTCCGTTATCATCATAATTGAGAGGCTTTGCATCTTGGCATGACCGGGCAGCAGAGCAAGCAGGGTGGAACCGCGAGAATGAATGAACTCGTCCCTTACAGTATGTGATGTGCTGTGAGGGATTTTTTTATTGCAGAATCTCTTGCAAAAGCAGATACATACTGTGTATCATAAAAACTTCATTTCAAATGAAAGGAGAAACAACAATGATCATTACATTAAAAGACGGCTCAAAAAAAGAATATGCAGAAGCAAAAGCTGTGATCGATATCGCATATGACATCAGCGAAGGCCTTGCACGTGCTGCATGTGCAGGAGAAGTAAACGGAGAGGTCGTAGATCTTCGTACAGTTCTTGACAGCGACTGTGAGCTGAATATCCTTACAGCGAAAGACGAGAAGGGCCTTGCAGTTCTCCGTCATACAGCATCTCACGTAATGGCACAGGCTGTACAGAACTTATACCCGGAGGCAAAGGTTGCCATCGGACCATCCATTGATACAGGCTTCTACTATGATTTCGACCACGAGCCATTTTCACGGGAGGATCTTGACGCCATTGAGAAAGAGATGAAAAAGATCATCAAAAAAGGCGCAAAGATCGAGCGTTTTACAAAATCCCGTGAGGATGCCATCGCATACTTTAAAGAGAAAAATGAGCCATACAAGGTTGAGCTGATCGAGGATCTTCCGGAGGGAGAAGAGATTTCCTTCTATTCACAGGGAGACTGGACAGACCTCTGTGCAGGCCCGCACCTGATGAGTGTAAAAGGCATCAAGGCATTCAAGCTTCTTTCTTCTTCCAGCGCATACTGGAGAGGCAGTGAGAAAAACGCAATGCTCACACGTATCTACGGAACAGCCTATGCTACAAAGGATGAGCTGAAAGAGCATCTGGAGCAGATGGAAGAAGCAAAGAGACGTGACCATAACAAGCTTGGCCGTGAGATGAAGATCTTCACAACTGTAGATGTGATTGGACAGGGACTTCCGCTTATCATGCCAAACGGTGTGATCATGATGCAGGAGCTTCAGCGCTGGATCGAGGATGAGGAGACAAAGCGTGGATACGTAAGAACAAAAACTCCTCTTATGGCAAAGAGCGATCTTTACAAGATCTCCGGACACTGGGATCATTACAAAGATGGTATGTTCGTACTTGGTGATGAGGAGAAGGACAAAGAGGTTTATGCACTTCGTCCGATGACATGTCCGTTCCAGTACTATGTATACAAAGCAGAGCAGCACAGCTACCGTGATTTGCCGATCCGTCTCGGCGAGACCTCCACACTGTTCCGTAATGAGGATTCCGGAGAGATGCATGGCCTGACACGAGTTCGTCAGTTTACTATTTCCGAGGGACATCTGATCGTAAGACCGGACCAGATGGTAAAAGAGTTCAAAGACTGTATCGCACTTGCCCAGTACTGTCTGCAGGTACTTGGTGTTGAGGAAGATGTAACCTATCATCTTTCCAAATGGGATCCGACAAACAAAGAGAAATACATCGGTGAGCCGGAGGTATGGGAAGAGACAGAAGGCCATATCCGCCAGATGCTTGAGGAGCTGAACATTCCATTCACAGAGGATGTGGGCGAGGCTGCTTTCTACGGACCGAAGGTTGATATCAACGCAAAGAACGTATACGGAAAAGAAGACACCATGATCACGATCCAGTGGGATGCACTTCTTGCAGAGCAGTTTGATATGTACTATATCGATGAGAATGGCGACAAACAGCGTCCGTACATCATCCATCGTACATCCATGGGATGCTATGAGAGAACACTGGCATGGCTCATTGAGAAATACGCAGGAATGTTCCCGACATGGCTCTGCCCTGAGCAGGTTCGTGTGATCCCGATCTCCGAGAAGTATAACGATTATGCACAGAAGGTTGAAGCTCAGATGAGAGAAGCAGGAATCCGCTGCTCTGTAGACGGACGTTCCGAGAAGATGGGATACAAGATCCGTGAGGCACGTCTTGAGAGAGTACCTTACATGCTTATCGTTGGTGCAAAAGAGGAAGAAGAGGGTAAGGTTTCCGTAAGAAGCCGCTATCTTGGCGATGAGGGAATGAAAGAGCTTGGTGAGTTCATTGACTTCATCAAAGAAGAGATCAAGAACAAGACGATCCGTAAGATCGAGGTTCAGGAAGAGAAGAAATAAACAAAACAGATGATTGACGGATAAATAAAAGGCGACCCGTGTGATAGGCGGGCCGCCTTTATTTTTGATCCGGCAATATTGAGACCACGCTGTGATGCGGAGGCGGTCAGTATTGCCGGATATTTTTTATTTAAAATATTTCTCCCTGACGAGTTCAACCGGCATGTCCAGTCCGGTCCAGATGTGGAAAGCCTTTACACCCTGGTGGAGCAGCATGTACATTCCGTTAAAGGTCGGACATCCGGCTTCCCGGGCTTCCCTGAGAAGTCTTGTTTCTCTTGGCTCATATACAACATCGGCTACGGTAAGTTCCGGATGGAACAGAGTCTTGTCCGGGATCACGGTGCCTGTCACATCCGGGACCATTCCCACAGAAGTTGCATTGATGAGGAGATTGCTTTCCTCCAGTGCGTCCTTCAGCGCAGTGTGATCATCCATCTCATGAAGGATCATCTCACATTCTGTCATATGAGACATTTTTTCTGCCATGGCAGCAGCACGTTCCCAGTAACGGCTGGTAGGACGTGCAAAAACATGGATCTTTTTTGCACCCTCTAGGGCGGACTGGCCGCAGATTGCCATTCCGGCACCGCCGACGCCCATAACGGTGATGGTGCGTCCTTTTACATCACAGCCGGCATCTCTGGCAGACTGGGTAAATCCATAACCATCCGTATTAAACCCCTTTAATTTTCCATTGTCGTTGCGTACGGTATTTACCGCTCCGATCAGCTGGGCAGTGGGAGAAAGCTCGTCCAGAAGCTCCACGATCTTATTCTTGTTTGGCATGGTCAGGTTAAAGCCCTTGATCCCACAGGCTTTCAGTCCTTCCACAGCCTGGGGAAGGGTCTCCTCTGTTACATCAAAACAGAGATACACATAATCAAGTCCAAGATAACGGAATGCCTCATTGTGCATTAAAGGTGATACGCTGTGTGCCACGGGGCTTCCCAGAAGGCCGGTAAGCCCGGTATGTCCGGTAATATTGATCATTGTTCGATTCCCTCCTGTATCTCATATAATAGAATTTCTTTACGAAATATAATAAAAAATATTTTAGCACTATAAAGTGCGAAAATCAACAAATACAAATATTGTACGGAAATTTATACATTTTTGTCGCCGATTCATAGAAAAAATCTATAAATGTCGAGACAGACAGAAACGACCCGATAAGTTAGAAGAATCGACATCCGGATTTGACAAAATATGCAAAGAGCCTGCCCTATAATAAATACACTTACCAAAGTTGAGAATCGATGGCAGACGAAACAGCAGTGGGGGAAGCTTATGTATCAGAGGATATACATAGATATCGTTTTTATGACGAATTTCCTTATGGATTACATGCTTTTAAGACTTGTGGGAAAATTTCTGCATCTTGACGGGAAACGCAGAAGATGTGTGATATCCGCTGCCTTTGGATCTTTTGTATCCTGCCTGCTTGTATGTGCACCTTTTAAGATCATTTTTCCTGCCGCTGTACTGATCCATGGCGGCTGCGCTTTTTTTATGGCGTCGTTTGCTTTTCGACTGAAAAAAGGCGGCCTTCTTGTAAAAACCATTCTGGCTCTGTATTTCACAGCTTTTGTGGTTGGCGGGATCTATCAGGCACTGGAAACGGAAAGAACCATGACGGTGAAAATATTTCTGCTTTTTCTGGCAGGGATTTATGGCACACTTTATACTCTGGGATGTGTGACCGAGACCTTCCGGTTTGGAAGAAGAAATATTTTTCCGGTCACTTTGAAATATCAGGGGAAGCTGCAGCAGACATACGGCTTTTATGATACCGGAAATCTCCTTATGGATCCTGTGAAAAAACAGCCGGTATCGATCATCAAACAGGAACTTTTGGGAAGCCTGATATCGAAAGAGCAGGTGAAAAAACTGATGGATATTAAAGATAAACCAGAGGCACTGGAAAATACAGGATTTGTCAGTCTGCAGCCGCATTTTCTGAGCTGTCATACCGCAGATGGAAAAAAAGGACTGCTGCTGGCAGTGATCCTTGATGAACTTCTGATCCAAACTCCCGAAAGGGTGGTACATGTAGGAAAACCGGTGCTTGCCATAACATCCGAGCCCTCAGCTTTGGGAGAAGAGTACGAGATACTTTTGAATTCCAGACTATTAAATTGAGAAGGGGGCTTATGTTATGAACAGAGCAGCTGCAAGATCCTATCCGTTTCAGGTAATCCGGAAATTTATGTTCAATCGTCCGGGAGAGGTTTTTTATATTGGTGGAAATGATATCCTTCCGGCGCCGTTGTCAGCGGAACGGGAGGCTGAAGTGATCGAAATGCTGGGAACAGAAAAGGAAAAAGAGGGAAAGTCGGTTCTGATCGAGCATAATCTACGGCTGGTGGTTTATATTGCAAAGAAATTTGATAATACAGGGGTAGGTGTGGAGGATCTGATCTCCATCGGAACCATAGGGCTCATAAAGGCTATCAATACCTTTGATCCGGTAAAAAATATCAAGCTTGCCACCTATGCATCACGATGTATCGAAAATGAGATCCTGATGTATCTGAGGAGAAACAGCAAAACAAAGATGGAGGTTTCTATTGATGAGCCGCTGAATGTGGACTGGGATGGAAATGAGCTGCTGCTTTCGGATATCCTGGGAACGGATGACGATGTGATCTCCAGACGTCTGGAAGATGAGGTGGAGATCGCACTTCTTGGAAAAGCCATCAGCAAACTGACAAAGCGGGAACAGATGATCATCCGTCTGCGATTCGGCATCGGAAACCGGGAAGGAAGCGAGAAAACACAGAAGGAGGTAGCGGATCTTTTAGGAATTTCACAATCCTACATTTCCCGCCTGGAAAAGCGGATCATGAAGCGGCTGCGGAAAGAAATCGTAAAGTATGAATAGAAGAAACCGGAAAAAACGGTTTACCGGACAGGTTTCCCTTATGGAGGAAGTAAAACCAAAAAATATTTTTGAGACACCACAGGGAGATGAGCGTCTTGGATGGACCGGTGATGCAGAAATCTTCTGCCGTACGGCATGCTTCCTTGAAAATACCTATTCCTTCTACCGAAAATGGCTCCGTGATGTGGAGGCAGACCAGACAGAGGAGGGCGGTGTTGCCCATGTTGTTCCGGATATCATTTCCGGAAACGAAGGGTATAATTGGCTCCTTGAGCAGGGAAGTCATTCGGCAGCAGCGAGAAGATTTAAAATTCCGGGAAATACAGTAGAATTTGTCAGAGACCTTCGATATAATAAATACAGAGTGTTTACAGAGCTACAGAATGAACAAAAGAAGAAGGGGTGTGGCAGAATGATCGACATTGCACATGCAAAACAGGAATTCGAAAAATATCTGGATGAATACGACCGGGAGGATGAACAGATCTGTCTGAAGATCGTACATACCTATGGCGTGGTGAAATACGCAGGAGAGATTGCCAGAAAAATGGAATGTTCCGGTGAAGATGTGGAACTTGCGGAGCTGATCGGTCTGCTTCATGATATTGGCCGTTTTGAGCAGATCCGTAGATTTCACAGCTTTGAGCCGGGAACCATGGATCATGCCGTGTTCGGTGCAGAACTTCTCTTCGGGGAGGAGAAGCTGATCCGGCGCTTCGTGGAGGATGATAAATTTGATGAGCTGATCGATGCAGCAATTCGGAAGCACAGTGATTTCAAACTGGAAGGAATCCACGATGCAAGAACACTTTTCCATGCAAAACTGATCCGGGATGCAGACAAGCTGGATAACTGCAGAGTAAAGCTGGAGGCGTCTGTTGAAGCCATGCTGGGAGTCTCTGAGAAAGCTGCAGGAGAAGGGCTGATCTCACCGGCAGTGTGGGAGTCCTGTCTCAGAAGAGAATCCGTGTTATCCGCAGACAGATATGTGCCGGTGGATTACTGGGTATCTTATCTTGCACAGTATTATGATATCAATTTTCCTGAGACCTGTGAGATCATCGAAGAAGAGGATTATATCACCAGGATCGCAGGCCGGCTGACGTACCAGGAACAGGATACCAGAACTAAGCTCCATATTCTCACAGAAGATCTGAACAGGTATCTGGAGATGCCGGCTGTGTCTGTGAAGGAATAGGAGTATAGCAGTTACTGTTCACTGGCAATGTCCCGCGAGGTGTTTTTTGTGAGCGAAGGTCACAGAAAACCCGAGACATACCATGCGAATTTATGCGATTAACATAAATTCTGTGCATCGCGAAGCGTGTTACTGAGAACGGAGTGAACAGTAACTCATAGCAGAGAGACTTGTTATATTTTTTTGTTTGGGGTTGACTTTGAGGTGGTTTTCGCCTAAAATATATCAAAGATACGGCGATGATGAGAATAGTACACAGGGAATTATCTCAGAGAGGGATCTGCTTTGGTGGAAGGATCCTGTGCGTGAACTGTGGAACCGGCCTCGGAGCTCTGCGTGATTGAAGCGTGGCGTGTGTTTCCGGCGTTAACGGGTGTTGAGAGAACAGCTTTTCAGGCTGTTAACTGGGGTGGTACCGCCGAAGTCATTCGGTCCCTTGTGAGGGATTTGGATGGCTTATTTTTTTGTCCGTAAAACGGGATTGTAAATGCAGTGTACGGTTTATGGGACATAAGAGTGAGCTGGAAGGATTCCGGATTGCTGTGGCTGCCTGACAGCCGGCAATATGTAACAGATCACAAGAAAAAGGAGATTTATCATGGCAAAAGAAAAGAAATTAGTACAGGCCATCACATCTATGGATGAGGATTTTGCTCAGTGGTATACAGACGTTGTTAAGAAGGCTGAGCTCTGTGGCTATACAAGTGTTAAGGGCTGTATGGCGATCAAACCTGCAGGTTATGCGATCTGGGAGAATATCCAGCATGAGCTTGACCGCAGATTTAAAGAAACCGGTGTAGAGAACGTTTACATGCCGATCTTTATCCCGGAGTCTCTTCTTGATAAAGAGAAAGATCATGTAGAAGGTTTTGCTCCGGAGGTTGCATGGGTGACTCATGGCGGCCTTGATCCGCTGCAGGAGAGACTTTGCGTGCGTCCGACTTCTGAGACTCTGTTCTGCGATTTCTACCAGAAAGAGATCCAGTCCCACAGAGATCTTCCAAAGGTATATAATCAGTGGTGTTCCGTTGTCCGTTGGGAGAAGACAACACGTCCCTTCCTTCGTTCCAGAGAGTTCCTGTGGCAGGAGGGACATACTGCTCATGCAACAGCTGAGGAAGCGGAGCAGCGTACCATCCAGATGCTGAACATCTATGCAGACTTCTGCGAGGAAGTTCTTGCGATTCCGGTCATCAAAGGCCAGAAGACAGACAAGGAGAAATTTGCAGGTGCTGAGGCTACTTATACCATCGAATCTCTGATGCACGACGGTAAGGCTCTCCAGTCCGGTACAAGCCATAACTTTGGAGATGGCTTTGCCAAAGCATTCGGAATCCAGTACACAGATAAAGATAACACACTGAAATATGTTCACCAGACATCCTGGGGAATGACAACCCGTATGATCGGTGCGATCATCATGGTTCACGGTGATAACAGCGGACTTGTTCTTCCTCCGAGGATCGCTCCGGTACAGACTGTGATCATCCCGATCCAGCAGCGTAAAGAAGGTGTTATGGAGAAGGCTGACGAGCTTCTTGCAGCACTGAAGGCAGCAGGTATCCGTGCAAAGGTTGACGCGACAGACAAGAGCCCGGGATTCAAGTTTGCTGAGCAGGAGATGCGTGGTATCCCGCTTCGTGTGGAATGTGGACCGAAGGATATCGAGAACGGTCAGGCAGTTCTCTGCAGAAGAGATACCCGTGAGAAATATACAGTATCCTTCGAGGAGCTTGCAGATAAGGTAAAAGAGCTTCTGGATACCATTCAGCATGATATGCTGGAGCGCGCACGTGCACACAGAGAGGCACATACTTACGTAGCAAAGAATTATGAGGAGTTCGGTGAGATCATCAACAGCAAACCGGGATTCATCAAAGCTATGTGGTGCGGTGATCGTGCATGTGAAGACAAGATCAAGGAAGATTTCCAGGCAACATCCAGATGTATGCCATTTGAGCAGGAGCAGTTAAGCGACGTTTGCGTATGCTGCGGAAAACCGGCTAAGAAAATGGTTTACTGGGGACGTGCATACTAAAAAAATACAGCAGGCCACTTCAAAAAAGTGGGATGATCATATTGCAGAAACAACGGCGGGGCAAAATATGCTCCGCTGTTTTTATGAATCTATGTTATAATAGCGTTAAGGAAAACATATCAGAATATTATTCGGCTGCTGACATGGAGATAATACAGCGAAATGTAAACGTGTTTTGAACGGACAGCAGCGATCATCAAGAGGAGTTATCATGACGATTAATATACCACAAAAGGCAGCGCAGATACTGAAGACCTTGAATGCTGCCGGCTATGAGGCATATGTTGTAGGCGGCTGTGTCAGGGATTCTATCCTGGATCGGGTGCCTGGAGACTGGGATATCACCACCTCTGCACTTCCGGAGCAGGTGAAGGAGCTTTTTCACAGAACTGTAGATACGGGGATCCAGCATGGAACAGTAACTGTAATGATGGGCAAAGAGGGCTTTGAGGTGACAACCTACCGTGTGGACGGAGAATATCATGACGGCCGCCACCCGGATGCCGTGACCTTTACCAGGAGTCTTGAGGAAGATCTGAAACGAAGAGATTTTACCATCAACGCCATGGCGTATCATCCGGAACATGGACTGGTGGATCTGTTTGGTGGAATGGAAGATATCAATGGGAAGATCATCCGTTGTGTTGGTGATCCGGTAGAACGTTTTACAGAGGATGCCCTTCGTATGCTCCGTGCAGTGCGTTTTTCCGCACAGCTTGGTTTTACTGTGGAGGAAAATACGAAAGCGGCACTGGCGCGGATGTCGGGGAATCTGGAGCATGTCAGTGCAGAGCGTATCCAGACAGAGCTTGTAAAGCTTCTGGTATCCGATCATCCGGATTATCTCCGAACCGCCTGGGAGACAGGTCTTACCCGGGAATTTCTTCCGGAATTTGACGCCTGTATGGAAACCGAGCAGAATACCCCTCATCATTGCTATACCGTGGGAGAGCACATTCTGAAAAGTCTTACAGAAATCGAGAATGACCGGCTTCTCCGTATCACCATGCTTCTTCATGACATTGCCAAGCCGGTTGTAAAAAAGACAGATGAGAATGGAAGAGACCACTTTAAGACTCACGGACCGGCAGGCGAAAAGCTGGCAGGAAAGATCCTGCGCCGTCTGAAATTTGATAATGTAACGATCCGAAATACCTGTCGTCTGATCCGGTATCATGATCTTCGTCCCACTCCGGACGCCGAGGATGTGCGGAGAGCTGTGAATCTTATCGGAGAAGAGCTTTTTCCGCTGTATCTGAAAGTGCAGAAGGCAGATCTTTTATCCCAGAGCACTTACAGGAGGGAGGAGAAGCTGGCACGGTTAAGCGGTGTGACGGAAGCTTATCAGGGGATCCTTGAAAGAGGTGAATGTACATCTCTGAAAACCCTGGCAGTTTCCGGAAAGGATCTTATAAAGGCAGGACATCCGGCTGGACCGGCACTGGGAGCACTGCTCGAAAGACTTCTTGACTGTGTGCTGAAAGATCCAACCCTTAATACAAAAGAAAAACTTCTTGAAACAGCAGAAAAAGACAGCATAAAAACCGAATAGAATAACAAAAATCCCCCCTGCATAAAATAGAACGTAAAATAAGGCAGGGGGGAACTTTTTTGTATGATTATGGGTTGAGCGTGCTGGAGCAGTATGGGCTTACAGCTTCATTCTCCGGCAGGGTGCGGGGGGCACTTCTGTGCCGGACAGAAAAAGGTCCGGTGATACTCCGGGAATTTCATGGCTCGGAAAAAAAGCTTTCCATGCAGCAGCAGCTTCTTGAAAAAATGAAAGAACAGAACTGTCTTGTGGACGCCTATCTCAGAAACAGGGAAGGCGTACTGGTAAGCAGGGACAAAGATTCTGTTCCATATACTGCACAGATCTGGTTTGAGGGACGGGAATGTGACACGAGATCCGAAAACGATATTTTAAAAAGCATCCGGACTCTGGCACAGATCCACAAGATCATGCAGCTTCCTGTGGAAATGGATTATGCGGGAAGAAATCTGCAGGAAGAATATATCCGGCATAATCAGGAAATGAAAAAAATACGCCGTTTTATCCGAAAAAAAGGAGCGGTCAATTCTTTTGAGAAAGATTATCTGAAAAGCGTGGAATGGTTTCTGCAAAAAGGAGAAGAAGCGGCAGCTATGCTGGAAACCACGGATTATAAAAATCTGCGGCAGCAGTCTCTTCAAAGTGGCAGTATCTGTCATGGCGAATATAATCAGCATAATGTGCTGATACTTGGGAAAAACACAGCGGTGACGAATTTCAGTCACTGGAGCTTTGATGTGCAGATGGCAGATCTGTACCGCTTTATGCGGAAAATCCTGGAGAAATACAGCTGGGATCTGCACCTCGCGCAGAAGATGCTTTCTGCATATGATTCCGTACGGCCGCTCTCGGAGTCTGAGTGGCAGAACCTGAGAGTCCGGTTCTGTTATCCGGAAAAATACTGGAAACTGGCAAACCATTATTATACACATAACAAGGCTGTGATCTCCGGAAAAAATGTGGAAAAGCTGAGAACCCTGATCCATCAGAAAAAACAGTGGGAGGAATTTTCAAAACAGTGCTTCAGGCAGTAATGATTCTGAATGTGACAAAAACAAAACTTCCCTTTTTCTGAAAATTGTTATATAATATTAAGTATCTTATATAAAGAAACAGGGAGGTATTTTGGAACATGGATTATAAAGAAATCTATAATCAGTGGCTTGAAAACCCATACTTCGATGAGGCGACAAAAGAAGAACTGAAAGCGATCAAAGACGACGAGAATGAGATCAAAGAGCGTTTTTATATGGATCTTGAGTTTGGTACGGCAGGCCTGCGTGGTATCATCGGCGCAGGTACCAACCGTATGAATATTTATGTGGTAAGAAGAGCAACCCAGGGGCTTGCCAACTATATTGCCAAGGTTGACAAGAAATCCCAGGGAGTTGCTATCGCATATGATTCCCGTCATATGTCACCGGAGTTTGCCCAGGAAGCAGCACTTTGCCTGGCAGCAAACGGGATCAAGGCTTATATCTTTGAGACACTTCGTCCGACACCGGAGCTTTCCTTTGCAGTACGTCATCTGGGCTGTGTGGCAGGTATCAACGTAACAGCCAGCCACAATCCTCCGGAATACAACGGATACAAGGTTTACTGGGAGGACGGCGCGCAGATCACACCACCTCATGATTCCGGTATCATGGGCGAGGTAAAGGCGATCTCCGACTGGAATACCGTAAAGACCATGGACAAGGAAGACGCAGTAAAGGCAGGACTTTTCGAAGTGATCGGACAGGCTGTCGATGATGCTTACATGGCAGAGCTTAAGAAACAGATCATCCATATGGATGCGATCCAGGCAGAGGGCAGGAACCTGAAGATCGTTTACACACCTCTTCACGGAACCGGCAATATCCCGGCCAGAAGGATCCTTAAAGAGCTTGGATTTGAGAATGTATATGTAGTACCGGAGCAGGAGCTTCCGAACGGGGATTTCCCGACAGTCAGCTATCCGAACCCGGAGGCAGCAGAGGCATTTGAGCTTGGCCTTAAGCTTGCGAAGGAAGTGGATGCAGACATCGTACTTGCCACAGACCCGGATGCAGACCGTCTTGGCGTCCGCGTAAAGGATAAAAACGGAAAGTATCATGATCTTACCGGTAACATGTCCGGATGCCTTCTTGCAAACTATGAGCTGAGCCAGAGAAAGGCTGTAAACGGAAGCCTTCCGGAGGACGGAGCTCTTGTAAAGACTATCGTTACAACAAACCTGGCAGATGCCATTGCCAAGGGATACAACGTGAATCTTATCGAAGTACTTACCGGATTCAAATACATCGGACAGCAGATCCTCGGATTTGAGAACAGTGGCAAGGGTACATATCTTTTCGGATTTGAGGAGAGCTACGGCTGCCTGATCGGAACCTATGCAAGAGACAAGGATGCCATTGTTGCTACCATGGCACTTTGCGAAGCTGCTGCCTACTATAAGACACAGGGCAAGACTCTTTGGGATGCAATGATCGATATGTATGAGGAGTTCGGTTACTATAAGGATGCCATTCAGGCAGTTACCATGAAGGGTATCGAGGGTCTTCAGAAGATCCAGGAGATCATGACAACACTTCGTCAGAATCCGCCTGCTGAGTTTGCCGGACATAAGGTGACTGCTGTACGTGACTACAAGCTGGATGAGATCACAGATCTTGCAACAGGTGAGAAGAAGCCGACAGGACTTCCGAATTCCAATGTTCTCTACTATGAGCTTACCGATGATGCATGGGTTTGCGTAAGACCGTCCGGAACAGAGCCTAAGGTTAAATTCTATTATGGCGTTAAGGGAACATCTCTTGCAGATGCAGACGAGAAATCCGATGCAATGGGCAAGGCTGTTCTTGAAATGGTTGATTCCATGAAATGATAAAATGGTCACATTCCGCCTGTAATATGCGAAAAACCTTGACATTATAAGCCAAAAGCGGTATATATATAAAGCAAAGTCAAAAATAAGAGAACATCAATTATAGGAGGAAACACCATGAATAAAACAGAGTTAGTGGCAGCAATGGCGAAAGACACCAATCTTTCCAAGAAAGATGTAGAAGCTGTTCTGAAATCTTTTATCGATGTTGTAACAGATGAACTGAAAAAAGGCGAGAAGATTCAGCTGGTTGGATTTGGAACTTTCGAAGTAAGCACAAGAGCTGCAAGAGAGGGAAGAAATCCTCAGACTGGTGAGACCATGACGATCGAGGCTTCCAAGTCTCCGAAGTTCAAAGCAGGAAAAGCTTTAAAGGACGTTGTCAACGGTAAATAATCTGTTGGTTCAGAGTGATAACGGCAGGGGAAACCGGTTTTTGGTTTCCCCTGCTTTTTTAGGAGGAAAAATTATGCGTCTTGATAAATATCTGAAAGTATCCAGACTGATCAAACGCCGTACGGTGGCAAATGAAGCCTGCGATGCAGGAAGAGTTCTGGTCAATGACAAGCCGGCCAAGGCTTCTGTACAGGTAAAGACCGGTGACACTGTGGAGATCCAGTTTGGAAGCCGTAATGTAAAGGTTGAAGTCCTGGAAGTTAAGGAAACGGTAAAAAAGGATGAGGTGGAAAGCATGTTCCGCTATATCTGATGCAGGGACAGCTGCCGTTTGGGCGTGATGGTCTATTCCGGATGGATTTTTCATAAAATAAAAGAGAAATCATCCCCAGGGAGGTATGGATTGGACGAGAAGAAACCGGCAGCATTTCACAGTCTGATGCTGGAGCGGCAGAAAGGCGGCACCATAACGGGAATCCGGGAGGTGATCTCTTTCGATGAAAAAGAAATACTGCTGCATACAGAGGAAGGAAAGTTATCCATAAAAGGCGAAGGACTTCATGTAAAACATCTTGATCTGAAAAGCGGGCAGCTTAGCTTGGAGGGAAAAATCGACAGTCTTACCTATCTTGGCAGGAAAAAGGACAAAAAAGAAGGATCCCTTTTAAAAAGACTGTTCCATTAAAGCTAAAATGACAGCAAACCGGTTGATATTTTTTTGAAGAAGTTGTAAAATTTGGATGTATAAGCTCGTAAAAGGTAAAGAGGTCAGATTGTGTAAAAAAGGAGCAGCAGATTGAAAAATCCAAAAAATGGAAAAGAAAAAAAACGGATCGGATATAATTATCTTGGCATGGCGGGGATCATGGTGATCGCACTGGTGTTGCTGGGAAGCCTTATGCTGCAGAGTAAGACTCTGGAACGGCGCAGGGATTATTATGATTCCAAAGCTACAGCACTGGAGAAGTCCATTGAAAGTGAGAAGGAACGTACCAAGGAGATCGAAGCAGAGAAAGAACATATGAAGACCGACGAATATGTGGAAGAGGCGGCTCGTGAGAAGCTGGGACTTGTGAAAGACAACGAGATCGTGTTTCAGGAAGAAAAATAGCTGAAAATCAAAGGTTTCGACGAAATTTTTTTTGACATTTTCGTGCGGCTTTGACAGATATTTCAGGGATCTTCCTTTATAATGTTCAGTCAGTGAAGGTTATAAGGGGAGGGGAAAATATGCAGGAATGGATCATTGCCATGCTCGTAGTCAGCATACTGCTGATACTCCGGGACATGGCAAAAACTGTCTTTTCGGGAAAAACGAAGGAAAAAGAAGAAATGCTGCCGCTTTGTGAAAGCCATCCCCAGAAGGAAAAAGTGGAACGGTATGCAGCATCCTTCCGGAAGCTTGCGGATACATTCTACGGAATGCCTTACCGTAAGGAATTTTTGAGCGGAGGACAGCTGAACCGTATCATATCGGACACCAGTGCGGCTGTATGTTCCAGATGTTATCAGAGAGAGATCTGCTGGGGAGAGCGTGCCGGGGACACCATGCGGGGCAGTGAGAATATGATTCGTACCATGGAGGAAGGCAATGAAGAAAGCATCCAGAGAGCACGCAGTGAATGGATGGGAGCATGTGGCCGTTCCGCCCAGTATTTTCAGGTCCTGAATGAGGGATTTCGTGAAGAAAGGCAGAATCTCGTGTGGGATAACCGGATGATCGAAAGCCGGCTTGCAGTTGCACAGCAGCTGACGGAAATCTCGAGGATCATGGATCATATGGCAGAAGAGCTGTATGATATCATGCCGGCAGATCCGCAGTTTCAGGAAGATCTGAAAAAGGCTCTTCGTAAAAAGCATGTACTTGTAAAGAATGTCTGGGTCATGGATAAGATCGAAGGAAGACGGCAGATATTTCTGAATCTGAGAGCCAGGAGCGGACAGTGTGTTTCCATGACAGAGATCGCACAGATCCTGTCCAGGATCTGCGGAAACTCCATGACGCCGGACGCCGGCAGCCGCAGTATTGTAAATGGAGATTTTCGTATGGTCCATTTTGTGGAGGATGTCAGTTATCAGATGCTTTACGGAGTAGCGCGGCTTACAAGAGAAGCGGAAAAGGTTTCCGGAGACAATTATATCTGTCGTCAGGAAGAGGATGGCAGGTTTTTTCTCTGTCTGTCTGATGGGATGGGTTCCGGAATAGAAGCGTTTAAAGAAAGCGAGATCGTGGTAGAACTTCTGGAACAGTTTCTGGAATCCGGCTTTTCTCAGGAGACAGCTGCCAGAATGGTGAATTCCGCACTGCTATTGAAAGGACGGGAAGGGATGTTTTCTACTGTTGATATCTGTGCGGTGGATCTTTATACCGGGATCTGTGATTTTCTGAAAGCAGGGGCGTCTTCCACATTTATTAAAAGAGATCACTGGGTGGAATCCATTGCTTCGGAAAATCTTGCAGCAGGCTTGGTCCAGCAGCTGGATTTTGATACTGCCTCAAGGAAGCTTTATCATGGAGATTATCTGATCATGATGACAGATGGAGTTCTGGATGCGCTTCCTACAGAACGGGAAGAGGAAACCATGAAGGAGATCATTATGGATGTCCGGGAAAAAGAGCCCAGGGAGATGGGACGGGGAATACTGGAAAGGGTCCTGGGATACAGTGATTATCATGCCAGGGATGATATGACAGTAGTTGTGGCAGGATTGTGGAAAAAATAGAGTATTTTTGGTTACAGGAGAAAAAATGATCACACGTGTAAGAAAATATATCAGAGACAATCGGATGCTGAAAGCAGAGGATATGGTTGTGGCAGGGGTTTCCGGAGGGGCGGATTCCATAGCAATGCTTCATATTTTGAAAAGTCTTCAGAAAGAGATCGGTTTTTCCATGGAAGTGGTTCATGTCCATCATGGGATCCGGGGCCAGGAGGCGGACAGGGATGAGCAGTTTGTGGAAAAAATCTGCCGGGATTGGGGAATCCCTTTCCGGTCCAGGCATTATCCGGTTCCGGAGCTTTCCGGAAAGTGGAAGCTGGGAGAAGAAGAAACCGGAAGGATCGTGCGAAAACAGGCGTTTCAGGAGGAAAAAAAGAGACTTGGTTTTTCCGGAGAACAGTCAAAAAAGAACGGACAGTTCCGGGTTGCGCTGGCACATAATCGCAACGATCTGGCAGAGACTATGCTGCATCATCTGGCAAGGGGAACCGGTATCCGGGGACTTTCTGGGATACAGGCGGTAAATGGTGAGATCATCCGGCCGGTTTTGTGTTTAGAACGGAAGGAGATCGTCAATTATCTGAAAGAGAGAGGTATTTCCTATATCACAGACAGCAGCAATCTTTCAGATGACTATACAAGAAACCGGATCCGTAACCATATTCTTCCGGCTATGGAACAGAAGATCAATGCAAAAGCGGTGGAGCATATGGCAGAAACCGCACGGGTTCTGGCAGAGGCAGATTCGTATCTTCAGAAAAAGGGAAGGGAGCTTTTGGCAGGCTGCCGGAAAGAAAATGGCTATCTTCTGGATGAAAAATTTTTTGCACAGGATCCTATCCTTCAGGAATATGCGGTGATGGAGGCGTTTGAGATACTGGCAGGAAAACGTAAGGACTTTACATCTCTTCATGTGGACCAGGTCCTTTCGCTTCAAAAAAAAGAAAACGGTCGTTATATCAACCTTCCGGAATCGCTGCGGGTAATACGACAGTACAGAGGGGTATGTCTGAAAAAGAACTCTGCATCAGACAGAGAGAATGCTGCTTCCACTGAAAAAAAAGTATCAGCAGGTCTCAGAGAAATGTCTATGGAGCTTCCGGTACCTGGAATTCTGGAAAGTCCTTTCGGAGTTTTTGAGTCGAAAATTTTTTCTTATAAGAAACAGAAGATTGAAGAAAAAAAGTATACGAAATGGTTTGATTATGATAAAATAAAAAATAGTCCATGCGTTCGGACTAGAAGACAGGGAGATTATCTTACTGTAAACAGTGAAGGCGGAAGAAAGAAGCTGAACCGGATCTTTATTGATGAGAAGATTCCGGCGGAGATGAGAGACAGGCTTCCGGTTGTTGCGGTAGGATCTGAGATACTCTGGATCCCGGGAGGACGGATGAACGAGAAGTATAAGATCACTTCCACTACAGGGAGAGTGTTAGAATTACATTACCAAGGAGGAGCTTTAGCATGAGCGAAAAAATCAGGGTTTTACTCAGTGAAGAAGAGGTAGATGCCCGTATCCAGGAAGTTGCAGATATGATCAACAAGGATTATGACGGAAAAGATGTACACATGATCTGCGTTCTGAAAGGCGGCGTTTTCTTTATGTGTGAGCTTGCCAAGAGGATCACACGCCCGGTAACACTGGATTTCATGTCTGTGTCCAGTTACGGTGATGATACGAAATCCAGCGGTGTTGTAAAGATCGTCAAGGATCTGGATCAACCACTGGACGGGAAAGATGTTCTGATCGTAGAGGATATCATTGATTCAGGCAGAACCTTAAGCTATCTGCTGCGTATCCTGAAGGGCAGACATCCGGCAAGCATCAGACTCTGTACACTTCTTGACAAACCGGAGAGACGTGTGACAGATGTAGAGGTAGATTACTGCTGCTTCAATATTCCGGACGAGTTTGTAGTAGGATACGGACTTGATTATGCCCAGAAATACAGAAACCTTCCTTACATCGGAGTAGTGGAGCTTCAGGACTGAAAGGAGATTTAACCAAGTGAGCAAGCATTCAGGTAAGATAGGCCTGTACCTTCTGCTTATTGTGGCACTGATTGCAGGATATCTGTATCTCAATGACCAGGTATCTACCCAGGGCAGCTACACAATGGGCCAGCTGGAAAAGGCTCTGGAAGAAGACAAAGTGACGGATGCGGTGATCCATCAGAACAGAGAAGTGCCCACCGGTTATGTAACAGCAAACATTGTTTCAGATGGTCAGAAGACAGTCTACGTAACCGATGTAAAGGAAGCGGAGGCGCTTCTTGAAGAACATGATATCGATCCGACGATCCGCAATGTACCCAAGGACAGCTCCATGATCGGAACAGTACTTCCGGTAGTGCTTACCGGCGCGATCCTTCTCTTTTTCTTTATGATGATGAACCGGCAGATGTCTGGAGGCGGCGGAAGCAATGCGAAGATGATGAATTTCGGAAAAAGCAGAGCCAGGATGTCGTCCCCTGATGATAAGAAAGTAACGTTCAAGGATGTTGCAGGTCTTCAGGAGGAGAAGGAGGATCTGGAGGAAGTGGTGGATTTCCTGAAATCCCCACAGAAGTATACCAAGGTAGGTGCCAGGATCCCGAAAGGAGTGATCCTTGTGGGCCCTCCGGGAACAGGTAAAACTCTTCTCGCGAAGGCAGTTGCAGGAGAGGCCGGAGTTCCGTTTTTCTCCATTTCCGGATCCGATTTCGTGGAGATGTTTGTTGGTGTCGGTGCTTCCCGTGTACGAGATCTTTTTGAAGAGGGCAAGCGTCATGCACCGTGCATCATCTTTATTGATGAGATCGATGCGGTAGCCCGTCAGAGAGGAACCGGTATGGGCGGCGGCCACGATGAGAGAGAGCAGACGTTGAACCAGCTTCTTGTAGAGATGGATGGTTTTGGAGTAAATGAAGGAATCATCGTAATGGCAGCGACCAACCGTGTGGATATTCTGGATCCTGCGATCCTCCGTCCGGGACGATTTGACCGTAAAGTCGATGTGGGACGCCCAGATGTCAAGGGCAGAGAAGAGATCCTTATGGTCCATGCCAAGGACAAACCGCTGGGAGATGATGTGGATCTTCGCCAGATTGCCCAGACAACCGCAGGATTTACAGGTGCAGATCTGGAGAATCTTCTTAACGAAGCTGCCATTGATGCTGCAAAAGAGGGCCGTCCTTATATCATGCAGAAGGATATCAAGAAAGCATTCATCAAGGTCGGGATCGGTGCAGAAAAGAAGAGCAAGGTCATCTCTGATAAAGAGAAAAAGATCACAGCTTATCATGAAGCAGGCCATGCGATCCTGTTCCATGTACTTCCTCATATGGATCCGGTATACACCATTTCCATTATCCCTACGGGAATGGGAGCTGCCGGCTACACCATGCCGCTGCCGGATAATGATGAGATGTTTAATACAAAGAACAAAATGCTGGAGGATATCACCACGCTTCTTGGCGGACGTGTGGCTGAGGAGATCATCTTCGGAGATATCACCACCGGTGCTTCCAATGATATCAAACGTGCCACAGAGACTGCACGCTCTATGGTAATGAAATACGGTATGTCTGAAAAAATTGGTCTGATCGCTTACGGCAACGATGACGATGAGGTATTTATCGGCCGTGATCTGGCACATACCAGAGGCTACAGTGAGGAAGTGGCAAGAGAGATCGATGGGGAGATTTCCCGTATCATCCGTGAGTGCCATGAGAACGCAGAGAGTATCATCCGTGAGAATATCGGCGTTCTTCACAGCTGTGCGGCCCTTCTTCTCGAGAAGGAAAAGATACATCGTGAAGAGTTTGAAGCACTTTTTACAACAGAAAAAGAAGAGGTTGCAAAAACAAACGAATAAAATGCACAAAAAAAAATATTGAATTTTGTGAACTTTGTGCACACTTTTTGGTGGACACATGGTACTATAAATACCGTAAAAACCCCCCAATACATTATATAGTTTTTGCTACACCCCATAAGAAGAAATACCTTCTCCAAAAAAGGCAGCTTAACCAGCTGCCTTTTTTACTGCCCAAAAATAAAAGACGAATTACGGAGAAAACAGATATATATGCTTGCGGGATGGAAAAATTAAGATAATATATTTAAAACATGGTACTAAAAACGGAATGAGGAAGATAGAATGTTATATGAAAGCATGGAGACTGCAAAGAAGATGCGGTATATACTCAATATGAGTCCGGTATTAAATAAAGACGCAATGTTCAGTGACGGGACGGAATATTACCGTACACCTGTGGAGCCGCGGGAAGGTGATACAGTTACGATCCGTTTTCGTACCCAGAGAAATAACGTGGACAACGTCTGTCTTGTGCATGACGGAGAATATCTGGAAATGAAGCGGGAAAAAACTTCCGGAAGCTTTGATTATTATACTGCACAGATCGTAATGGGAAAAGATCTTGTACGATATTACTTTGAGATCCATTCAGGACTTGTTACCTGTTATTATGATACAAATGGTGTAAGCACCAGACATGAGGAAAGGACAGAATTTGAGATCTATCCCGGATATCATGTGCCTGAGTGGCTGAAGGGTGCTGTGATGTATCAGATTTATGTGGATCGTTTCTGTAACGGAGATCCTTCCAATGATGTGGAAACAGGGGAATATTTCTATATCGGGGACACTTCCGTAAAAGTGGATAACTGGGAAAAGGTTCCGGCTGTGATGGGTGTCCGGGAATTTTATGGCGGCGATCTTCAGGGAGTTATGGATAAGCTAGATTATCTTCAGGAGCTTGGAGTAGATGTGATCTATCTGAATCCGGTCTTTGTCTCTCCCAGCAACCATAAGTATGACTGTCAGGATTACGATCATATCGATCCGCATATCGGAAGGATCGTAGCGGACTGTGATGGTCTGTTAAGTCCCGGAGACAGTGATAACAGTCATGCCCTTAAGTATATCCGCCGTGTGACCGATAAACGGAATTTGGAGGCCAGTAATAAGCTTTTTCAGGAGCTTGTGGAGGAAATTCACAGAAGAGGGATGAAAGTGATCCTGGATGGGGTATTTAACCATTGCGGATCCTTTAATAAATGGATGGACAGGGAACGGATCTACGAAAATCAGGAAGGCTACGAGAAGGGGGCTTATGTTTCGGCGGACAGCCCTTATCGTTCTTTCTTCTGCTTCCAGGATCAGAACCGCTGGCCCTATAATCCAACCTACGACGGCTGGTGGACCCATGATACCCTGCCAAAGCTGAACTACGAAGAATCTGAGGAGCTTTGCCGGACGATTCTTGATGTGGGCAGAAAATGGGTTTCGCCGCCGTATAACGTAGACGGCTGGAGACTGGATGTAGCTGCAGATCTGGGCCACAGTAATGATTTTAACCATCATTTCTGGAAAGAGTTCCGGAGGACAGTAAAAGAAGCCAATCCTGATGCAGTGATCCTTGCAGAACACTACGGAAATCCGGAAAGCTGGCTTCGCGGCGATGAGTGGGATACGGTTATGAACTATGACGCTTTTATGGAGCCTGTAACCTGGTTCCTGACCGGAATGGAGAAGCACAGTGATGAGTACCGGGAGGACCTTTATGGCAACAGTGAGGCCTTTATCGGGGCGATGAAGCATCATATGCAGTCTTTGCATATGGGCGCGCTTTATGGAGCCATGAATGAGCTTTCAAACCATGACCATTCCAGATTTCTGACAAGGACCAATCACAGAGTAGGAAGGCTTTCCTACGCAGGCGCAGAGGCAGCATCTGCAGGCATCAATCCTGCTATCATGAGAGAGGCTGTTGTGATTCAGATGACGTGGCCTGGTTCGCCTACGGTATATTACGGGGATGAGGCCGGCGTCTGCGGCTTTACAGATCCGGATAACCGCAGAACTTATCCCTGGGGAAAAGAAGACCAGGAGATGCTGGACTTTCATAAACGTATGATCTGCATACACAAGGCATATCCGATTCTTGCAAAAGGTTCCCTGGAATTTCTGTGGAACGATCATCAGGGCTTGAGCTATGGTCGTTTTTCTGATTCTGAACAGATCATAGTGATCCTTAATAATCAGGATCAGGAGAGAGACATAAGGGTAACAGCCTGGAAAACCGGTGTAAGCCGGAAAGAAGCAACGGCTTTTCAGCGCCTGATGCTTTCTTCCGGAGAGGGTTATACGGAAATGCCGGAAGAATATATTGCAGATGCAGGGATTCTTCAGGTGAAGATGCCTGCATACGGAGCGATGGTGCTTCACCACAGGGCGAGGGATAAATACAAATGATGCACGAGTAAGGCAGAGAAAAAAGCCAATCTGTTCTTCCATTAGGAAGCAGATTGGCTTTTTGCATTGTGTTTTATGAGTTATTCTTCTGTAACGTGTTCCAGACCCTGATTCATGATGGTTGCCACATGGCTGTCTGCCAGGGAGTAGTAAATGGTTTTTCCATCTCTTCGAAATTTGACTAGTGACATCTGCTTCAGTACCCGGAGCTGATGGGAAATGGCACTCTGGGTCATGAAAAGACGATCGGCAATATCCTGAACACAGAGTTCTTCCACAGAAAGTACGTACAGGATACGGATCCTGGTAGGATCACCGAAAACCTTGAACAGGTCGGCAAGCCGGTACAGTGTATCATCATTGATTGGGTAATCTATATGTGTTTTCTTCATTTGCGCATCCTCCAAACTGTTAACTTCTATTGTAGCTGAAAAAAACGCACCGGTCAAATTCTTTTCTGCATCACTGGGGAGTTGTATGGATGCACAGGGATCCGCTGCAGGATATCTGCCCTGCAGAACGGAGCTTATTTTTTATACAGGATACGAATGGAATTCAGCACGCAGATCATGGCAACGCCAGTGTCTGCAAATACGGCCATCCACATGTTGGCATGTCCGGCAAGACCAAGGATCATAACTGCGATCTTGATCACCAGGGCAAATATTACGTTCTGCCATGCAATACGGTTTGTGCTTCGTGCAATGGCGATAGACTGAGGAATCGCATCTACATTGGAATTCATAAATACGGCATCTGCGGCTTCAATGGCAGCATCTGCACCGCTTCCCATGGCAGCACCTACATCAGCACCTGCAAGAACAGGAGCGTCGTTGATACCGTCACCGACAAACATAACCGTTCCATGTGCCTGGCGGACCTTTTTCAGGGCATTGAGCTTATCCTCCGGAAGAAGCTTTGCATAGATCTCATCGATCCCGGTATCTTTTCCTACAGCCTGTGCACTGTCTTCGGAGTCTCCAGTGAGCATAACGGTGTGGAGACCAAGCTTTTTCAGAGAAGCAATGGCTTCCTTTGCGTCAGGTTTGATGGTATCGGAGATCAGCATATATCCTGCGAAGGTTCCGTTTACTGCCATAAATACTTCAGAACCGTAAGCGGCTTCCTTTAATTCTCCGATTGTAACTCCGAATTTATCCATCAGCTTGCGATTTCCGCAGAGAACTTTTCCCTCCGGCATTTCCGCAACGATCCCGTGACCGGAAATTTCTTCCAGGGAGATCGGTTTTTCAAATTGGATCTCACGTCCCTTTGCGGCAGCAACGATGCTGTTTGCAATAGGATGTGTGGAGTTCTGTTCACAGCCTGCACACATGGAAAGGAGTTCATTTTCCGTGTATTTACCGGTGGCAACAACCTTCTGAAGCTGGAAGTTACCCTCTGTGATAGTACCGGTCTTATCCATGATCACAGCGCCGAGCTTACTTAATCCTTCGATGGAAAGGCCACCCTTGAAAAGGATACCCTTTTTAGAACCGGCACCGATCCCGGAGAAGAAGGCCAGCGGGATACTAAGTACAAGAGCACAAGGGCAGCTCATTACCAGGAAAGTAATGGCTGTGTAGATCCAGTAATGCCAGTTTCCGGTAACAAGGGATGGGAGTATGGCAGTTGCCACTGCGATTCCTACAACACAAGGAGTATAAACCCTGGCAAAACGTGTGATAAAGCGGTCGATCTTCGGTTTGCTTGCTGCCGCGTTTTCTACGGAATCCAGAATACGAGTGACCATGGATTCTTCCAGAGGTTTTTCCACGCGGATCTTAAGCTGGCCGGAGGTGTTGACGCAGCCAGAAGTGATCTCATCACCTTCATTTACAGCAACCGGTACAGGCTCTCCTGTGATCGGAGAAGTGTCGATACGGCTGTTTCCCTCAATTACGATACCATCAAGAGGGATGCGGTCTCCGGGACGGACCAGAAGAATGTCTCCGATCTGAGCCTCTTCAGAGGGAATTACCTGGATATCATCGCTTGTGACCAGGTTTACAACTTCCGGACGAAGGTCTACGGCATCCATGATCTGCCCGCGGCTTCGTTCAACGGCTTTTTCCTCAAAAAGCTCGCCGATGCGGTAAAAGAGCATAACGCCTACGGCCTCAGCAGAATCATTGATGGCAAAAGCGGCAAGTGTTGCAATGCTCATGAGAAAGTTTTCGTCAAAAATCTGTCCGTGAGAGATGTTTTTGGCAGCTTTTACAACGATAACACCCCCAAGCGCCAGGTATGCGATCACAAATACAGGAAGAGTGGCACTGGTACCAAAGCCTTTGTGTTCCATGATCTCTCCGGCAACGAAGAGTACTGCACCGATGATAATACAGATGATATCTATGTTTTCCTTGGAGAAAAATTTCTTCTTGGAAGCGGTTGTGTGAGTCACTGTTTTTGGGGACTGAGCCTTTGGCTTCGGATCCTTTTCTTTTACAAGAACTTCGGATTCAATGGATGTACAGATCTTACGGATCTGATCCAGGTATCGATCCGGATTCTTTGCAGTTAAGCGAAGCTGTTTTGTTGCAAAAGTGATGGTTGCTTCGGAAATGCCTTCAAGGTTTGCAATTTGTTCCTCCATTTTGGAAGCGCAGTGAGCGCAGCCTAGATTCTCCAGAAGATAGGTCTTGGTTGTTGTGTCAGTGGAAGCTGCCGGAGCTGGATTTCTCGGAACAACTTTAACTTCAGACTCAATGGATGTGCAGATCTTGCGGATCTGCGGAAGCAGAGCGTCTGGATCTGCAGCCCCTAAGCGAAGCTGTTTTGTTGCAAAAGTAATGGTAGCGCTTTCGACGCCTTCAAGAGCCTGGATCCGTTCCTCCATTTTGGAAGCACAGTGAGCGCAGCCGAGGTTCTCCAGAATGTAGACACGCTTTGCGGTGAGAGCATTGTGGGAGTGATCATGGTGCTCATGCTCGTGATCCCCGCAGCCACAACCACAGTGCTCGTCATGGTGGTGAAGGTGCTCGTGTTCATGATGTTCATGTTTATGATCTTCACAACCACAGCCGCAGTGCTCGTCATGGTGATGATGATGCTCATGTTCATGATGTTCATGTTTATGATCCTCGCAACCACAGCCGCAGTGCTCGTCATGGTGATGAGGATGCTCGTGTTCATGATGTTCATGTTTATGATCCTCGCAGCCACAGCCGCAGTGCTCGCCATGGTGGTGAAGGTGCTCGTGTGCATGATGTTCGTGTTCGGGATCCTCGCAGCCACAGCCGCAGTGCTCGTCATGGTGGTGAAGGTGCTCGTGTTCATGATGTTCATGTTTATGATCCTCACAACCACAGCCGCAGTGCTCGTCATGGTGATGATGATGCTCATGTGCATGATGTTCGTGCTCGTGATCCTCGCAACCACAGCCGCAGTGCTCATGGTGGTGATGATGCTCATGTTCATGATCTTCATGGTCATGATTCTCGCAACCACAGACGCAGTGCTCATCATGGTGATGGTGCTCATGATCGTGATGTTCTTCATGCTCATCATGGCTGTGATGCGCATGCTCGTGACCGCAGCCGCAGGAATCTGCGGACTTCATGGAATCTTTCTTTAATTTTTCTTCCATATGAACTCTCCTTGCTGATTCGTTTGTTTTTTATATGAATATATGAATTAATGTTCATATGACTATTTAATCATATATAAAAATCTTTGTCAACAGCTTTTCAAAGAACGGATCAAAGAAAAGTAAAATTTATTGCAAAAGAAATATAGAAAATATTAATATATTCTGAAAAAATAATCTATTTTATTATTTTTATTTAACATGTTATACTTTCAACAAGTAAAGAAGGAAAGGAAGGTAGCAACATGTACAGTATCGACTTAAACAGTGACATGGGTGAGAGCTTTGGCGCATATAAGCTTGGTGGCGATGAAGAGATCATCAAATATGTCACAACAGCAAATGTAGCATGTGGCTGGCATGCAGGCGATCCGATGGTGATGGATAAGGTAGTCCGCATGGCAAAGGAACGTGGCGTTATGGTTGGAGCCCATCCTGGATATCCGGATCTTCTTGGCTTTGGACGAAGAAAGATGGTTCTCTCTCATGATGAAGTTAAGAATTACGTCAGATACCAGATCGGAGCACTGGCTGCATTTACCAAGAGCTACGGAATGAAGCTTCAGCATGTCGCTCCTCATGGAGCAATGGGGAATGGCTGCCAGTATGACGAGGATATTTCCACAGCGATCTGTGAGGCAATCTGCGAGTATGACAAAGATCTGATCGTTTATTACTGTGCAGGAGCAGTTCTTGGTGATATCGCTGAGAGCAAGGGACTTCGCACAGCATCTGAGATTTTTGCAGATCGTGCATACATGGATGATCTTTCTCTTGTAAATTGTTAAAAGAATTATATTGTTATATGATTTCGGAAGTGATATACTTAAACATAAGGAAAATCGTGTGAAATTACAGTTTGCTTTTTGCACGGTTTCTTTTATATATGATAGTTAGTTAAAACTAACAATAAAACGATGTGAAAGTACTTTTGATTATACAGAAAGGAATACATAATGCTAATGAATGTTTTTGAAGGTATACTGATTCCATTTGTTGGAACAACGCTAGGTGCAGCATGCGTGTTTTTTATGAGAAAAACACTTAGCAAGTTACTGCAACGTGCACTTGCAGGGTTTGCAGCAGGTATAATGGTTGCTGCTTCAATCTGGAGTCTTCTGATTCCGGCAATTGAACAATCTAAGAATATGGGAACTTTATCGTTTGTTCCGGCAGTTGTTGGGTTCTGGATTGGTATATTGTTTTTACTCGCACTTGATCATTTGATTCCACATCTTCATGTTGGAAGTGATCAGACAGAGGGACCGAAAAGCAAACTTGGCCGTACTACGATGATGGTGTTGGCAGTTACATTACATAATATCCCTGAAGGTATGGCAGTTGGTGTAATGTATGCAGGATTTCTTGCTGAAAATGCACAGATTACAGCAACAAGTGCACTTGCTTTATCACTTGGAATTGCTATCCAGAATTTTCCAGAAGGAGCGATTATATCCATGCCGCTTAGGGCAGAGGGTGAAAGTAAGAGAAAGGCATTTCTGGGAGGTGTACTTTCAGGAGTCGTTGAACCGATTGGAGCAGTAATGACGATTCTTGTCGCACAGCTGGTAATCCCGGCATTACCATATTTACTCAGCTTTGCAGCAGGAGCTATGTTATATGTCGTGGTTGAAGAACTAATTCCGGAAATGTCTCAGGGACAGCACTCGAATATCGGTACGCTTTTCTTTGCACTTGGATTTAGTTTGATGATGATCTTGGATGTGGCACTGGGGTAAGAGGAGAGGAAAGATTCTTATGAGAATATTGATTTATGGTGCTGGTGTGATTGGATCCTTGTATGCGGCTTTATTTGCAGAAGCCGGTTATGATACAAATATTTATGCCAGAGGTAAAAGACTTGAGGCTTTAAGAAATAATGGATTGAAATATAAGAAAAATCAGGAAGTAATAAAGGCAGAGATTAGGATTCTTGGAGAACTACCAAACGATGATATTTATGATTTTGTCTTGCTTACTGTCCGGGAAAACCAGCTGTATGAAGCACTTACTGAATTGAAAAATAATAAAAGTAATACGATTGTTACAATGATAAATTCACTGGACAGTTACAATAAATGGGAAGACATTGTCGGAAAAGGAAGAATATTACCGGCTTTTCCAGGAGCAGGCGGAAGTATAAATGATGATGGTATCCTTGATGCAGCACTTACTCCAAGGTTGATTCAGCCAACAACATTTGCAGAAATATCAGGAAATAAATCCGAAAGAACTAAGCAGTTTTCAGAGATATTGAGGCATGCTCATATACCATACCAGAAAGTAACGGATATGCATCTATGGCAGCTTTGTCATCTTGCTATGGTGGTACCGATTGCAGATGCGTATTATGAATCAGACGATCCGGAGAAAGTGGGAAAAGAATGGAAAATCATGAGGAAAACAGCAGAAAGGCTGAAAAGAAATTTTAATTTTTGGCGAAAACAAAAGGGTAAACTGTCACCATGGAAAATGAATATTTTTCGCTTTTTACCATTGTCATTTCTGACGATTATGCTGGCAGTTACATTTGGAAGCAGTTTTGGAGATAAATTTATGTATCAACATGCTATGAAGGCACCAGATGAAATGAGGGAATTGCATAAGCAGTTTTATGCTTATATGAAAAAAATGAAGAAATGCGGATGCAAGGCGAAAAAGGTACAGTGATTGGAGAAAAAAGCATGAAAAATGAAGAATATAAAAAATTGTCAATTAAAGAGTTTACAAAAGCAGCAGGAAGATATGAAAGTAACCATGCTGGCATTTACGAAATGTGCAAGAAAGATTATCCGGATATTCTGGAAGAATTAGAGAAGGAGCCATTTAGAGATTTATTAGATGCAGGCTGTGGGCCTGCTCCGATGATTTCTTTATTAGCAGAAAAACATCCAGACCGGTATTATACAGGACTGGATCTGACTCCGGCAATGATTGAACAGGCAAAAAAGAAAAATATACCAAATACAACATTTGTTGTAGGAGACTGTGAGAACTTTCCTTTTGAAAAGGATTCATTTGATGCAATTATTTGTTCTATGAGCTTCCATCATTATCCGGATCCACAGGCATTTTTTGACAGTGTGAAAAGATGTCTTCGCCCAAATGGAAGATTGATACTGAGAGATGTGACCAGTGACAATAAAGTATTGGTATGGCTAATGAATACATTGGAAATGCCGTTGGCAAATATATGCGGACATGGAGATGTCCAAGTGCCAACAAGAGATGTGGTCATAAAATGTTGCAAAAAAGCAGGATTAAAAGTAGAAAAATTTGAAATTCGTAAAGGTATGCGAATGCATTGTGTTGTGAGAAAACCTATGGGAAAGGCGATAGGAAATGAAAGATAAGTATCTTAGGGAAACACGAATGGTTGATTTTTCTAATCCGGCAATTCAAAAACTTATTCAAAATATGAAATGGAAGGAAATGGGTGAATTTGAAAGGATTAAGGCAATCTACAACTATGTAAGAGATGATGTTTTATTTGGATATAATATTGATGACGGAATTTCAGCTTCAAAAGTACTTGCAGATGGTTATGGACAATGTAATACAAAAGGAACTTTATTTATGGCACTTTTACGTGCCTGCAATATTCCATGCAGAGTACATGGTTTTACGATTGATAAAAGATTGCAGAAAGGGGCTATGACCGGGTTTGTTTACCGTAATGCTCCAAAAAGTATTTTCCATAGCTGGGTAGAAATTAATTTCGAAAATCAGTGGTACGAACTGGAAGCTTTCATTTTGGATAAAACCTACATAAAGAAGTTACAGGAACAAAATTCGGAATGTACAGGTGCATTTTGCGGTTATGGAGTAGCAGTCAAGGATTTCAGAAATCTCATTATTGAGTTTGATAGGAACAATACTTATATTCAGAGCGAGGGAATCAATCAGGATTTTGGTGTTTATGATTGTCCAGATGAACTGTTGAAGGAACATCATCAAGAAATTTCAGCCTTTAAAGCATTTGCTTATAGACATATTGGAAGACACCTCATGAATCGTAATGTCAGGAAGATTAGAGAACGATAGTTTTAAGCTTTTAGAATTAAAATTAAATTTGGAGGGTAATATGGCAGACAAAATACAAAATGCTTATGAAACATCAAAAAATATATATGACGATGTTCTTACGCAAAGAAATATTTTCAGCAAACTGTATATTAAGCTATTTTGGAGTGGCACGGATGATAATGATATAGCACGAAAAGTTTTATCATATGTTCCTGATGACTTTTCAGGAAAGCTTCTTGATGTTCCGGTTGGAACTGCTGTATTTACGGAAAACAAATGGAGCTCTCTGAAAAATGCACATATTACTTGTATTGATTACAGCATGGATATGCTTGAACAAGCCAGAAAAAGACTTGGTAGTCATGCGCATATCAAATGTATTCAGGGGGGTGTGGGAAACCTGCAAATGGAGGATGAATCTGTTGATACCGTTGTCAGTATGAATGGTTTTCATACATTTCTTGATAAGCAAAAAGCATTTCATGAAATATGGCGTGTTTTGAAACCAGGCGGCGATTTCATTGCCTGTTTTTATCCAATGCGTCGTAAAACCCCTTGCTTCAGTTATGGGGATATAAGACGCGTCCATCGAATTTATGCAAGTAATTGAAGATGGACAAAATAGTAATTGTATTAACTAATGAACTATAGTATAATATAAATATGAACACAACATATAAATCAAACAACAATGTCGTCTATTCCTGTAAATACCATGTAGCATGGTGTCCAAAGTATAGACGAAAAGTATTAATTAACGGTGTGGACGTCCGGCTGAAGGAGCTGCTCACAGAGTATGCTACAAATCTTTCTGTAGACATTCTGGAAATGGAGATCATGCCAGATCATGTTCATATGCTTTTGGAAGTAGATCCTCAGTTTGGCATCCACAAAGCTGTAAAGTCATTTAAAGGCTATACGTCCAGAATTTTAAGACATGAATTTCCCTATCTTAAAACGAAAATGCCGACTCTCTGGACAAACAGCTATTTTGTATCGACGGTGGGCGGTGCTCCGCTGGAAACAGTAAAACAGTATATTGAAAACCAGAAAACATCGCAGAGACAAAAGGATAAGATGGGATAATGCAAAAAGGAATTAAATTTAGAATCTACCCGAACAGAGAACAGAAAAACTTCATCCATCAGACCCTGGGATGCTGCCGGTTCATCTACAACCGGGGACTTGCCATGCGTAAGGAAGGCTATGAAAATGGGGAAAAGATCGG
>NZ_QJHD01000050.1:0-12076 GCF_003184505.1 Blautia sp. BCRC 81119 | reverse complement strand
GCGAGAGACACCTTCTTTCGTAAATGTTGCAAATGTTTGTTTTGGCACTTTCATTATACAACACATGGAATCGAGGTGTCTTTCTTTTATGCAAAATCACGAACTTGCTCATTTATAGTCATAAGGGTAAAAATAAGGGAAACTACATATCATTTCACTAATGGACAGGCGGGAAAGCCTATAAAATGGGGAAAGTTAGAGAGATAATTATATAAATTCCAGTTTGGAGAATTGAAAAAATGGAATTTACCTATTAAGACATATAAACTCTTGACAATAAAGCTCCTATATAGTATGTTTTTAATAAACTACTATATAGGAGATTTTGCATGGAAATGAATGGAGGATTTCTTGTCACAAAAATAAAACAGCTTGGAGACCGGATTTTTGAGAAGATTCTCAGTGAAAAGAATATTGATGCGTTTAATGGAGCCCAGGGACGTATTCTTTATGTGCTGTGGCAGGAGGATGGTATCTCAATCAGGTCACTCTCGACTAAATGCGGATTAGCGATAACATCTCTTACTACGATGCTGGAAAGAATGGAAAATCAAGGGCTGATAAGCCGTGTTCAGTCTGAAACGGACAAAAGGAAAACACTCCTGTTTCTGACTGAGAAAGCACATGCCTTAAAGGGCGAGTACGATTCTGTATCTGATGAGATGGGCAGTATTTACTACAAAGGTTTTTCAGAGGAAGAAATTACCCGGTTTGAGAAATGTCTCGACCGCATCAGAAAGAATCTTGAGGAGTGGCAGAAGTCATGAGTATTTGTATCAAAGATCAGATTCAGAACATGAATATCGTCATTGGCTGCACAGTGGGGTGTACATATTGCTATGCCCGCAACAACGTGAAACGCTGGCATATGATTGATGACTTCGCTGACCCTGAATTCTTTCCGGGTAAGCTCAAGATGATGGAAAAGAAACGTCCGCAGAACTTTCTTCTTACCGGGATGAGCGATCTCTCCGGATGGAAGCCGGAATGGAGAGACGAGGTATTTGCAAAGATCCGTGAAAATCCACAGCATCAGTTCCTGTTCCTTACCAAGCGACCTGATTTGCTGGATTTTGATACCGATTTGGAAAACGCATGGTTTGGCGTTACGGTGACGAGGAAAGCAGAACTGTGGCGTATCGACGCCCTTCGGAAAAACGTCAGAGCAAAACATTACCATGTTACCTTTGAGCCGTTATTCGACGATCTCGGCACAGTTGACCTTTCCGGAATCAATTGGATCGTTGTGGGCACCATGACCGGAGCTCAGAGCAGGAAGATTCATACGGAGCCGGAATGGGCATGGTCTCTGGCGGACCAGGCACATAAGCTTGGCATTCCGGTGTTTATGAAGGAAGACCTTGTCCCTATCATAGGGGATGAAAATATGATTCAGGAAATGCCGGAAGAATTTAATAAAGTGTTAGAGGTACAGAAATCATGGAAGAAGTAATAAATGGAATCCTCATTCGTGAGGTGGAAACAAAGAACATCATGACTAAGTCTAGTCTGCCGGTAGGCGGTTACTCGGTCAATCCCTATGTGGGCTGTACACATGCCTGCAAGTATTGCTATGCTTCTTTTATGAAGCGCTTTACCGGGCACAAGGAGGAATGGGGCACTTTCCTTGATGTGAAGCATTGGACGGAAATTAAAAATCCGAAGAAATATGCCGGACAGCGGGTGGTCATCGGTTCTGTGACAGATGGCTACAATCCACAGGAGGAGCAATTCGGGAATACCAGAAAACTTTTGGAGCAGCTGATCGGCAGTGACGCAGATATTCTGATCTGCACAAAGTCGGATCTTGTGGTACGAGATATTGATTTACTGAAGAAGCTTGGACGTGTAACCGTTTCATGGTCAATCAACACACTAGATGAAAATTTTAAGAACGATATGGACTCTGCTTCGAGCATTGAGCACCGTATCGCTGCTATGAAGCAGGTATATGAGGCAGGTATCCGTACAGTCTGTTTCGTATCCCCGGTATTTCCCGGTATCACGGATTTTGAAGCAATCTTTGAGCGGGTAAAGGATCAGTGCGATCTGTTCTGGCTCGAAAATCTCAATCTTCGAGGCGGTTTCAAAAAGACAATTATGAATTATATCGCCGGAAAATATCCTGATCTTGTACCACTTTACGACGAGATCTATAACAAGCATAACCGCAACTACTTTGAAGCACTTGAAGTAAAAGCTGAGAAAATGGCTAAGAAGTATGATTGTGCCTTTGTGGATAATGAAATGCCTTATGGCAGAGTCCCGCAGGGACATCCGGTGATCGTAGATTATTTCTATCATGAGGAAATCCGTGGGACAGAGAATACCGGAAAAAGAAATCGCTAACTTCCAGTTTGTATATATCTTTTAAAAGGTATATGATTAAGAAAAACGGCAGGAGGTATCTGAATGAAATCACATAAATATTGGTCTATCGGTGCACTGATTACAATGCTTGGAACTTTTTATACAGGTTATAAGGGATCAAAAGAAGGCCATAAGTACTTTGCAGCAAGTTCTTTGCTTTGCATGATTATGGCTATTTATACAGGACACAAGATGATTTCTGGTAAAAGTAGGAAGAAAAAAGAAGTTTCAGTAGAGAGTGTTGAAGATTAAAAAACAAAATATTTTAATAAATAACGCCGGTGCGGGATTTTTGATATCCAGTACTGGCGTTATTTATTCTACAGGGGCTTGGGGGGTGTAGCCACCAAATAGTCAGTTTGCATTCCTTGTCAAAAGACATCGGATCACAGTTCAGTACATCCATATAAAACTCTTTTCATAGGATGCTTCGTCTGAATTCATCTGCAATCTCCGTCATAATAAAAATATCTCCATCATTTCAAAAGAGAATGCTGGAGATATTTCGCCTTGCTTATTCTTGTAGTAACCAATCGGCTATATCGTAAATTACGATTCCTTCATAGCTATATTGGGGATGTTTGGTTCTAGCAATAATCATTTTCGGATAAGCATCTCGAATCTGAAGCCGAGGAAAGCATTCTCTCTCAAATGTTTACTGCCCGGAAATGTTGTCGCTGATCTGAATATAAAACTTCTCGTTGCTTCTCTGAGCAATAAAGTCGGTTTCCTTTTGATAGAGCTTGCCGACATAAACATTATATGAAAATAGATCATACGCTCTGTTTTTTGCAATATTTTATCTTGCGAATTTATCATTGTAACGAATATGCATATCTTCCCAATCCATGAACAATACATAAAATACTTTCCCGTATTGCGGGCTCTCTACAATTCTTCCATGATCAAGAACAGAAAAATAAGTTCCGTCAGCTTTTCGAAGATGAAAGTGAGTATAGTCATTTTCATTGCCGTTGTCAATCTGTTCCCAGATACTTGATTCTATCTGTTGCTGTTCATCTTCACGAATCAAGTTGCGAAAACTTTTCTCAGTAAGTCTGAACAGTTCATCTATATCTTTATATCCGGACATATGAAGAAATTCATCATTTGCAAAAATTAGTTCATCATCTTCTTTGTCAGCTCTGTATATGATGAATGCACCTGGAAGATGTTCAGAGATATCCTTGAATGCGAATCCAAGTTGTTTGCGGGCACCTGACGGAAGTCCTTCTCTGTAGACCATACATCCATTTTTTCCATGAAGCTTTATTTCATAAAGAGCGGCATCTGCGCAGCGCATGAGTTGTGAACGATTGGATGCAAATGTTGGATATTCTGCATATCCTAGAGAAATATAAAATGCATGTTCCTTACCATGGTATGAGAATGATTTAGGAAGTTTGGTGAATTTCTGCAGCTGTATATCTGCTTCTGCAAAGGTACAATTTGGTAAAAGAATGCAGAATTCGTCACCACCATTTCTTCCAAGTAATGCATCGGATGGGAAAAAAGTCTTCATGCTGTCTGCAAGATTCTTTAGTGCCCTGTCTCCGTAATTATGTCCATAGATATCATTAATAAACTTGAAATCATCGATATCAAGGAGCGCAGCCACAAAATGTGTTTTTGGATTTTTTTGAATCATTTTTTCTGCAAATTCATCAAATCCATAGCGGTTATAAATATTTGTAAGAGAGTCTGTGCGCGCCAGTATCTGAAACTTTTTCTTATGTTCTTTTGCTACTAACCATACTCTGGTAAGAACTGACAGGAGAAGGCTTATTGTAAGAAAAATTCCGATGATGATTACCAGTAATGTGGCATTTCTCCATCCACTTTTAGGAGTTACTTCAAATTTCCAGTTTTCGTCTCCTATTGTAAATGTATAAGAAACAGGACGATTTATTTGCCCATCTGATTGATAAACCACTTTATAAGTATCACTCCATGGAGCGTCTGTTTTTGAAATTTTGTATTCGTATCCAAAATTTGAAAGTGCACTGATTGAATCTGAAAAAATATCCGGAACACGCAGGATAACAATAGTAAATCCCCAGAAATACTCATGTCCGTTTTTATCTTTCAGGTATATGGGATTGCGGACTGCAATTCCATATCCTCCCTGTTTTAATTTGAAGGGGCCCTGCGTAATGATTGTATGGTTGTCTCTTGCGTAACAGGAAATTTTTCCGCGGTCTTTATCATGGATCAAATCAATCTTACCTGCCTCATTTTCATTAGCCGGATAAATATCTGTAACAACACCATTAGGAGCGAGCTGTACACTTTCAATAGAATCAGACATAAGATTTCCTGCAATTGTTTCAAACTGACGGATTTCGCCATCTTCACTTATTAAGATTTGCTTCAAGGTATCTGTGATCTCAATTCCATTTGTAATTTCATTCTTTATTTGTTCGCCATAGGTGGCTACGTTTAATTGTGCTGTTATGTGTCTCTGCTCTTTTTCGTGGGTGTCTGTTTTGTATACAATCAAACTAATAAGGCATATGCCCAGTAAAAAAGTGATAAGAGGCACAAGTGTTTTCTTTTTCACTTGGTTCACCTTATTCTGTTCATGGGAATTATTATAATAAAGCATTATATCACAGAAGTTGAAAAACAGAATAAGTTTTATGAAAAAAACGAACTGTGCAAAATCTTTATACATCTATGACAGAAGAATATATATCGATAGGGATTTGTGAAATCTATATATTTTAAGAAGGAGCCTTGGAATCATCATAAATATCCTGTATTTTTGCTTTTACAGCTTTACGACGTTTTTCTGTATCAGAAGGTACGTGGTGGAGCCATGCAAGATATCCTGAGCGAGAGACACCTAAAAATTTCAACATTCCGAAGACGGAAACCCGACGTCCAGCCTTTTTGGCAGCTTCCGTCTTCTCAGACACTTCAAGATAAATGGCTTCCGTCATTTTCCCAGAATGTTGATTGCTTTTTCTAACACATCAAGTGCATCTTGGGCATCACGTAATTCACGTCTGAGACGGGCAATTTCCTTCTGCTCATCAGATGCATAATTACCAGAACCACGAACAGGAATATCACCTGATTCCCGGAAGTCTTTTAGCCATTTTGTTAATGTGCTGTATCCGATGCCAAGATTTTCTGCACATCCACGTACTCCGAGATCTTTGTGATCCTGATAGTACTGGACTGCATCAAGTTTAAATTGTTTGTCATGTTGCTTTGCCATATGAGATCTTCCTTCAGCATGCCTCTATTGTATCATGCTTATGTGTATTTGGAATTTCTCATTTTGGTTTGTACTATTTATATTCTAGCACCAATACCTGCAATCTATGAAGGCAAATCTGAGAGAAATTATTCACTATATTGACGAGTCAACACTTGAAAAAGCGAAGAACGAAAAAGTTCAAAAGCAAGAGTCTCCCTCAAAGATGTCAAAAGACGTAGAGGAGTCTGTTGATAAGATGTTCTCCAATCGTATGAGCAAAGCATATTCTGAATGTAAATCAAATCAAGATACACAGCCATTTAATGAAAATATAGAGAAGGAATACCAGAAGCTTTTGGAAACACTGTCTCCGGAACAAGAGGAAGTGCTTACGAAGTATTGTGATGAAATATTTGCCAGCGGAGCAGAGACAGAAGAGTTTTTTTATCGCCTGGGTATAAAGGATGGACTGAGATTAAAAAGTACGGTAAAATCTGTATTAGAAATGATGTCGTGAAATCGGAATTTGGAGGGATAATGAGATGAATATAAAAGATTTTAAGTGGACGAGAGAACCTGATGATTACACGCTGACAGATGACAAAATTGAGATTATCACACAGCCTGGAACTGATTTGTGGCAAAGAACTTACTATCATTTCCGCAATGATAATGCTCCGGTTTTGCAGATAGAAACAGAGGAAAAGTTTTTTTCATTTATGGTGAAAACAGATTTTAAGGAAAGCCATCATCGCTTTGATCAGTGCGGTGTGGTTATGTATCTTGACAGTGAGAATTGGTTGAAAGGTTCTATAGAATATGAGAATGACAATTTTCAGCACCTGGGAAGTGTTGTGACAAACAATGGATATTCAGATTGGGCAACTACGGAAATTGATGCAGAGATTAAATCTATGTGGTATCGTCTCAGTAGACGTGAAGATGATTATTGCATTGAATGTTCTGAGGATGGAATACGGTTTAAGCAAATGAGGATTTGTCATATGTGGGCTGGTGCAGGAAAAATCAAATTTGGAATTTATGCATGCAGTCCGGAAGATTCATCGTTTAAAGCGGTATTTACAGATATGAAATTGACGGAGTGTCAATGGAAAGCCCACGATGGTCAAAAGCCGGATGAGATGTAGCAGACTGTATTTGATATAAAAAACCAATATGAAAATAGTTAAAGTTTTTCAGGTTGTGTAACTGAGAAAAATGAAAATTGCGGAGGTGGATTTGTTGAAGGAAAGTACATATCAAACTCCTTGCGGAACAATTCACTATTGGTCAAATAATCTGAGTTTGGATACAACGACGCTTGTATTTTTACCAGGGCTGACTGCTGACCATAGATTATTTGATAAACAGGTTGAGTACTTCGATGGAAAATATAATATTATTGTATGGGATGCACCGGCTCATGCCTCTTCCTGGCCGTTCCGCTTTGACTTTGATCTGTTTGATAAGGCAAAATGGCTGAATGGGATTCTTGAAAAAGAAGAAATCATAAAACCAATTATAATAGGTCAATCAATGGGAGGATATGTGGGACAGGCTTATGCACAATTGTATCCTGACCGGCTGGCAGGTTTTATTTCCATTGATTCAGCACCGCTGCAGAGGAACTATGTGACAGCAGTGGAGATCTGGCTTCTGAAAAAAATGGAACCAGTATATGCACATTACCCATGGAAGTTGCTTTTGAAATCCGGAACTGAGGGAGTTGCAACTTCTGAGTATGGCAGAAATCTGATGAAGGAAATGATGCTGGTCTATGATGGTGATCAGCATCGTTATGCCCAAATTGCCGGGCATGGATTTCGTATTCTGGCAGAGGCAATGGAAAAGGATCTGCCATATGAAATCAAATGTCCTTCCCTGTTGATATGTGGTACAAAGGATCATGCCGGTTCATGCATAAGGTATAACAGAGAATGGCATCGAAAAACGAAAATTCCTTTAAAGTGGATTGAAGGGGCCGGTCATAATTCTAATACAGATAAACCGGAGATGATAAATAGTTTGATAGAAGAATTCCTTTCAAACATATAAAGACTATTGAAAACAATTGGTCAACCGTTATAAAAGGACAATAAACAAATCGGAATCAGTAGGAGGATCATTATGAGATTTTATAACATATTTTTCAGCCCGACAGGAGGTACAGAGAAAGTAGCAGATATTGTTGCGAAAGGGACGAAGCTGGATGCTGAAGAAATCGACCTAATTAAAGAACCAAATAAACTCATGAAGGTGAAATTTGAAAAAAAGGACCTATGTTTGGTTGCTGTACCGTCTTACGGTGGACGCATTCCATCAGTTGTAACGGATATGTTCCGCAAAGTAAAGGCAGATGGTACGAAAGCAATTCTTGTGGCAGTATTTGGAAACCGTATGATTGATGATACTCTATTGGAACTACAGGATGTTCTGGAGGCATCAGGATTTGTATGTATCGCAGGAATGGAGGCAGTCGCAGAGCATTCCCTGATGCACCAATTTGGAACCGGACGCCCGGATCAGCAGGATGAAAAGGAATTGCTGGAATTTGCCGCAAAGATTATGCAAAACAGCGAAGCACAAAGGACACCTGCATTTCCGGGAAACAGACCATATCGAGAATATGGTGGTGTTCCACTCAAACCTGTTGCAAATGGAAAATGCACTTCCTGCGGTCTGTGCGCAAAAGAATGCCCGGCAGGTGCCATTCCGTTGGACAATCCGAAGATGACCGATAAGGATAAGTGTATTTCTTGTATGCACTGTGTAGCAGTCTGTCCGAAGAAAGCAAGAAATTACAGTAAGCTTGTCAGTTTTATCGCTGGACTGAAAATGAAAAAGGTTTGTTCCAGTAGGAAGGAAAACAAATTGTATTTATAATAGGGCGAGCAATACAATGAGAAACATGTAAATTGATACGTGAACAATCGGCTCAGTATGATATTTAATTAAATATTGCAATGAAAAGATCATTTACCGTAAACAAGCAGTAGATGGTCTTTTTTATATCTTTTTGTGAACAAGTAGAGATTTATAGCTGGTAATATGTGTTTTATCATAATCCGTGAAATAAGATGAGTTAATTCTTCGATTTACATATTTTTTAAGGTGTTCCGGCATGGTATTATGATACTTATAAAGAACCAATTATATCTGTTGGAGAGAGCGGTGAAAAGTTATGAAGTTATTGTTTAAACAAAGGCTGTTTTCATGGTTTGACAGCTATGATATCTATGATGAAGCAGGCAACACTGTTTATGTAGTAAAAGGCCAGTTGTCCTGGGGACATAAACTTGTAATTTATGATGCCTATGGAAATGAAGTAGGAATGGTTGTTCAGAAAGTACTTACTTTTCTTCCTAAATTTGAAATTTATAAAAACGGCAGTTATATCGGATGCCTGAGCAAAGAATTCTCATTCCTGACGCCACATTATAATATTGATTACAATGGATGGCATATTGATGGAACCATTATGGAATGGGACTATAGCATTCTTAATCAAAGCGGTTATTCAATTGCACGGGTTAGTAAAGAACTGTTTCATATGACTGATACATATGTTATTGATGTGCAGGATCCAGGAAATGCATTGGATGCGTTGATGTTCGTACTTGCGATTGATGCAGAAAAATGTTCCAGGAATTAGATAGTTGATCTTGTTACCGAAGATATTCGGAGATGGGGAGGTAGCATGGGATTATTTAAAAAGAAAATCGTGAAAAAAACATATGACCGAGAACATATGAAACCAGTTATTCGTGCAAGCATTTGTACTGGAGAAGAAGTAGCAGGGTTCAAAGACATACGGACCGGAAAAATCGAAGAAATCATGCTGATCAGATCTCCAGAGGACTTAGAAAAATTCAAAGAGATATATGAGATAACAGAGGAAATTGCAAAAGAATATTAGACATTGGATGAGGAGATGTTGTCATGAGAACTATAGGTAATATCCTTTGGTTTATATTTGGAGGATTACTGGGCGGACTGGCATGGATTTTTGCAGGTTGCATATGGTGTATTACAATTATTGGAATTCCGGTAGGTCTGCAATGTTTTAAATTTGCAACCTTGGCATTTTGGCCGTTTGGAAAAGAAATCGTGTATGGAAATGGCATGTTTTCATTTCTGGTAAATCTTATATGGATTATATTTTTTGGATGGGAAATGGCACTTGGAAACCTGATAGTGGGTTGTATTTGGTGCATTACGATAGTTGGAATTCCATTTGGAAAGCAGTTCTTCAAGATGGCAAGACTCTCTTTCATGCCATTTGGTGCGAGTGTGATAGGGTAGAATGTGTAAGGTCTTATTGATGAAAAATGAAATAATATTATTCACAGATGGTAATATTAATATTGGAGTTCAAATAAACCCTGAACAGGAAACAGTCTGGTTGACACAGAAGTATTGTTTGATGTTAAGCATATGCAGCAGCCGGTCACTGATAAGGAATTTAAAAATTTCACAGACTGTGCGGTTAAGAAAAGTAACGAAAATGCCCTGATTTTCACAACTGAAGATATGGAGAAGCCTTTCATAAGCTTTGATGAAGGAATGTAGAATTTCTTTGAACCGGAGCTTCAGAAGAGATTGTATGAAATGGAAAAAGTCATTTAATATATATTGATCAATGATATAATATTCTAAAATGTTGATGATAAAAGAAATATAGTAATTAAAAATGTTACAAAGTTGTTCTTGATAAAAATATTATTTGGTAACAGGAGATGTTTTATGTTAAAAAGAAAAGTGACGCATTACATAAAAAATGGGTAGATTCAAAAAACAAAAAATGTCTTGTAATTCAGGGAGCCAGACAAACAGGAAAAACATATATAGTTGAAAGATTTGCAGAAGAGAACTATGAAGAAATTATTGAAATTAATTTTAAACAGATACCTTCTGCGATGGATATTTTTTCCAGTGATCTAAAAGTAGATAATATGGTTATGGCTATGTCCGTATTTGATGACGGAAAGTGCAAAAGCATTAGATAAAATATTGCAGACCATGAGAGAGTGGGGAAACTGATATTTATAACTTTGAATTTGGAGGTTATCGAAAATGACTGAAAGAGAAAAAATGCTAAGTGGAGAGTTGTACGATCCAACGGATAAAGAATTGGAGCAATTACGCGTGAATGCACGTAAATTAGCAAGAAAATACAATTCGACAGAAGAAGATGATCAAGAAGAACAAGCACAGATATTGAGGAAATTATTGCCAGCAACAGAGGAACTCCCCTATTTACAGGCGCCTGTTTATTTTGATTACGGATGTAATACGTTCTTTGGAAGATTCAGCTCTGCTAATTTTAACTTTACATGTTTAGATGTATGTGAAATACATATAGGCGATAATGTGATGATTGGTCCAAATGTTACATTGGCAACTCCTATGCATCCATTATTACCTGAAGAACGCAATATTAGGAAAAGAGAAGATGGAAGTTTTTATAATCTTGAATATGCGAAGCCAATAACTATAAAGGATAGTTGCTGGCTGGCATCCAATGTGGTTGTTTGCGGTGGTGTCACCATATGATTAGCGCCTATTAGGAAAACACACTGTCAAAGGGGTTTGTAGCGGGGGTTAGCCCGCTACTGCGTTATCTTCCGTAGTGTTGATTTCAATGTACTCGGCAATCTTGCGGAGCTCGTCAGCAAATTTGAATTTCACGCTGATATTACCGTTTTCATAGACCTTGATATAGTCCACAAGTTCAACCAAGATTTCACGATTGAGGGCTTCAATGTTCTGATACTTCATAAAGGCTACCAGTGCAGGATGCTCGTTGTCCACACCGTTTGCCAGTTCTGCGCGTTCAGCGTTCAGCCGGGTAAGCACCGCGGAAATATCAGAAGTCTGCCGTTCATAGTCAGCCTTCATATCCCGGTATTCCTGCTGGGTGATTTCACCGTCTTTCCAGTCCTGATAAAGAGATTGCTTGTAGCGTGTTATCTTTGTCAGTTCCCGCTCTTTTGCAGCTATCAGATCGTCCAGTCGGTAAGACTGGCTTTTTTTGATTGGAGCGGAATTGATCTGCGTGACGATTTCCGAGTAGGAAACAGCCAAATGTACCTGATGCTGTACAGCGAACAAAACAGCAGCCTCCAGCCGTTCATGCTTGATTGAGTGCATGGTGCAGGCTGTCCGGGAACGGTTCTTGTAGGTTGAGCAAGAGTAATATACATTGTTGTTCTTGCCAACGCATCGGGTAATGGCCCGCCCGCAATCGGCACATTTCAGAAAGCCGCTGAATAAATGTACCTCACGGCCTTTCGGGGAAGTACGGGTATCACGCTGTAAGAGAGCCTGTACCTTGTCGAAAGTTTCATAGTCGATAATGGCCTCATGCGTTCCAGCCACTTCTACCCATTCCTCGCGTGGAACAGCTTCAATCTGGTGTACCTTGTAGCTTTTCACCCGGCTTCGGCCTTGGGCTAAATCCCCGGTGTAGGTCGGATTGGTAAGAATGGAGTGGATCATGCG
>NZ_QJHD01000049.1:0-14684 GCF_003184505.1 Blautia sp. BCRC 81119 | reverse complement strand
TCTCGTTTTTACTGCTTTTGGTTTGTTTAAACCGTTCTTTAAATGTAAAGAAATTTTCGAGAATCGTATGTGTTTCACTGTTTAGTTATCAAGGTTTGTTGTGTCTGTCTCTCAGACAGTTTGTTTATTTTATCTCATCTCTTTTTGTTTGTCAAGCACTTTTTTAAGTTTTTTTCAAACATTTTTGAGTTAAGATTTTGTTGTCGTTTCGTTGACGACTTGGATACTTTATCATATCTTCTGTCTTTTGTCAACTGTGAATTTCATTTTTCTGAATTTCTTTTTAATTGTTTGTTTTTTGAAAACAATTATTTGTGACAGCTCAGTTATAATACCACTGGGAGTTATGCTTGTCAACCATAAATTTCAATTTTTTTAGATTTTCCTGGAAGTTTATTTTTATAGGACAATTTCTTTTCTGCTATCATTCATCTATTATGCTATTATCTTCCTGTTTATTATTTTATATGTGTTGTTTTTTAATAAGACTCTTCGCTGTATGGCGCTACGCCGGTCGCATTTTCAATGCGGGAATATGCAGGGGGAAGGCCATCTCAGAGTTCCGTAGCCCGAAGGCCCTCCCCCTGCACCCCCACCCTCTTGGGCACGGAAGTAATTCTTCGTTGTTGTGTGTGCTGCGTTGTTGACTTTTGTCTGTATGCTGCGGTACTCAAAATGGAACGTTGTGCCGATCTAGTTCCTGTATTCTTCGATATTTATGGTGATACGCTGTGCCGATCCCGTTTCTGTATTCTTCGATACTTATAGGAATATTCTGTACCAGTCTGACATTTCAGGACAGGACGCCCAGTCCGCTTCCATCCCCCGCATGTTTTTCCTGTCGGCTGGAAGCGTCAGCCAGAGGAAGGTGGCATCGGGCCGGGCTGCTGCGGAGGAGGGGTGATTACTACTTGGGCTGCGGGAGACGGCGTTATTGCGGCAGGGTCTGCTGTCTGAGCCGCAGGCGAGTTCTGGCCCTACCGCAATGCTTTTAGCCGCCTCACGGAGCCCTAGTAGTATCCCCCGACGGAGTCCCTGCCTGGAGCGATGCCACCTTCCTCTGGCGTCCCTCAACCACATCCACCTCTCAAAACCTCAAAAACATCCCCGACTGCATCCACTCCCGGAGCGATGCCACCTTTCTCTGGCGTCCCTCAACCACATCCACCTCTCAAAATCTCAAAAACATCCACGACTGCATCCACTCCCGGAGCGATGCCTTCTTCCCCTGGCGTCCCTCTATACATCCGCCTCACAAAATCCCAACAACATCCACCCCGGACCAATGCCACCTTCCTCTAGCGTCCCTCTATACATCCGCCTCACGAGTCCACAAGCCCTTCCCGAACCCGCTCCGTAAGACTGTCTCCACCCTTACGATACCAATCTTCCACAAAAGAGTCAAAAGAACTCACAGGCATCCTCCCCATAATGATCTGGATAAATGCGTTCTTCTCCAGCAAACGCAAAGTCTGAGGAATCTCCCCGTCACCATCCCCCAGATACTTCTTCTCCGGAGCACGGTAATTCGCATCCACCAGAAGCCCCACCGCCGAGATCCTGGACTTATACGCCGCCCAGGCCTCTACCGAAGGCACCTCCGCCTCAAGATACTCCTTACACGCATCAAAATAAGACGCCTCAATGGCACTGAGATCCTCCCTGGTCTTCTCATCGCCCGGACTGTAAAGAACCTCACGGATATGCTTTGTCACTATATAAGTAGCCTCATTATAATCCACATTGATCATTAGCGGACGCGCCGTAGGATCCACATTCAAGGCAAAATAAGTGTTCATCTCATCCGCATCCTCTGCCTCATATCTGGAATGGTCAAACAACACACTCAAAATCTTCATTACAATCTCCGGATGCTCATACCCTTTACGCACAACTACATATTTATTATCTCGAAACGTAGAGTATACCTCCACAGTCCGCTTTACATCCGCAGTCAGATAATACGGTTCCCAGTCTGCCTCTTTATTCTTCCGATACTCATCCATAAGAGGATTATTCGGAGTCCACCAGAGCCCGAAAAACGCTCCGCATTTTCCATTCACCACAAGATCACGGATATTATTCTGTGCACGTAAAGCAAAATCCGAATCCAGTATTCCCTGCCTGTAAAGCTCTCTGAGATACCCCAGAGCCTCCTTTGTCTCCTCCGTCAGCGATCCATAGACAATTTCTCCATCTGCATTTTCAATCCACTGCTGCGGATATGCCCCGAACTTTTCAAACACAGAGTCCACCGAATAGCTGGTGCTGACCGTGCCCACAAGTCCCGGATCACAGACAAGTCCCACAGGATCTTCACCATCCTCTGCACCCATCCGGTTTTCCTGAAACGCACGGATCACTGAAAAAGCCTCTTCCAGAGTCTTCGGTTCTTTCAGTCCCAGCTGCTCCATCCAGTCACGTCTCAGCCATAAAAGCTGCGGCCCATCATCAATGGCAGTCTCCGGAAGTGCATACAGTTTTCCGTCAAAAGTCCCGGATGCCAAAAGTTCCTCTCCATAGCTCTCATACATTTCCTTTATTTTATCGGAAGCGCAGCTTTTATATACTTCCGTCAGATCCTCGATAAGATCATTTTCAACCAGTTCTTCCAGAGTTTCCCTGTCCGACACCAGAAAAATATCCGGAAGATTCCGATCTTTGACCAGGATGTTCAGGGCTTCGTCATACCGCTCCTCACTCTCCATAAAAACATTCTTATTCTGAATATTCAGTGTTTTTTTCAGATACCGGGTATATGCATTGTCCTCATAAGTCTGCCCGTCCGGAAGATTAGAATTATTAGCCCCTTTCATCTGTCCCAGAGTATAAGTTACAAGCTCCGGATATTTCCCCAGAGGCGTGGTTTCTGCCTGTTCCCAGCTCTTACTGCTCTTTTCGGACAGAACATCTATATCTGTTTTTTCCATTTCTGCAGTTCCTAAAGAACACCCCGTCAAAAGTGCCAGGCTCAGTATCGTACTCAGAAATACCACTGTTTTTCCCAGACTAAGTCTCATCTTTTTTTACCTCTTTCGGGATCCTCATATCAACGCTTGTCCCCTCACCTACCTTGCTCAGGATCCGGATGGCATATTTCTCTCCATATAAAATGCACATACGGTCATTGACATTTTTAAGACCATAGCCTTTTGCCTGATATGTGAGCAGCTTTTCTGCCTGCTCCTGCTCCATCCCTATTCCGTTATCTTCAACCCGGATCACTACATCTCCATTCTCTTCAAAGAAATAAAGTTTCAGAAGCTTTTCCCCTTCCTCCTTCACATCCAGGCCATGCTCCAGAGCATTCTCAACGATGGGCTGCAGGGCAAGCTTCGGAACCAACTCCTGCTGCACAGACGGATCGATATTCCACTCCACCTTAAAATCATTGTCATGCATGATCAGCTGGATTTCCAGATAAGCTTCGATATTCCGAATACAGGTTTCCACAGTCACCATATCTGCTCCCTTACTGAGCGCTGTCCGGTAAAATGTAGATAATGCCAGTGTCACACGGCTGATCTCCTTCTGACGGCTCTTAATCGCCATCCAGTTTATAATAGAAAGAGAATTATAAAGAAAATGGGGATTGATCTGGGCAGTCAACGCTTTCAGTTCAAATTCCTTCAGAGCGATCTTATTTTCATACACTTCTTCGATCAGTCGATTAATTTCATCCATCATATGGTGAAAGCTTCTCACCAGCTGTCCTACCTCATCTCCGGAATCACTGTAAACCGTAACTTCACGGCTTCCCTGGTTCACCTGTTCCATATTTCTGGTAAGCTGCTCAATCTTTCTGGTAAACAGCTTAGAAAACGTCATTCCAAGCACAATGATGATCACAACGCAGAAGCCGATCAGTGGGATCTCACTGATCAATACTTTTGAAACCGAGCTCTCGATCACAGCCGGAGGTTTGTAAAAATAATAGGTCCATCTTGTTTCATGTCCGCTGCTGCTGACATAGGTATATTCTTCCCTCAGACGATCCAGCTTTTTTGCAGTTTCTTTCTGTGCTGAAATATCACTGGCCGCCAGATTTTCTCCATGATAGACGATATTTTGCTGATCATCCACCACAAAGCCTCCGGAATTCCGTTCAATAATATTAGCCAGAGGCTGGAATACTTTTCCGTAATCCAACAAAATACAGAGCACAGCCTCCCTGATCTTACCATCATATATTTCCCTGACTGCCGCAATCTGACGATTATCCCGGTCCACGATCCACTGAACCGTCACGGTATTATTTAATTTGTCACTCCACCATTCCCCATCAACCTCTGAAAGCGGAGCCAAGGTATATTCATGGCGCACGGGAATGCTTTCTGCAAAAAGATGTATCCCCAGAATTGCTTCGTGGTAGGATTTCGGCACCGTCAATAGCGGATCCACAACTTCCGTATACTGTTCATATGCAGTATAACGATCCATATCTTTGTTGAAGATCACCTCCTGGATTTCAGGAGAATAGGTAAGATAATTCAAAAGGCTGGCATAAATTTCGATCTGCCCGTCAATGTTTTCTCTGGTCTGCTCCAAAATGGAGTACATATCCTCCATCTCATTTTTCCGTACAAGACTACTCATACGACTGTGACTATACAGTGCCAACACAGTCATCGGCACCAGGGATACCACCACAAGAAGATTTGTCAGCTTGTACCGGTATTTCATATTATTATACTTCTTCAGAAGACTCTTCATCCTCATTGTTTCCTTTCCGATAGGACTCCGGGCTGCTTCCGTAATATTCCCGGAAGCTCCGGCAGAAATACGAAGAATTGGCAAATCCTACCTGCTCGCTGACCATGGCTACTTTCATGTTGGTAGTTCGTAGAAGCTCCTTGGCCTTTTCCATGCGGAACACACGGATAAAACGATTCAGGTTCATCCCCGTCTCCTTCTTGAAAATAAAGCTGAGATAGCCGGAAGAAAGATATACTTTTTCTGCCAGTGTTTCCAGATTCAGATCTTCCGCATAGTGATTGTAAATATAATTTTTGACTGCTGCCACCTCATCTCTGGATTCGCTCATGGAACGGTCCAGGAACTCCTCGTACTGGCGGATATTTTTTTCTGTAACCTCAATGATCTCCTGAATGGTAGAACAGCCATACAGATGATCCACCTCCAGATCCAGCCTGTGCTCTCCGGCAAAACGATTCTCCTGAAACAGCTCCCTTATCACATTGGAAAAAACAAATTTCACATACATGGCCGAAAACTGGGTATTGGACTGATATTTGGATGCCAGGCTGCGGAAATGGCTCCACAGCTGCTTCACATCCTTTCTGGAAATATCTTCTGAGATTTTTTCCATAAGCCTGGAATCCTGCTCCTCTTCTCCGGTATTTTTTTCCTCGTCCTCCTCGCTGGTGTAGACATGGATATCCGGATGATAAAATTTTTCTTCCATCTGCTGCTCCAGCTGTTCCATGATTTCCGGCAATTCCTGATATCCGTCAAAACGCCGGCTTACAGCCAGATGAAAGCGAACAGGATGAAGGCGCTTCAGAAGATTATAGACATTTTTTGCCACAAGGACATAATCACAGTACACATCCTTAAAAAGAAGCAAAGACTGACGGCCATTAAGATTCAAATAGAAGAAAGAACGGCGAAGCTCTTCCCGGATCTCAAGGGGAACCTCATCACTGGCAGAATCAAAAAAAGCTTCATCCGATTCAATAAGAATTGCACAGTGCCACTGCTCCCAGACAGAAAAATCCACAATTCCTTCCGCTTCCTTCAGACGCTCCTGATCTCCGGAATAAATGTAGCCCAGCAGAAAATACTGCTGAAGAAAGCTCTTTTCTTTTATGGACTGCTGCTCTTTATTTTTCCGGGATGCGATCTCCTTCTGGATCTTCTGTATGGTGTCATGAAAGCGGTCCGGATCCACCGGTTTCAGTACATAATCCGTCACACCATAGCGGATCGCCTCCTGAGCAAAAGCAAAATCTCCATAACCGCTGAAAATGATAATTTCCAGATCCGGATATTCCTCTCTTGCTTTTTTTGAAAGCTCCAGACCATCCATATGAGGCATTTTGATATCTGTCAGCATCAGATCCACCGGATGCTTTCTCAGCTCATTTAATGCCAGCTTGCCATTAGCCGCCTCATAAATCTCCCACTCTCCCTCCTCCATAGACAGAAGAAAGCGGATTCCGTCACGTTCCAGTTTTTCATCATCTACCACCAAAACTCTGTACATTCCTCACCTCGCCAAATATGGCCTGATCCACGTAAAAGCACGCAGAGCAGGCCGTTTTTCTTTCATTTTAACATTATTCAACTAATTTGTCAGCCCTTAACAGCTCCTGCAACCACACCTTCAATGATATATTTCTGGCATGCAAGATAGAAGGCAATGATCGGAATGATGGAAAGAACAAGAACGCCCATCATCGCTCCCATATCAATGGTTCCGTAACCGCCCTTCAGATACTGGATGGCAATGGAAATGGTTTTATATTTCTTGATATCAAGTACCAGATATGGAAGAAGATAATCATTCCAGATCCACATGGTTTCCAGGATCGCTACAGTTACACAGGTCGGTTTCATAACCGGAAGAACCACTTTAAAAAATGTCTGGATCGGGGTACAGCCATCGATCATGGCAGCTTCTTCGATCTCGATCGGAATGGATTTTACAAAACCGCTGAACATAAATACCGCAAGTCCTGCTCCATATCCAAGATAAATGATGATCAGTCCCCACGGAGTATTCAGTTTCAGGATGTTTGCGATCTTGGAAAGAGTAAACATTACCATCTGGAATGGTACGACCATGGAAAACAGGCACAGCATGTACATGGTTTTTGTCAGCGTGTTGGTAACACGGTTGATGTACCAGGCACACATGGAGGTACAGAGCAGAATTACCGCAACAGAAAATACTGTGATAAATAATGTCCATCCAAATGCCTGGAAAAATCCGGTTTTTGTGAGACCATTTACATAGTTTTCCAGACCTACGAACATTTTATCCGTTGGGATTGCAAAGGGATAACGGCTGATGTATGCTTTTTTCTTAAAAGAATTGATCAAAACCAGAAGGATCGGGAAAATATAAGCAACAGATACCACACTCAGGATCGCAGTCCACAGACCGCTGAATTTTACTTTTTTATTCATTACTGCTGTACCTCCTTACTTCTTGTGAGACGATTCTGGATCATGGCAATTGCTCCAACCAGGATAAAGAAGATCACGGCCTTCGCCTGTCCTACACCTTCCCATCCGGTACGTCCATAGAAGGTATTGTAAATATTCAGTGCAAGCATTTCTGACATATTGGAAGGCTCACCATTTGTAAGAGCAAGGTTCTGGTCAAAAAGCTTGAAGGAGTTGGTAAGTGTCAGGAAAGTACAGATGGTGATGGACGGCATGACCATAGGAATGATCACATGCTTCAGAAGCTGTCCTTTGTTCGCACCATCGATCTGTGCAGCCTCGATCAGTTCACCCGGGATATTCTGGATACCTGCAATGTAAATGATCATCATATATCCGATCTGCTGCCAGCACATCAGGATCACAAGACCCCAGAATCCGTAAACAGAAGAATATGTAAGTGTTTTATTGATCTGAAGAAGCAGACCGTTTAACAGAAGCTGCCATACATAACCAAGGATGATTCCACCGATCAGGTTTGGCATAAAAAATACGGTACGGAATATATTGGTTCCTTTGATCTTCTTGGTCAGAAGCAACGCAACTGCAAAACCGATCACATTGATCAGAACTACTGATACAACCGTAAATGCGGTGGTGTACCATAATGCATGTCCAAAGGTTCCATCCTCAGTAAAAATCTTCACATAGTTCTGTAATCCCACGAATTTTGCATCCGTTACTGTGGTAAATTTACAGAAGGAAAGATATACGCCCATGATAAAGGGAACGATAAATCCAATGGTAAATGCCAGCAGGGTAGGCAGGACAAAAACCGGAAAATACTTTTTCATCATCTTATTCTGCATGTTTTCTCTTCCTTTCTCCTGAGGATGCATCCTTCCCTACTTTACACATCCTCTCTTCATTAAAAGAGGCAGGCGGAAACCGCCCACCCCTTCGTGATCACGTTTCAGTTATACCTTATCAGCCTTCATTTGCTGCTTTGTACTCTTTTGCCCATCCGTCAACAAATGCAGTTTTCACAGCATCCCACTCGCCGGTACCCTGTGCATACTCAAGCATTGCACTGCCGACCTGGTTTTTCCACTCTTCAGAAGGCATGGTTGTAAAGTTCCATGAAACCGGAGTTTTACCAGCTTTTACATATTCGTCGGCTGCTTTTACAAGCGGATTTGCAGACTCATAATTCTCATCAAAGGTCTTGAATGGTGTTGTAAATCCCATTTCCTGGCTTATAGATTCTCTTCCTTCATCACTTGTGATAACCCAGCTGAGGAAATCAAGAGTTGCCTGGATATCCTTCTCATCTGCTTTTTTGTTTACGCACCAGTAGTTCTCACTGCCTGTGCAAAGTCCCTGGTCCTCTTCACCATCTACACCAATATAGATTGGAAGCATTCCCATATCCTCGTCTGCTACTTCGTTATCTTTGATGTTATCATAAGCCCAGGTTCCATTCTGATAGAACACAGCCTCTCCAAGACCAAATTCAGCATTTGCATCATCGATAGTCTTGCTGGAAAGAAGGCTTGGCTCACAGGTAGAATCTGTGATATAAAGGTCAAACAGGTTCTTGAAGTTGTCAAGATAGGTCCCTTTGATCGCATCTGTGGATGTGATTCCGTCTTCTTTGTACTCATAATAGATTGGAAGGTTTGCAAGGTGTGTCTTGAAGCGCCAGTCACTGGAAGAATCAAAGCCTGCGGAAGTAAATGCACCGTCAACTCCAAGGTCATCTTTCTTAGCCTGGATATCATCTGCAACCTTCTTTAATGTCTCAAAATTGTTGATCTCATCTGCAGACTTGATCACAGCGCCATCCATCTCACAGTATTTCTTAAGAAGCGCTTTGTTGTAAATAATTCCATATGTTTCAATTACATAGGCGATACCGTCAACTGCACCGCTGTCCTCCTTCAGTACGAAATCGTCACTCTCCACATTTTTGTAAACATCGCTGTCTTTCAGGTCATAGCAATAATCCTTCCAGGATGCAAGTCCAACCGGTCCGTTAACCTGGAACAGTGTCGGAACCTCATCCTTGGCCATCTCTGATTTCAGAGTAGACTCATAAGTTCCGGAAGCAGCTGTAACAACGGTAACCGGTACACCAGTCTCATCGGTGTATTTCTTTGCCAGGTCTGACCACTGATCTGCCTGCTCCGGTTTAAAATTCAGATAATAAACAGAGCCTTCACTGTCATCCCCTTTTGCCATAGCAGGAACTGCCGGGATCATGGTAGCTGCCATTAAAGCTGCAAGACCAAATGCTGTTGCTTTTTTCATTCTCATAATCGTACCTCTCCTTTACCTTATATGATATTCAATTTGTTTCGCGGATATGCTTAAAACGTCCATTTCGCATATTCCTGACCGATAAGCTTCAAATCAGCTTCTCGATTAACTTGATATTATTGTAAATCGAAGAGGTCATTTTCACTATATAAAAAAATCAAGAAACATGTTGATTTTTTTATATAGTAAAAATATTGATATTTTACCATGAAAAAAGAAGCCGGAACAGGCTTGCTCCCATTCCGGCTTCTTCCATATATTATTTTCGATTCATCATGCTTTATTGACAGATCCGAAAAGCTCCATTTTCTCTTTAACAGTAGCTTTGATCGCTTCTGCTCCAGGTGCAAGAAGCTTACGTGGGTCATATCCTTTACCCTGCTGATCCTTACCCTCTTCAATGTATTTACGTGTAGCTTCAGCAAATGCAAGCTGGCACTCTGTATTTACATTGATCTTGGAAACGCCAAGGCTGATCGCTTTCTTGATCATGTCTGCCGGGATACCTGTACCACCGTGAAGAACAAGCGGCATATCTCCTGTCAGTTTCTGAATAGCATCCAGAGTCTCAAAGCTTAAGCCCTGCCAGTTAGCCGGATATTTTCCGTGAATGTTACCGATACCAGCTGCAAGGAAGTTGATTCCAAGATCTGCAACTCTCTTGCACTCCTCAGGATCAGCGCACTCGCCCATACCAACAACACCATCTTCCTCGCCACCGATGGAACCAACCTCTGCCTCAAGAGACATGTTGTGCTCAGCAACGATCTTAACCAGCTCTTTAGTCTTAGCTACGTTCTCATCAATCGGATAATGAGATCCGTCGAACATAATGGAAGAGAAACCAGCCTCAACACATTTCAGGCATCCATCATAGCTGCCGTGGTCAAGATGAAGAGCAACCGGAACAGTGATGTTCAGCTCTTCCATCATACCGTTAACCATACCTACAACAGTCTTATAACCTGTCATGTATTTACCGGCACCCTCGGAAACACCAAGGATTACAGGAGAGTTGAGCTCCTGAGCTGTCTGAAGGATAGCTTTTGTCCACTCAAGGTTGTTGATGTTGAACTGACCAACTGCATAATGGCCTGCTTTTGCTTTTTTCAGCATTTCTGTTGCGTTTACTAACATGATAAAATCCTCCTAACCTGTATTAGGATACGGAAAAACCGTGTCCTTTATATCCAACCGTACTCATAATAGCAGATTTCCTTTGGTAAGTCCAGTATTTTACCAAAAATGCTGATTCTGTGGGAATTATTATTTTTTTTGAGAAAAAGCTTGCAATTTTATCAAATGTTATATATAATACATTTGTTGTTCACGGATGGATTCCCGAGTGGCCAAAGGGGGCAGACTGTAAATCTGTTGGCACCGCCTTCGAAGGTTCGAATCCTTCTCCATCCAGCGAATTTAGCTCTTACATCTTTGCGATGTAGGAGCTATTTTTTTGTGCAAAAAGAAAACCGCAAAGGGGCCGCAAAGCCGCGGCCCCTCTGCACACCCCTCGGGCTTTTTTTAAGGAGTTCTTGGTTGTGGATGAGGGGAGGGTGTTGACTTGTGTCTGTATGCTTGGGTATTGGATGTGGGACGCTGTGCCGATCTGGTTCCTGTATGCTTCGGTGTTGGATGCGGGATGCTGTGCCGATTTATTTTTTGGGGGATACGGCCGGCTGCTTTATTGGTTATGGATTGTTTTGAGGCCGTTTTCTGTATGCTTCGGTGTTGGATGCGGAACACTGTGCCGATCTGGTTCCTGTATTCTTCGGTGTTGGACGTGGAACGTTGTGCCGATTTATTTTTATATATTGTGTTTTTTGGGCACTGGGCAGAATGTACATTCGCTTCTATTGTCTGCTCTCTGCGGTTGAATTTTCAGCCGGGGATGTGGCAGCGGTATGGGCTGCTGCGGAGGAGGTGTGATACTGCTTAGGCTGCGGGGATCGGCGTTATTGAGACAGGGGCTGCTGTCTGAGCCAGAGGCGAGTTCTGCCCCTGTCTCAATGTTTTTAGCCGATTTCCGGAGCCTTAGCAGTATCCGCCGACGGAGCCCTGCCCGTACCGCTGCCACATCCCCGGCGTACGGTTCATTCAATCCACCACACAAAGAAAAAGACGGCCACCCCCCAAAAAGCGAGACAGCCGTCCTTTCCTCACACATCATACATAGGAAATCGAAACACCGAAAAAAATCTATTTGTTAACTCTGTTAACCGTATTACCATCCAGAAAAGCCTTGATATTATCAACCGTAATATCCATGATCCTCTGTCTGGAAGCCTGAGCAGCCCAGGAGATATGCGGAGTGATGATGCAGTTTTTAGCCTTGAGAAGCGGATTATCCCCCTTGATCGGCTCAGTAGAAACAACATCAAGACCAGCAGCATAAACCTTCCCACTATTCAGAGCATCTGCCAGATCCTGCTCAACAACAAGCTGACCACGGCTGTTGTTGATAAGGATAACTCTATCCTGCTTCCTTTGTTTGCAAGAACGATAACATCTCCCGGCTGAGCCATATCCAGTGCTTTATGGAACAGAAGGTTATCTCCTGCCGGTGCATTTACTGTAAATGCAGTTCCCAGAAGTCTTGCCTTCGGGTTCAGCGGGAAAATACTGGAATCTACGGCAGCGATCTTTCCACAGTTATCATCAATATTTGCAACTGGAATTCCACGGAAGGCTTCTACTAATTCTTTTGACGGTCTTTCAAAATTTCGTCTGATCCTACATCCTAATGCCATATAAAAACCTCTCTTCTTTTGATTTTCTTTTTTAATTGTATTTATCATATCATACAAGCTTACTATTGAATAACGAATAATTTCTCTGTATAATATAAATAATTTTTATATTATCAAAGCTTAAACCATCCTATAGACAACACCAAAGAAAAGGAGCTGTTCATATGAATCTTGCTGAAATCGAAACCTTTCTCACCATTGTAAATACCAAGAGCATCACCCGTACAGCGGATCTTCTTTTTCTTTCCCAGCCTACTGTCAGCCACCGGCTCACATCTCTGGAGAACGAACTGGGTTTTCCCCTTGTGATCCGTCAGAAAGGCCACAAGCAGGTGGAACTGACTGCCAAGGGAACGGATTTTATCATCCTTGCGGAACGCTGGATGTCTCTCTGGAAGGAAACTATGGAGCTGCAGCGCAATCAGGATTCCCTGCTGCTTACCATCGGCTGTACAGACAGCCTGAACGTAGCTGTTTTCGCACCACTGTATGACAGGATCTTAAATGAGCAGACCAAGCTGGACCTGAACATCGAGTCCCATCACTCTTCAGAGCTCTACGGTCTTCTTGGAGAACACAGCATTGATATCGGATTTGTCTACCACAAATTGCATTACAAGAATATCATAACAGAGAAAATCTTCGAAGAAAAACTTTATCTGATACAATCGGATCAGCCAGTGATTCCGGCTCCGGCAATACATACCGATGAGCTGGATCCATCCCTGGAGCTGTTTTTAAGTTGGGATGACAATTATCAGATCTGGCATGACCGCTGGCTTTCCTCCGCTTCCAGGCCTCACATTGCGGCAGATACCATCACACTTTTGGACCGTCTCTGGAAAAAACCGGGAAACTGGATGGTCGCACCACAGTCTGTGATCCTGGAGCTTTCCCATTACCGGCCTCTTTTTATCAGTGAACTGAAAAACACACCGCCAAACCGTGTCTGCTATAAGATCAAGCATAAATATCCAAAGTCCACTAGCAAACGTGCCGTGGAATTCTTCGAAAATGCACTGGAAGACTTTCTTGCAGAATCCACTCCGTCCTTCCCGATCGGCCAGGTATGGGAACGACAGAAATAAAAAAAACGGTAAGCACAAGTCCGTCAGGAAGATTTTCTGCTTTACCGTTTCTTCTTATTATATTATTTATACCAGGATTTTTGATCCACCGCTTTCCGCCACATAAAGCAATAACGGGCTTCGACTTGTTTCATCATATATCAAGAACACTTTGTTTACAAGGATTTTCAGCATTTCCATGAAAAACAATATTTCGTCTGATTGCGTCTATTTTCTTTTATTTGTCACAAAAATTGTCATAAAAGAGCCACGCCCGATAAAGGGAATGGCTCTGATTATTACATTATATTTTCAAGCTTTTTTATTTCATTCTGTACTCTTGCAACATCTACGTGATTGTATATGTTCATTGTAATGCTTATGTCACTATGTCCCATAATCATTTGTAAAACTTTGATATCTAGGCCAGCTTCTGCACATCTGGTGCAAAACGTATGCCTCAGCATATGTGGATGTGTCAAGTATAGGACAAAAAAATTTTATTTTTTTCTGCCGAAGACTATCTGACGTTTCCATCAGGTAGTCCCAGCACCTTTATTATCTTCTGATAAATCATTCTTGTCCTGCTCAAGTTATCTCTGTTCTGAAAAAATATCGTCAAAATTCCATTCGATTTCAATTTCATCCTGAATCAGAGAAACAGCAGCACCCGTCACTGCAATCAGCCCCACTCTCCAGTTCATACAGGTAAGCCACAAAAGAATACAGATAAAATTCAGATGCGCACTGTTCCATGTACATGTCTGAAAAACAAATCATCACACCTGGCATTACTCGGTAAACCGTCATAACGCCCTCTCCTGTCGCATCATTTAACATAAGAACAGCGCAATTCTCATTCTGAATCACAGGCTTCACATTACTTCCAAGACTTGCAATTTCATTTACATTCAAATTTCTTCTCCTTTCACATAGTGGTATTTCTTTGTATTAGTTTCATCTAACCTTTTTTTCTATTATCTTAACATGAGAATCGAGCATTATCCAGACCTGAACGGACGACAATAATCCATTTAGACAAAAATAAAGTTCCAGACTTATTATCTGAAACTTTATTATAAATCCAGCATCATTGCATTACTTCACACAACGGAAATATACCATAGAACCGTCAACATGGATATCCGTTTCTTTATATAGTTTTTGAAGGATATCTCTCAGCTCTTTCTCCGTCTGAAACGGTGGAGAAAACCACCCTTTCTTTGCAAGAATATTTTTTACCAGCCAATCTGTCCGTTTCGATTTTCCCCTGATTTGACACTCCCCACAGCTAAAGTAGGGGGATTCTTGCTTCTCCCACTACTGCATTGGCAAACACCTTACGGTACTGCAATGTCTTACACAGTGTCCACAAGCTATATTTATACTGTTCCCGTATGCCCTACGGTACAGTTTT
>NZ_QJHD01000048.1:0-15386 GCF_003184505.1 Blautia sp. BCRC 81119 | reverse complement strand
TGCGAAAAAAATCTCCGCATGAGATGCGGAGATAAAAAAGTCGTATACGATATTTTTATTTTTTATGCGCTTTCATCTCGGATATAGAATAACCGAGGATTCCCGCTTTAAATCCTAAATTATTACGGCCATCTTTGTTTGAGATATTTGGAAAAGATAAAACCATTAGTTTCTTTTACAGAAAAGCTAATACACTTTCTGATAAAGAAATTCTTAAAATGATTGCTGCCAGGAACAATCGTTATACTGTACCAGGTGGTAAATAAAAATATTTTCGTTTTTTCACCATTTTATACATACGCTTATTTAGGAATAATACTTGATTTTTTAGCGGGGTTCCTTCTATTGTGTCGCAGCATATGCCAATTATTCCATTACGTAATACCTCTACCGAATGAACCTTTGTCACATACACTTTGAATTTCATATCACATCTCCTCCTCACACTTACACAAGAAGCGCACGTTTCCGTGCGCTTCTCTTCTTATCTTTTATTTCTTTTTTTCTCTCACCACTTCATATCTTTCGTGGCTATCCATTTTTAGTTACTTCCTGCGTCTCTTATGTTTCCGAGAATTTAACATCCTCTTCTTTCTGGTATCCATCAGGATTAATCCAGTTCCAAGAACCGCAAGTGTACCAAATCCGATAATACCGTACTTCCAGTCTCCTGCTCCACCAGACATCGGCATCTTGAACGTCGCAGAGTTTACTACCTCAAAGGTGCAGTCATAGAATTGCCACTTATTCGTAGCCGCATCCCATGTTGCTTTTGAAGTGTCTGCCTTGTTCTTCGCAGCCTCTTCTTTCGTCATTGTGATTGGAAGCGTTACAGTAATCGGGTCTTTCAGGAGTGTATGTCCTGAAGTTGTTTTTGTTTCTGTTATCTGATACTCGCCCTGGTCAAGGTTATCAAATACAACATATCCATTTGCGTCTGTTGTTCCGGTCGTAGTTCCGCCAACTTTCAGCAGTCTGGTGAATCCATCTCGTGCTGTCGTAAGTTTCTCTGCTTCCTTTATGAACTTCAGTTCAAATGTTACACCTTTCAGAGGTGTTTTTCCGTCAACATCATACTTGTGGATAGTAATCTTACACGGTTTCAGCTTATTGATTGCCTCAAGCGTCATTGTCGCATTTACTCCGGTCGTCAGATATTTTGGCGTGCTGTCAACAACATATTGTCCAGGAGCCTTAATCTCTGTTATCTTGAGTTTTCCGCCGATTGGGATGACTACTTTTCCGTTGTATGTATAAAAACTGTCGCTCTTATATGCTGTGTCTGTGTTCAGATGGGTATTATCCATCTTTACGATACCGCTTGAATCAGACGTCAGATACCAGGTTTTCTTTGTCGTGTTATCGCTGTCAACAAATTCCACTTTAAATAACACACCATTGATTACATTATTTTTTTCACTTTTTTTCGTGATTTGGAATTCATTTTTTGTGAATACAGGGTCATCGCTGAATGTTACTGTAAGGTCCTTGCTTGCGTCATTCGGCATCGTAACCTTAAGCTTCTGTGAAGCCGGTGTTGATATCGCATGTCCGGCAGGTGCCTTTGTCTCAGTGATTGTGTATTCAGCAGTCTTATTCGGAAGTTCTAATGAATTAGAGATTCCTTTTGCATTTGTTTTTAAAATTCCTTTGAATGAGCCGCCGTCCGTGATGGAGAATTCAGCCCCTTCAAGTGAGTATCCGCTTAAACCGAGGATTTCGGAAGCGGCTTTTGATTCCTTGTGTACGGTTACGGTGAGTGGCTTAACCGGCTCGTTTATGATGCCGGATTCTGCACCAAATATTTTGGTCTCGCCGTATTCGTTTTTGCAGGTATCATATCCCTTTCTTGCCCAGGTCTGCTCGTAAACGGTATCGGAAAGTTTATAGAACTCAGGTGCCTTTGTTTCTTTACAATACAATTTGTATTGTGCAGCAGTTCCATTACCGTCGATATCAGCAGTTTCCACGAATACTGTATTTGACCAGCCGTCAGTACCGGTTACCATGTTTCCGACAATCTTTGTACAGTTTTTGTCTGCATAGACCGTGAATTCGGCTTTGGCAAGCGGTCTACCATTCATATCAATCTTCTTTGCTTTAAACTGAAGACGCCAGGTTTTAGAGTCATTTGGGACTCCCGAAGTAGGGCCGAACGGTTTTGTCTCACCAATTACGTCATCTACCTCACTGCCGTTACCTTCATCTCCATCGTCTACATTATCACCCGTATTTCCGTCTCCTTCGGTCTCTGCGTTTGCTGTCTCTTCCTGTTCAGCAGCCTTTTTGATTTCCTCGTATTTACTTCTATACCATGTTTGGCTATAGACAGTATCAGAAATCTTGTAGCCGTCAGGGGCCTTCGTTTCTTTACAGTATAACGTAATAGAAGTATTCTTCCATGGTACATCGTATGACATAGAGTCAGACGTTCCGCCTTCCAGCGTTTCGAGTTCTCCTACGAATGAAGCATTGCTGCAGTTTGAATCTGTATATACTCCAAATTTGGCTCCTTTCAGACCATGCTTAAAGCGGTCAACTTTTTTAATATTCATCAGGATTGTCCAAGCAGAATTGTCATTGACGATACCTGATTCAGGGCCAAAGTATTTCAGCTCTCCATCAGGGGCATCATCGGTTGTCGGTTCTTTGTAATCTTCATAATTCCATGTTTGGTTATATACAGTATTATCAATATCGTATCCTTCTGGAGCCTTTGTCTCTTTGCAATACAGAGTTACTGATTTTGTTGAGAACTTCGGCTCATAAGACAATGTCTCGGTATAGCCTGTCTCATCTGTTTCAAGGTCTGCTATCTTGGAATCGTCGCTGCAGTCTTTGTTTGTATATACACTGAACTGTGCTCCGGCGAGAGGATTCTTCTGGTTATCAACCTTTTTAGCCACATATCTTAATGTCCATGAAACTTCTGGATTTATTACACCAGACTCCGGACCGAAATTCTTTTTCTTTCCTGTTCCCTGCTGGGATGAAGGTAAAGCCTTATATTCATTATACGTCCATGTCTGTTCATAGATTTCAGCGCCTCCGTTTGAACTGTCGTCTTCATCACCCGAACTGTTTGGCGAACCTATCTGGTATCCTTCCGGTGCCTGCGTTTCTTTACAGTAGTATGTGACGGAAGGCACACTGAAAGCTGCTTTTAGTGTCTTTACCGGTGTCAGTCCATCTTTTCCTGTAGTCAGCTCAAACAGTGCGTTTGTATCAGTTTCTGCATCGCCTTTACTTGCGTAAACGCTGAACACGGCTCCGGCAAGCGGTGTGCCTTTGTCGTCTACTTTCTTTACCTGCATGGAATAATTCCAGCCGGTCTTTTTGTTTATGATTCCTGTCTTGTCTCCGAATGTCTGGAGTTCGCCAGGCGTGTTCTCATCTTTTGCTTTTAAGGCATTGTAAGCTGTCTTAGAGAATGTCTTTGCGTAGATTGCGTCTGACAGCGCATATCCTGGAGGAGATGCGACTTCACGGCAGTATAGTGCGTAAGAAGGGATATCTTCTTTCAGCCACTCTGATGTATATATATCCGTGTAGCCGTCGGCCTTGGTCTTAAGATATGCCAACGGAGTTCCTTTTGCTTTTGCAACCGCTTCTGTCAGATATAAGCCAAACACAGCCCCAGCCAGCGGCTTGCCATCCTCGTCTACCTTAAACGCTCTTGCGCGGGCTTTCCATGCGTTCTTTGTCTCATCATTTAACGCAATATAGTTCGCATTGGTCAGCCTTGCCACCACACTGGTCCATGTATCCACATCAGTGTCCTTGGCTGGTGCCACAACGTCAATCGGAATGACAGTTGAATCTTTTTCATATCCATCAGGTGCCATGACTTCCTGTATATGTAGTGTACATACCGGAAGGAAGCAGTTACCCGTTGTTGGGTTTTTGAATAAAGGTTTACTTTTTCCTTTATATGCATTTTTTGCAGCTGCGCTTGCGTACTTACTGTTATCTACGAGATGTGCTTCGTCATAGAGCATCTCTCCTTTGTTATCTGTACAGAAATACCATGTACGTTTTACACTGTATGTTGTTCCGTTTCGTCCACTGTATTCACTGTAATTAACTTTGAAGATTGCTCCTGCAAGAGTTTCTTTTTTAACATTTTTCTTTGTTAACAGTCTTCCTTTCCATGTAAATGGGATATCTCTTACATAGCCATCGCCGGACATACGCACTGCGTTTCCTCTTTCGTCTTTTGGGACTGCGCTGGAAAGGTCTGTTGTTTTACCAGGACTAATCTTAATCGGGCCATAAACAATTTTTATATTGCTTGCAGTTCCACTGATTCTTCCTTCCTCTCTTACGTAATATGTACCAGCCCATAGTGCAACGCTTCCTGTTGCTTTCTCAACTTTTGCATTTTTTTTGATGCTTATTACGGCATTGTTTCCGTGAATATCTTTAGCATGGGTCCTACAGTCTTTCTTTGTATATACAACAAAGTGTGTGTTCATATTTCCGATTCGGCTTGTACTCTTTACTACGGAAGAGAACAAATCGATTTTTTTCTTTACAGTCAGGGTTCCGGGCCGTGGCGGTTCCGTCGAATTGACTGTAGATGTCTGGTTTGATTTGACTTCAACTTTATGCGGTGTTGTGTCAAGCCCATATCCCGGAGACGCGGTTCGCTCTTTAACCCAGTATGTTCCAGTTCCTATTGTCACTGTAACGATACCGCTCGAATCTGTCTTAACTGTTTTTACAAGTTTTTTGCATGCACTATCGGAATATATACCGTAAATAGCGCCTGTTAGTTTGTAGCTTCCATTGCCTTTGATGGCAGTTGCGTTTCCTGAAACCTTGTGTACTTTCAGTTTTCCTGTCGTAGCCCTCACTCTTACCTTGAATAAACCAAAACCGTGCTGGTCAGCACACTGGCTGGTATAAACAGCTAAAACTACGTACGGATTTGAACCTGTACCTACTTTTACGACACGTGCCCAGATTTTTGCTGAGTACCAGTTACTTGTTGGGACAGAACCGTCAGAGCCAGGCATATCTGTATGCGTACACTCCATCGCCATATTGGTTTCCCATGGATATTCGTTGAATTTAATATCCGTGCAGCTGATAGATGGAATTTTTATAATAAATGGATATATTGTTCCGTTAAATGGCTTATATACACTGCTGTCCTGTAAGAACTGACTATCGGCTTTATTTCCATAAAAAACGAAGTCAAGCAATGCGTTTTCGTAAGTAGAATCGCTTCCCGTCTGTCCGCGATATGCCGGCAAGGCATTTTGGGACTGGTGGATTCCTGCCCAGTCATCGCTGGATGCTTTTTCTGGATATAAGAGCTTGATTGCGGACTGAAAAGCATAGCCGCGGCTCAATTTGCTTATATTTGCACCGATGGCCTGTGAATTGATAGGTTCCATTTCATCAAGTGTCTGTTTTGCTGCCATCATTCCAGGTTCGACATCTGGTGCATTTTTATCTTTCACAGCGTCCACCCATATAGACTGTATAACTGCTGATGAAAAACCAAGGGTCAGCATGCCGGTCTTTGAATCGTAAGCATAGAACTTGCCATCTACCGGGAAGCCGTTTGCTGTAACGAGCATAGTATTTACATCCATATTCTTTCCAATCTGAACGGACATTCTCTGGTTAATGATATCAGCCCCGCTTATTTTTGACTCTGTTTTTCCGTTTTCTTCTTCTGTTGTAGCAATTACTGAAGAGTTCCATGTGTTTTTGATATCAAAATCTTTTATAGAATACAGAATCTGTGTCTGAATATACTGGACATAATACTTTCCATTTGCGTCATAGTACGCAGATTTTGGTATATATAAAAGTCCGGTTTCTTTATCAAAATAGGTATCTTCAACCTTAGAACCGGTTGTGTCGTTTAAGGCAATCTGGTAATCAATCGCAGTAGCCCTCTTGTCGTTATGCATAACATCAGCAAACGCTACAAAATACTTACTGTCTTTACCCAGCTGATAAACAGGTACTCGTCCCGTCTGTTGTGTAATGAATCTAAAATCATCACCAGACATAAGTGTATCAATTGTCTCTCCCTTGTTCAGCTGGTCAGCAGAAGCAATTGTAGCATCCACGTCCATTACGTTTACCATTGAGAGCTGGCCTTCTCCTACATACGCAGAATCTGCATGCTCTTTCACGTATTTTTCAATAACTGGGTCATAGATAGTATCGCTTTCTTTGTCTACTGAGATATCTTTGTCTACAACATCAACATCGGTATTTTCATTGGCTACGTTTTCAAAAAATAATCCTGATTTATCTTCGACAACTGCCTCAAGTCCATTTTTTGAAATATATCCGCTGAATTTTGCTGCTGCTTCGGATGTAGAATCTGCAACAACATAGAAATCAACAAGTTCTCCATAGTTTGAATTAGTTATCCGGATTCCATCTTCTGTCGCTGCACCGATAACGTATGCATCCTCGATTGAGCCGGGAACGTATCCCGCAACATCTTTTCCATCATTACCGGCAGCGCCAACAACTGTGATGTTGTCATCAATAGCCTTCTGGATTTCTGCTTCAATAACACTTGTTGCAAGTGTTTTTGGAGAATACATTGACAGGTTGATAATATCTACATCTGAGTTAATTGCATATTCGATAGCTGAGACGATTGCCGAATAAGAACCGTAGCCATCGTTGCCAAGTGCTCTGATTGAAAGAATCTGTGCTCCTGCATTTTGTGATACGATATTGCTTACCATGTCATCGCCATGCGTTCCACCGTTTAATACATCATCAATAAGAGACACACGGTCAATCACATTTTTGCTTTCGGATGCGCCAGTATCAATCAGGGCAATGACTTTTTTGTCATTATTCTGCGCAGCAGTCGAACAATCATCATTGCTTAACGCTGCAACTGCATTTTCATTAGATGGAGTTGCCTCTCCTTCCGATTCACTTGCTGCTGCAATCTTTGCGTCCGGCTCTACTGCGTCCACGTGTTCTTTGTAATAGCTGTACGCCGTCATTGCCTGCTCAGCACTTTCATACTGGAGCAGGTAGATATCACCATAAGAACCAATCATATGCTCCTTGTCAATGATATCATTTTCATCGTCCGTCATGACCAGCAGACGCGCGGAAGAGAAGTCATCCTTGTTTAATCCGCTTTCGGCATCTGATGTATCAGTGAAATGCTCAGCGGTGTCCGTATCGGTGGTATCTGTTTCAGCAGAATCTGCCTCGGCATCCTCTTCTGCCACATCTCCAGCATCTTCTTCTGCTGTTTCTGCTTCGGAACTGTCTTCAGCATCAGCCTCATTTTCAACCGAGTCCGCATTATCTGCTGTTTCAGCCGTGCTGTCGTCAGCCGTGTCTGCGGTATCCTCATTATCCGGGGCTTTATCCTCATCTGTTTCTGCAACGTTGCTGTTTTCGTCTGTGCCTATTTCAGTCTGAGTCTGGCCATCAGGTGAAACGTAAACATTGTCGTTGACCGTCAGGTCTCCGGTGCTGTCACTGCTGTCTTTTGCATCCGCATTAGTGCTGCTGCCATCGGCAGTCTCTTCGTTCCCATCTGTTTTTTCAGTCTCATCTGTTGATTCGTCCACCGTCAGGTCACCCGTCTCGGCGGAGTCCTCTGTTTCTGTCTTTCCGTCCTCTTTTACTTCTTCTTTTTCAAATTCGACCTTAACGGTCACGTTTGAATCCATAAATACCGGATATTCAAATTCCCCGGTAATTCCATCGGTCTTTTCATCAAAACCGGATTTTTTTTCCGTATCTCCTTCAACTATATCGTAAAGTTTCAAGATATATCCTTCATCTGCATCTGCCTTCACATTTGTTACACTGTCTGCTTTTACTTCGTAAGCATATGTATAACTGTTTTTTGCTGCATCTTCGCTTGACACGAGGATATCGTCTTTGTCGTAAACATCAATCCGCATTTCATCGGTCTTTCCGTCGTCGGATTTATGATTGGCCAGTTTCACGGTCTGCTCGTCATCTTCATTTTCATCGATGACAACTTTACCGCCGGATGTCTTCAGGTTTATAAGCAGAAACTTTGTCTCTGCATCCTTTTCAGTCTCTGTGCTGTCTGAATCGGTGCTGATAATTGTCTTAGTCTCACCCTGGCTGGCATCTGTCGTTGTTTCTGTAACAGTATCCGTTCCGTTCACATCTGCGGCATAAGTCAATACCGGAGATGCAATCGTTGTTGCAGCAGTAACCGTAGCAAGCATGCTTGATGCGATTTTTGCCGCGATAGAACGTGAAGATACTTTTTTCTTTCTTCTCCGGTCCGGAGGGTTATAGCATTTTTTGTCTTTCATTTTTTAGTCTCCTTTTTATGATTTAAACTGCATACGCAGTCGTTGCTTCATTACAAAAAGGATTCCTATGGCTTGTTCATTAATGATTGAAAAAGCACGGCCATCTTCCGGCTTTGCATCCAATCTTGTTGTTGAATCGGCATTTTAATTCACCTCCATTTTCGCAGATATTCAGTTGTCAGGTACTATATCTCCAAAGCAATACGCTTTTTTTTCAAGATACGAGTTTGCGGTGTACCGCAATGTTCAGGGGTGAAATCTTACTCCCTATATTTAATATGCAAAATAAAAAAAATTCGGAATGTTTTTTTTTGAAAAGATTTTTAAAAAAAACCTGACATGCTGTCCCTGAATGCGAAAATGTGGACATATAGCAAGAAGAAAAAAAAGAGAGACAACTATGGCAAATGCAATCGATGATGGATTCGAAATCAAGAAAGATGATGAGAACGACCAAAAGTTTGGGACTTACGAATATTTCGGAGCATCGTCGACGGACGAGAAACCGCGGTCAAACTTGTTTGCCCGTCGATTTGAAGGTAATTGATAACTCGCCTGCTTTGCAGGACTCGTTACCAGATTAAAAATGATAACTCAGGCTTAACGCCTTCGTCACCAATTTGCGCAGCAAATGCCAAGCGAAGCCGTAAGCCTGAGTGCAGAGAATAAATATGATATCTCCCCGGTCTTGCCGGGAGTCGTTACCAAAATCGCAAAATTAAGAGCCCGTTGTTTTAAGCAACGGGCTCTTCCAGTGATACAATAAATTCTATATTTCGAGTCAACGCTTCTTCAGTTGTAATATCTAGCCAATTTTTTTCTGATGATTTCGCGTTGTTTTTAAAACCAATATTCGTGAAAACACGTCGAATACGTTTTGTCAGTTCAGCATACGTGGAGACTGGTAACGATTTGTCATTAAATATGTAATGTTGAATACAGGTTTTTAACTCTTCGATGTTAACGTTATCCAATAAGAAACAAATATCAAAAACGTCTTTGTATCTCGTCGAGCGTGTACCAAATCGCAGGAATGATTTTAATTTTTCTGTTAATATTTGTTCTTTTGAATTCATTAACAAACTCGCTCCATCTTTCTGAAAACAGATATCAAAACAATACTCTTCCTGCTTGATATCCAGGTCTTTATGTACGCCAATATCCAACTTACTTTCCAATGTATTTCCGTAGTCATCCGTGATTGTAATGAATACTCTTTTTCCTTGGTAGTCTTTGTGCTTTAGTGTAGCAATTGGTGGTTTAATTGTTATATTAACACCAATTGCTAATTCTATCTTCCGTAAGAATTCAGTAATTGAGTCATCGGAAATAGAGTATTTGATGAAATCCAAATCGGCGTCCTGGGTCGCCCTACGGTCATTATGAGAAATATTTCGCATTACGACCCCGCCTTTGATAGTTACTGACCGACTTAATCCACTTGCAGCAATTCCTTTCAGAATGATGTCTTGACAAATCCTTGCGTTTGCGTCGTCCTCGTTATATCCCTTAGACTTTAGTTTTTCAGCCTCTTCTCTTACGTTCATCTACATTACCTCCATCTGTATTGTGCTTAAGATTTTGTCTCCGTTTTTAAACAACATCGCATAGTCTTCAACTTCAAAAAAATCAAGCTCATCTAAAATATTTCTGTATCCAGAGATTATTTCCTTATAATAATCCAAAGGATATCTTGAGCGAAATCGTATTAAATCAACAAGTAACCGTTCCTTGCTGTATATTCTGATTATTGTATTTTGATATTCCATATTCGTTATTCCAAATTCATATATATTATCTTTTGCGAAGTTTTGTTTTATTGTTTTACTTTTGATTCTTGAATCTTCACGTTTGGTCGTGAGTATATATTTTTCTGAAATTACGTCTGTTAATCCATAGTAATAATATGCACTGCTTCCGGAAAATACTGCATTTGGATATTTTACGCTTATAACTTCAAGGTCAGAGCAAAATCTAGTATCTGAATATAGCCCCTTTTCTTTTTGAAATAGTTTTCCTTCTTTTATTTTTTTCTTTATTTGATAATCTGTACCGTATATCTGTAAACACTGTGCGTATGTCATTATCATAATATCACCTCCGAATTTGAGCAAAAATACACATAAACTTATCTCGTGTGTATTTTTGCTTAAATATATTATATTTGATTTGCTTCTTGTAGTCAAGCAATTATACACACGAATTGGGATGATGTGTATGATTACTGAAATGTCTTATTTTTTTGCGGCTCATTTCTCCGCCAAAAGTTTGAAAAAAGCACGCTTTTCGCGTGCTTAGATTTTGAGTTTCGTTTTCTTTTTCTTGTCCATGGAATTTAAGATATAAGCGGCTGCTGTGGTCAGGCCATTATCAAGAGCCGCCTGCATGGCATAGTTTAATTCTTTCTCATCCATGATATCCATCTTAACAAACTCTGTCATGAGATAGTCTTCCTTTTCTTTTGTCAGTATCTGGCAGCCTTCTGTCGCATGGCTTTTGAGGTACTGCAAAGCACTTTTGTCTTTTTCCAGAAAGTAGAATTCCATTGCTGTTAAGAAACTACATTTTGCATCATTCATATTGTGGCGGAGAAATCCGTTTAATGTCCATCCATTATTACCGAAAGCGATATCTTCCTTTGGCATTCTTTCATCCAGGCCCTCCAGAAGAGCGTTAAACGCAATCCTTCCCAGTAGTGTCTTGCTTATCGTGTTCACGTATCTCGGAATAACGATTTCTTTTTTGCCGGCAGAAATTTTAAGTGTCATGTTCCTGCGCCTTTTTGTAAACACCTGCTTCATCTTGGCAACGGCTTTGTCCGCATTCATGAAGTAATAAGTCCTGGTACAACTATTTACCAGTCTAGAAAATACTTGACATGCTTTAGAAAATACTTGAAATGCTTCTGCCTCCAATTCAAAAGCGGAAGCAAACGAAATCTCCTGAAGATTTACGCATCCGTTTAATACACAGTCCCCAATTTCTTCCAGGTTATTTCTTCCAATGACAATACGTTCCAGACTTTCGCAACGCATGAAAGCCTTATCGTAGATTCTTTTTATTGAACCTGGCAGAACAATTTCCTCTGTTTTGCTGCCAAAGAACGCAGATGGACCAATCATAGTCACTCCGTCTTCTACTACAATTTTCTTTTCATCCGGGCAGTAACACTTCACCAATAACTTATCAGTTATATTCTGAATATACTCGAACTTCTTTTCCATTTTCTTTTTTTCCTTTCTTAGTGTTTTGTATATTTGTGATTGACCGACGGGCAACCAAAGGTTGACCGCGGCTTCTTTGCGAGGCCAAAAAGCGCCTCGCAGGACTAACACTATCCCTCTATCCCCTGTTACGGGGATTACCTTTTTATCTACGCAGCATGTTTATCCTGCGTCTTATCCATCTTATTTGCAATCCATACAGATTTACTTTTGCCGAAAAGCTTACGGTATTTCATACGGCTCCATTTTCTATACTTATGACAGGCCTTACTTCCAAATCCTGCTTTATGGTAACGGTATCCATCAGGTCTTTCAGATATGGTCTTGGCATTGTTATACAAGTCTTTATATCCAATCGCAAGTGTTGTCTCATACAGATATGCAAAATCTTTTACATTATCAAAAGCATGTGAGTATTCTTTGCGTAAGATATTTGATGCTCCATTGATATCAGCATTCATAACGGTCCCGTTTCCAGACCTGTACAATCCGCGGTGGATTCTTTTACCTGAAAATTGATATTTAACATCGTCTCCCTGCCTATATGTCGGGATATCGTCCATATCCAGCAGACTTGCCCTGGAAGCGTAACTTTCTTCTCTGACAATTACGGCGATACCACACTTAGCAGCAACCGTTTTTAAAATTGTAATGAATTTTAAATATGGAATCGCCACAAAATGCTGATTATTTTTATCTCCTAGAGTGATTTCCTGTTTCTGACCTTCATTATATCCCATTACAATCACTTCTACCCCGACAGCCTGTGCATATCTACAGACATACCATGCGCATTTATAAAAGTAATCACGCATAAAAGAATCACGTTTTTTACTTAAAGTATTTAGCTGTTCGCTATATTTTACAGAATGCTGGCTGTCACTTCCTTTTGTAAGGGCAGACAGTAGTGCTGACCGTCGTTTATTAAATCTCTGATTCACGGACTTGACAGCTCCGCCTTTGATGACAAAAGGAACAGCTCCGAAATTATTTGAAACGCCTAAAAAGTTGTTTACTCCAGGGTCAAGACCAAGAATTCGCTCAGGGTTTACTGGCGGTTCTACTGCCTTTACATTATCGTCAAATGTTACCAGCAGACAATATCTTCCGTAAACTGGCTTAATCTCGGTTTTTACATATTGCAGCCCTTTATATGTGGACGTCTTACCAATGCAGAATCGTTCTTTCTGATTAACAAACTGAAGATATGACTTCCCGTCTTCTTCCTTTAGTTTCGCTACCTGTTTTGAAAACCATGCAGTAGATTCTTCTGTATTCTTGTATCCTGGAATCTTTGGCTTTCCCGTGTAGCCTGCCGGATTTGTCTTGTATTGTTTTAAAGATTCAAAATATCCCTCCCATGCAGCAATTACTTTCCGGATGGCATTTTGGTTCACCTGGCTGTTCATCCTTTTATACACCGGATTGTCTGTAAATTTAAAAATAGCATCCAGTGTGTTGTACGACAAAAACCACTTTTTGACTGTTGGATATTGAAATGGTTCCTGGCTGGCGAGAGAATAAGCAATGACAGCACAGTTCATACCGCCAATCTGAGCAAGTTTCAAATCCTCAAACTTCTTTTTCATTCGCTTCTGCCCAATGGCTTCATTGGCTTTCTGGATACCTGTAAAAACATAGTGCAGTACTTCAGTCTCCAGGTGCGTGCGTTCTTCTGGAGACTTTTTGATACCAGTCATTGTATTCCGGATATAGAAATTGGCAACATTATACATGCACTTGAAATCTGCGGTGTTTGTCTTAAAGTACTGACAGAACGCAGCGTCTTGTTTATTTTTCTTAGGGTTGATTATCATTTTCCATGTGCGCATAATATATGCCTCCTTTCTTCTAAAAATACATTGACTTAAATTTAATAGATAGTCCTTGACTATGTTTATATTATACCATATACTGTAAGCATGGTCAAGTTGACTTAAATTTGATTTGTGAGGTGATTTTTGATATGGAATATAAGAAAAAGGCACACTCTGTATATCTGATGACATACCATCTTGTTTTTGTTACAAAATACAGGAAACCGGTGATATCTGATGAGATTGGTGATTTTATGAAAATACTATGTTCTGAGATATGTAAAGAACATGGCGGTGAATTGATATCTGCAGAATCGGATACAGACCATCTGCATCTGTTGATATCCATGCCGCCACAGGAACGGCCGTCAGATATCATACGTGTATTGAAAACGCAGACATCTAAGAAGATACATTTAAATACAGAATATGACAAATATGTAAGTCAATATTTGTTTGGTGACGTATCTTTATGGAGCCCGTCTTATTTTATTGCAACTACAGGCGGAGTTACATTAGACAAAATCAAAGAATATGTGGAATCTCAGTGCACAGAATACCATAAGCGTAAATATGAGAAGACTGGCAGGTATAAGAAGAAAAAATAAGACCGGCGCTTACATCCGACGGACAACCTGACGCGTAAATCTAAGTAATACGCATCAGGATTGGCCGCGGTTTTACGCGCCATTGTGATAATATGCGATATTTATCGGCAACAAAAAAGCCGCAGAAAAGCCTGCGGCTACAATGCTAATTCGGTTTTGGCCTTCAGTCCTCTTTTTCTCATCTGGTCCAAGATATATGCCACCGAAATAGGCATGTTCTTTTCGGAAGCCCATTGCAATGTTCTCTGTAAATCTTTATCAGACAATAGACCAAGATTAAGATACATTGCCAACGTCTCATCATCAGCTTCTTCGGTCATGCGTTTTGTGATTAATGTTGCATGGATTCTTAGATAGTCTTCCGCACATTCCAGGTTGTCCATAACATACCATTCCGTGGCAACACTTACTCTGTTCTGAAAATCAGACAGGCAACTATGAAGATTACGATATTCGTAATAAGCGTTCCCGTTTTTGGTTAGACAGTTATACGCTGTATCAGAAATCATCAGCCTATGAAGGTAACTACAGATATATCGCGGAAGGCGTACACTCCTTCCATTGCATGTAAGAAGAAATGTCCTCTGCGGCTTTCCAGTTCTTAGGAATCTTTTGAGAACATCGTATTTCTTTTCTGGGTGCGGATAATATACAGCGTCTTCTTCCCGAATCAGACTGTACAGTAAAGACCGAAAGGCAGAGTCCTCTTCCGATTCTATCGGTTTTGTCCATACAATCTCCTGCACTGGTGAACCTAAAATAATGTCGTCATCACAATATTCCAGGCCCTTTCCAAAAACAATCTTTTCCAATTTTTTGCAGCCGGCAAACGCGCATTGCCGAATGGATTCCACGGAGTCTGGAAGGATGATTTCCTTTGCAGCACATCCACGAAAGGCAAAATCTCCGATTTCTGTAACCCCATCTTCCACAAAGATAATATCGCTTTCAGTATCTGTATTTCGCACAAGCATATTATTGTTTTCTTCCATTTTTTAATTCCTTTCTTTGTCCTTTTGCCTACAACATGCTGGATTTATCGACAAACAAAAAAGCCTGCTGCCAAACGGCAGCAGGCTTTCAGACATTCAGAATACTTCTTTTTTCTTTTTTCGATGATTCTTCCAGGATATATGCCCTTAACGTAGCATCCTTCACTTTCTGTAAAACATATTCCAGCATCTCAGCGGTTACGATATCAGTTTTTATCAACTCCAGCAGCGTTTCTGAATCATTTCCTCTTGATAAGAACTGAATAATATTTTTCCATCTTTTTTTAATTTGTTCTTTTACGCTTTCAGACGCACCACGTTTATTTGTGAACTACTCGGCAATTAAATTACCGAGCATCTGATGTGCGGAGCCTGGGCCCCGTAGATTCAGGGTGGGTCCATACCACCACTACTGTTTTTTACGCAGCTACCTTTAAAACAT
>NZ_QJHD01000047.1:0-16601 GCF_003184505.1 Blautia sp. BCRC 81119 | reverse complement strand
TGCGAGAGACACCTTCTTTCGTAAATGTTGCAAATGTTTGTTTTGGCACTTTCATTATACAACACATGGAATCGAGGTGTCTTTCTTTTATGCAAAATCACGAACTTGCTCATTTATAGCTTATTATATTATACGTCCGAAATCTCTGATTTCTCAAGCCTTTTTCTATTGTTACTGTTCACTCCGTTCTCAGCAACACGCTTCGCGGAATATTACCAATGAACAGTAACTTTCTATTACTCTTCCCTGTTCGCAAAACATTACGGTAAACAGCTATAAAAATGGCCTTCCTGTTTCCTCTTACATTTGTTGACATTTTTCACACTTTCTTTTACAATATAGCCGTGATTTACACTATTAAAGAATAAAAGTAAAAAGTAACCTGAAAGGACTCTGAAGTACTATGAAAACCATAGGTTTTATCGGCCTTGGACTGATTGGCGGCTCCATTGCCAAAACCATACGAAAATTTCACCCGGATTATCGCCTGATTGCCTTTGACAAAGACAGAAGCGCACTGGCAGAGGCGGTCAGTTTAAACGTGATCAACGGGATCTGTGATATTGAAGATGAACAGTTATATAACTGTGATTATCTTTTTCTCTGTGCACCTGTAGAATTCAATGTGGAATACATGGAAAAGATCAAAGCTTCTCTTGGAGAGAACTGTATCCTCACAGATGTAGGCAGTGTAAAAAACGTTATCCACGAAAAAGTAACCGAGCTCGGACTTGAAGGACGCTTCATCGGCGGTCATCCAATGGCAGGCTCCGAACGCAGCGGTTTTTCCAATTCCAGTGATCATCTTCTGGAAAATGCTTACTATATCATCACTCCGGGAGGAGAAGTTGCTTTGGAAAAGATTTCTGATTTCACAGAACTGATCTCCTCTCTTGGTGCGATCCCCCTTGTTATCACTGCAGAAGAACATGATTTCATCACGGCAGGAGTCAGCCACCTTCCTCATATTGTAGCCTCCGCTCTCGTAAATCTTGTAAATCTTCTGGATAACGACGCCCAGTATATGAAAATGATCGCAGCCGGCGGTTTCCGTGATATCACACGTATTGCCTCTTCTTCACCTGTTATGTGGGAACAGATCTGTCTGGAAAATCAGAAAAACATTTCCACGGTTCTGGATGAATTTATCCGTATGCTGATCCAGATCCGCTGTTCCATTGACAACAAAGAAGCTGACAACATCTTTGACATGTTTGCAAGCTCCAAGGATTACCGTGACTCCATTGACATTATAGACAACAGCCTGATCCCCCGCTCCTATGTCCTTTATATTGATGTGGCAGATGAGGCCGGTGCCATTGCAACCATTGCAACCATCCTTGCAACAGAAAAGGTCAACATCAAAAATATCGGTATTATCCACAACCGAGAATTTGAAGATGGCGTTCTGAAGATCGAATTTTATACAGACGCAGCCCTGGAACAGGCTAAAGTGCTTCTTACAAAACGTAATTACAAGATCTGCGAACGCTGATATATAAACGGCAGCAGATATCCGATCTGCTGCCATGTATTTCAAAAATAACAATACAGGCAGGTACTAATATGGAAATCAAAAAAGCTAAGAAATTATCCGGTTCTCTCGCCATTCCCGGAGATAAATCCATTTCTCACAGAGCTGTCATGTTCGGCTCTCTTGCAGAAGGCACTACCAGGATCACAAATTTTCTGGAGGGCGCAGACTGTCTCTCCACTATTTCCTGTTTCCGGAAAATGGGTATTAACATTGAAAATACAGAAGGAGAGATCCTGGTCCACGGAAAAGGTCTCCATGGTCTCAGTGCTCCATCAGAGACTCTTGATGTCGGCAACAGCGGCACTACCACCCGTCTCATCTCCGGGATCCTTGCAGGACAGAACTTTGTATCAGAGCTTACCGGCGATGCTTCCATCCAGAAACGCCCTATGAAACGGATCATGACTCCGCTTTCCCAAATGGGTGCCGATATCATAAGTCTCAACGGAAACGGATGTGCACCGCTTAAGATCTCCGGAAGAAAGCTCCATGCCATCCACTACAATTCTCCGGTAGCATCTGCCCAGGTAAAATCCTGCGTACTTCTTGCCGGAATGTACTCTGACGGCATTACTCGTGTAACAGAACCGGTCCTTTCCAGAAATCACACGGAGATCATGCTGAATTACTTTGGCGCCGATGTAACCTCAAAAGAAACAACAGCATCCATCAAACCGGATCCATCTCTTTACGGACGTGAGCTCCTGGTTCCGGGGGATATCTCTTCTGCAGCTTATTTTATCGCAGCTGGTCTTCTTGTTCCCAACAGTGAGATCCTTCTGAAAAATGTGGGAATCAACCCGACCCGTGACGGTATCCTTCGTGTATGCAGGGCCATGGGAGCAGATATCACTCTTCTCAACAAGACCACAGAGGGCGAACCTACTGCCGATCTTCTGATCCGCTCCTCTGCTCTTCACGGAACCACAATAGAAGGTGCGATCATTCCTACTCTGATCGATGAACTTCCGATGATCGCCGTTATGGCAGCTTTTGCAGAAGGAACCACGGTTATCCGGGATGCACAGGAGCTTCGTGTCAAAGAGTCCGACCGCATCCAGGTTATGACAGAAAATCTTCGGAAAATGGGCGCAGATATCCAGGCAACCGAAGATGGCATGATCATTCATGGTGGAAAAGCCCTTCATGGCGCAGAGATCGATTCTCATCTGGATCACCGTGTAGCTATGTCTTTTGCAGTAGCAGGGCTGCTTTGTGAGGGAGCACTTTCCATCAAAAACGGAGAATGTGTCAACATCTCCTATCCGGAATTCTATTCCGATCTTTATAGTCTGGCAGAATAATTATCTTTTATCCAGACAGAGAGCATTTTCATGTATCACAACATCTGTTCCATCAGATGACAGTGCATAAAATGCTCTCTTTTTTTGTATTTCGTATAATTTTTATTTATTATGGATACTATAATCCCAAAATAAAACCATTTTTTTGATAAATTTTATTGCTTTTCCCACTTTCCAAATTCCTACTATTATGGTATTATTTTTTCGGAAAATAATTATTTCCAGAGAGGAGCAACGATTATGAAAATTTTGTTTTATGACACCAAGAGCTACGATAGGGATTTTTTTGAGAAGCTGCTTCCATCTTATCCAGGTATTGAAATTAAATTCATTGAAGCAAATATCCATGAAGAAACCGCAGCTCTTGCCCACGGCTACGATGCCATCTGTGCATTTGTAAATGCAGATCTCGGCGCACCGGTCATTGAGGAGCTTCACCGCCAGGGTGTAAAACTGATCCTGATGCGCTGTGCCGGATACAATAATGTTGATCTGGAAACTACAGCAAAATGTGGGATCCAGGTGGCACGTGTTCCCGGTTATTCTCCGGAAGCAGTTGCCGAACACGCCATGGCACTGGCCCTTACCGCCAACCGGCACACCCACAAGGCATATATCAAATGCCGTGAAAATAACTTTGCACTGAACGGTCTCATGGGCGTTAACTTTTATCAGAAAACTGCCGGCATCATCGGCACCGGAAAAATCGGTCAGGCAATGGCAAAAATCTGTCGCGGCTTTGGCATGAAAGTAATTGCTTATGATCTTTTCCCTAATAAAAATCTTGACTTTCTGGAGTATGTTTCACTGGACGAACTCCTTTCCACCAGTGATCTGATCAGTCTGCACTGTCCGATGACTCCGGAAACAGAGCATCTGATCAACTCCGAAACTATTGCAAAAATGAAAGATGGTGTGATCCTTGTAAATACCTCCAGAGGTGGACTGATCAAAACAGATGATCTGATCGCAGGTATCCGTGATCACAAATTCTTCGCCGTTGGTCTGGATGTTTACGAAGAAGAATCCGCATATGTATATGAAGATATGTCAAGCAGCATTCTTCCTACTTCCACGATCCAGCGTCTTCTGTCCTTCCCAAATGTGACCATGACCTCACATCAGGGATTCTTTACGGTAGAAGCACTTACCAATATTGCGGAGACAACCCTGGAAAACGCAAAAGCTTTTATGGATGGAGCTGAAATGAAGAATCTGGTCCACTGATCAGTCTCAGCCCTGACACGCAAAATCCCCCGGATACTGATCGTTTATCTGTATCCGGGGGTCTTATTTTGTTCTTTTAGTTTTAATAGATCTCGTCAAAAGACTGTCCGTCATCGTCTGTGTAATAAATGCGCTTTGCATCCTGAGTAAAGATCAGCTTCTGTTTCCCTGCATCATCAAGGCTGCACTGCTGATAGGTGACACCCTCCTCTACCGGAAGCATACTGTCTGCATTATCATAGTCTGCAGCAGTCAGATTGGAGGGTACATGGCCATACTCATAAATGTACTGGGCCACTTCATCTTTATCTGTATAAGTGCCATTTTCATCCAGTTTCTTTTCGCTTTGCGAGTCTGCTGCATCCGATGAAGCGGACCCATCTGTATCTCCTGATCCTGCAGCACCTTCAGAATCCTGCTGCTGCTCCAGGTCGCTTTCATCAGCTACTGCCATCTCACCATCACCATTCTGGTCCATGGCTTCCACTTCATCCTCACTCAGAGGTTCCAGGTCATCCTGAAAAGCGGATTCGTCATATTTTTCCTTATCTTTGCAGCCTCCCAGCATAACCGCCACCCCGGCAACCACCAGAATAAAATATCTGAACTTTTTCATGGATCAATCTCCTTTCATGGAATATCGTTCTCGTAAAAGTGAAATTTCTCTTTTCCATCCTTCATCATCATTTGGTGTCTCCAGAATAAAGGGAATTCCCTCAAGAGCCGGATGGCACACCACATTCACAAGTGCATCCAGGCCGATCTGACCTTCGCCGATCTTTGCATGACGATCCTTATGACTGCCCAGTCCATTTATACTGTCGTTAAGATGAACAGCCTTCAATCTGGAAAGGCCGATCACCTGGTCAAACTCATCAAGAACACCATCCAGATCATGTACAATGTCATAACCGCCATCCCATACATGACAGGTATCCAGACAAACACCCAGTTTATTATTTTTTTCCACCCTGTCAATGATATCACGAAGCTCCTGAAATGTTGCCCCTACTTCCGAACCCTTGCCGGACATGGTTTCCAGAAGGACGATCGTACTCTGTTCTTCTGTAAGGACATCATTGAGGATTTCCGAAATTTTGGCAATTCCCGTCTCAGTTCCCTGCCCTACATGACTGCCCGGGTGAAAATTATAATAATTTCCTGGCGTATATTCCATACGTTTCAGGTCATCTGCCATAATCTCTCTTGCAAAATCTCTCAGATTTTCTTTTGCGGCACAGGCATTCATGGTATACGGTGCATGTGCCACCAGCTTTCCAAAATGATTTTCCCCGGAAAGCTTCAGAAATCTTTCCACATCTACGGGATCGATCTCTTTTGCCTTGCCTCCTCTGGGATTGCGGGTAAAAAAAGCGAACGTATTTCCGCCGTTTTTCAGCATCTGACGTCCCATGGCGGCATAGCCTTTGGACGAACTTGTATGATTTCCGATATATAATACCATGTCAGCACCATCTCCCTGTAGTTTATATTTCTGCCTTCTGGCTTAACTATTATATCAAAAACTTCTTTTTCTGAAAAGTCCGCGATTCTTTCTTTACAATACTTACCATTCTTTCTATAATAAAGATATCTTTACATATGAAGGAGAAAAAGAATGGCAAACGACAATCGAAGGCGGCCGCCTCATGGCCATGATCCGGAGCAGGCACGCAGGGAAGCCGCCAGAGCACGAGAAACACGTCAGAAGCAATCTGGTTCTGCATCCCGAAATTCCCGTTCACATTTCACTGGGACTCGCAGGAATGACATCAGCAAAAAATCCAGATATTACCAGGTACGCCGTCAGAAAATGTTTCTTGCAGCTGGCGGGATCCTGATCATACTTATTCTTGTGATCATTTTTTCCGCACGTGCATGCATTTCTTCCCGTAAAGCTGCAGAAGCCGCCGCACTGCAGAAGGCACAGGAAGAGGAGGCCGCAAAAAAGGCAAAAGAAGAAGCTGCTGCTGTGAAAGATCCCGTTTCACTGACGCTCAGTGTAGTCGGTGACTGCACGTTGGGTACCGATGAGACCTTTGATTATGACACAAGTCTGAACGCATACTACGACAACAACGGCAAAGATTATTTCTTTAAAAATGTAAAAAGCATCTTTGAGGCAGATGACCTGACAATTGCCAATTTTGAAGGAACCCTCACCGATTCCGATGCCAGAGAAGATAAAACCTTTGCATTTAAAGCACCTGCCGAATATGCTCAGATACTCACCAGCGGTTCCGTTGAAGCCGTAAACACTGCAAACAATCACAGCCACGATTACGGAGAGCAGAGCTACACGGATACTCTGACTGCTCTGGACAATGCGGGCATTACACACTTCGGTTATGATGATACTGCAGTTATGGACATCAAGGGAATCAAAGTTGGTCTTGTCGGAATTTACGAACTGAAGGATCATCTTGGACGCGAACAGCAGCTGAAAGATAATATCGCAAAGGTCAAAGCAGATGGAGCAGAGCTTATAGTTGTGATCTTCCACTGGGGCAATGAGACCGAAACAGTTCCCGATACCAATCAGATGACCCTTGGCCGTCTTGCTATCGATGAAGGTGCAGATCTGGTATGCGGCCATCATCCGCACGTACTCCAGGGAATCGAAACCTATAAAGGAAAAAACATCGTCTACAGTCTTGGCAATTTCTGTTTTGGAGGAAACAGTTCTCCAAGTGATATGGACACCATGATCTTCCAGCAGACCTTCACTGTCACCTCAGAAGGCGTACAGGCTGATAACGTGACCAATATCATTCCCTGTTCTATTTCTTCCGCAGATGGCTACAACAATTATCAGCCAACTCCTGCATCCGGAGATGAGGCATCCAGGATCAAATCCAAGATAGAGGAACGCAGTGCTGCGATTCCTGCCGCGGATTCTTCATCCGCTACATCGGAAGGCTCTGACAGTGAAGAATAAATAGCATAACAAAAAATAATATCCCAACAGATCCTGTAATAATGCATGTTTCCATGCTGCGATCCGTTGGGATATTATTTATATAAAAAGTAATTTTAAATCTTATTCGATCATCATGGCATCCCCGAAACTGAAGAAACGATATCTTTCCTTCACAGCTTCTTCATAAGCAGCCATAATATGTTCTTTTCCGGCAAGGGCTGAAACTAACATCAGAAGCGTGGACTCCGGCAGATGGAAATTAGTGATCAGTCCATCGATAGCTTTGAATTTATATCCAGGATAGATAAAGATCTCTGTCCATCCGCTTCCGGCCTTCACGATTCCATCCTCTCCGGCTGCGGACTCCAGGGTACGGCAGCTGGTAGTTCCCACAGAAATCACTCTTCCGCCGTTTTTCTTTGTATCATTGATCAGTTTTGCCTGATCTTCTTCTACAATATAAAACTCCGAGTGCATATGATGCTTTTCTACATCATCCACCTTTACCGGGCGGAAGGTTCCGAGACCTACATGCAAAGTTACATGTGCAATATTCACACCCTTCTCCTTTACTTTCTCAAGAAGCTCCGGCGTGAAGTGAAGTCCTGCGGTAGGTGCGGCAGCAGATCCCTCATTCTTTGCATATACAGTCTGATAACGGTTCTTATCCTTCAGCTTGTGGGTAATATACGGCGGCAGCGGCATTTCTCCCAGCTGATCCAGGATCTCTTCGAAAATCCCCTCATAATGGAACTGGATCAGACGGTTTCCCTCATCTACAATATCAATGATCTCACCCTTCAGGATACCGTCACCAAAAGTGATCTTTGCACCAGGACGTGCTTTTTTTCCCGGCTTTACAAGACACTCCCAGATATCATTTTCGCGGCGTTTCAGAAGCAGGATCTCGATCAGCGCTCCTGTCTCTTCCTTGTGACCATAAAGACGTGCCGGGATAACCTTGGTATCATTGATCACAAGACAGTCTCCCTTATGCAGGTAATCCAGTATATCGGTAAAATGACGATGTTCGATACTTCCATCTTTCAGGGACAGATGCATCAGTCTGGAAGAACTTCTGTCCTCCAGCGGATCCTGAGCGATCAGTTCCTGTGGCAGATCATAATAAAAATCTGATGTTTTCATAATTATTTTTCCACTTCCTCTTTCCACTGTTTGCGAAGCCTGCGGACCTCGTTCCACTCTTTGTTGGTCAGATCAGCTTTTGGTAAAAGATCCGGCCTCCATTTGGCTGTACGGATGATAGACTGCTCTCTTCTCCATTTATCCACATTGGCATGGTGTCCGGAAAGCAGCACCTCCGGAACCTTTTTGCCATGCCATTCCTCCGGGCGGCTGTACTGGGGATACTCCAGAAGATTCCCGGAAAAGGATTCCGTCTCACCGGATTCCTGATTATTCAGAACACCTGGTACCATTCTGGAAATAGAATCCATCATGACCATAGCCGGAAGTTCTCCACCGGTAAGTACATAATCACCAATGGAAACATAGTCTGTTACGATTTCTTCCAGAACACGCTCATCAATTCCCTCATAATGACCACAGAGGAAAACCAGGTCTTCTTCCAGGGCAAACTCTTTTGCCATATCCTGATTGAAGGTTTTTCCCTGAGGAGTCAGAAAGATCACGCGGGGTTTCCTTCCAATACGTTCTGCAATGGATTCATAAGACAGATATACCGGCTCCGCCTGCATCAGCATTCCGGCTCCGCCGCCATAAGGATAATCATCTACCTTCTGGTGCTTATTGAATGCAAAATCCCGTATATTGATCGCTTCCAGTGATAACAGTCCCTTTGTAATGGCACGACCTGTAATACTTGTGTTCATTCCGTTCTCGATCATTTCCGGAAATAATGTAAGTACATGATAATTCATTTAAACAAGCCCTTTCATCAAATGTACAGTCATGGTATTTTTTTCCACATCCACATCAAGAACACAGTCATGGATCGCAGGAAGCAGGATTTCCTCGCCATCCATACGATCTACAATATAAACATCATTGGCGCCGGTCTCCATCACATCACGGAGCACTCCGAATTTCTCCCCATTCTCCAGAAGTACCTCCATTCCGATGAGATCCGCCACATAATATTCGTCCTCGCCAAGCTCCTGTGCCTCTTCACGTGGGATCCAGAGCTCACGGCCCTTATACATTTCAATATCATTGATGTTGTCAATGCCTTCAAACTTCAGGATCGCAAGATTTTTAAAAAACTTTACATTCTGAATATTCAGTCTGCGAAGCTCTTTTCCTGTATCCAGAAGCACATATTCAATATCAAGAAAACGCTCTGCGTCATCCGTTGTCGGAAAAACTTTTACTTCACCACGGACGCCATGGGTCGTTGTAATAACTCCTACCTTTAATAAATCTTCCATTTTTGCTCCCTTTCAGAGTAAAAACAGGAGCCATGGAATCCACAGCTCCTGTCTCTTTTTCATTGCAGAATATCTACAATCACTTTTTTGCTGCTTTTTGAAGAAGCCGCTTTCACAACAGTACGGATTGCCTTGGCAATTCTGCCCTGTTTTCCGATAACCTTACCCATATCGGCCGGTCCGACCTTCAGTTCAACAACAATCGCGTCGTCTTTTTCAGTCTCAGTAACGACTACTTCATCCGGATTTTCAACAAGAGATTTTGCAATTACTTCTACAAGTTGTTTCATTACATACCTCCTTGCTCCTGCCTCATTGAGGCCACAGATCCAAATCTGTCAGGTATTATTTCTCGATTCCGGCAAGTTTAAGAAGCTTAGCAACTACCTCTGTAGGCTGAGCACCAGCTGCAAGCCATTTTTTTGCTGCCTCTTCATCGATTTTGTATACGCTTGGGTCAAGGTTCGGATCATATGTTCCGATCTCTGCGATGCATCTTCCGTCACGTTTGCAGCGGGAATCTGCTACTACGATTCTATAGAAAGGTGCTTTCTTCTGTCCCATTCTTCTTAATCTGATCTTAACTGCCATTTTTGTTTTCCTCCAATTATCTTTCTGAAAATTTATTGTTATTTATTAAAAGGGAAGCTTAAAGCCGCCTCTTTTTCCCATATTCATCTTGCCGCCTGTTAATCCCGGCATCTGTTTCATCATCTTCTTGCTCTGCTCAAACTGCTTCACAAGACGATTTACTTCTGTAATATCCACTCCGGCGCCTCTGGCGATACGGTTCTTGCGTGAGATGTTCAAAATGTTGGGGTTACTTCTCTCCTGAGGTGTCATGGAAAGAATGATGGACTTGGTACGGTCCATAGCCTTCTCATCGATCATACCCTCGATATCCTTCATCTTACCGCCCATTCCGGGAAGCATGTTCAGGATACTGGAAATACCACCCATCTTGTTCATCTGCTCCATGCTGGTAAGATAATCATTGAAGTCGAAGTCCATTTTCTTCAGCTTCTTTTGCATCTCCTGAGCCTGTTCCTGATCCACAGATGCTTCCACCTTCTCGATCAGACTCATTACATCGCCCATTCCAAGGATCCTGGAAGCCATACGTTCTGGATAAAACTGTTCCAGATCTGAAAGCTTCTCTCCCATACCAACATAGAAGATCGGTTTGCCGGTCACGGCTTTAATGGAAAGCGCAGCGCCGCCTCGTGTATCACCGTCCATCTTAGTCAGGATCACACCATCAATGCCGACTTTATCAGAAAAGTTCTGCGCCACATTTACTGCATCCTGTCCTGTCATGGCATCAACTACAAGCACTGTAGCATCTACATTCACATTCGCTTTGATATCCTCAAGCTCCTGCATCATATCCTCATCAATGTGAAGACGTCCTGCTGTATCGATGAGCACAACATTCTGCTGATTGGATTTCGCATGCTCGATAGCTGCTTTTGCAATATCCACGGGATTCTGCTTATCTCCCATGGAAAAGACCTCGACGCCCTGTTTCTCACCGTTTACCTGCAACTGTGTGATCGCTGCCGGACGGTAAACATCACAGGCCACAAGCAGTGGTTTCTTTCCCTTGGATTTCAGTTTGCCTGCCAGCTTGGCAACCGTCGTTGTCTTACCTGCACCCTGAAGACCGACCATCATAAGAACGGTAAGATCCATTCCCGGTTTGATCGGAAGCTCTGTTGTCTCACTTCCCATCAGGTTGACCAGCTCATCATTTACGATCTTGATCACCATCTGTCCCGGATTCAGACCATTCATAACATCCTGTCCGATAGCCTTTTCCTGAACGGATTTCGTAAACTGCTTAACGACCTTAAAGTTAACATCCGCTTCCAGAAGCGCCATCTTAACTTCCTTCAGTGCTACCTTGACATCAGCCTCTGTGAGACGGCCCTTGCCCTTCAGCTTCTTAAATACATTCTGCAGTTTATCTGTTAAACTCTCAAATGCCATTGATCATAACTCCTCTAATATCACATTGGAAATCGCCGCAATATCTTCGGCGTGGTACTTGTCAGCCAGTTCATGGATCTTTATGACCTGACTGCGGATGTTCAGGAATTTCTCGACCAGATGAAGCTTCTCTTCATATTCTTCCAACGTCCGATTGCACCGTCTGATCATATCATGCACACCCTGTCTGCTGATGCCAAGTTCCTCAGCAACCTCACTTAAGGAATAATCCTCAAATACCACACTGGTGTACACCTGCCGCTGCCTCTCTGTCAGAAGCTCTCCATAAAAATCAAATAAAAATGTCTGCTCTACAAATTTCTCCATCTGTAATCACCTTGGCTATCATACACGATTCCGGCACACCTGTCAAGGGTTTTTGCTTTACAATTTTATTTTTTCCTGAATTTCACAAAAAAAGGCCGGAAAAGCACTTTTCTGCTGGGTTTTGCAGGCTTTTCCGACCTTTGTTATTCTATTTACCTCTTATTAATAAGTCTTATGCTTCGATCAAAACATTTCCTTTGTCATTTTATCGATTTCCTTATCCACTGCCTCATATACACCTGGGATACATGAGAAATTCAGGCCATGAGTGGTGCACGGAATAAAATAAAGCTTACCACAGTCTCTGCAAAGCTGATCTGTTGACTCTTCGATCATTTCCTGATTCCAATCAAAGCGATCTACTTTACCGTTATCGATACCACCCATAAATGTGATATCTTTTCCATATTCTTTGATCAGCTTCGGAAGATCATTAACAGACATACAGCCCTGCCATACATCAATTCCCATCTCGATCATTGTCGGAACCAGTGTTGCACTGTAGCTGTCATTATGGTGGATGATCAGTTCAACACCATGATCATGGTAATATCCGTAAATACGTTTGTAAGAATCCATAAAGAACTCACGGAACATATCCACACTGATAAATGTAGACTTCTGTGTTCCCCAGTCATCATGATGGAAGACAACATCCGGTTTCATATAGGTGCAGACCTGCTCTGCCCATTTCAGTTCCCACTCTGTAATATATTCGATCAGTTCATGCATGGCTTCCGGCTCTTCGTAGAAATTGATCATGGTATTCTGGATCTCACAGAGATAATGGCACATCTCAAAAACTCCAGGTGCAACCATTGCAGTAACCATGGTTTCATTCCGGTCAATTCCGGCAACTGTCTCCTGGCATTCTTTCCAGTCCTCTGCCGTGTAGTTGATGTCCGGTGCCTTTACATATTTTTTCCACTCTGCGACGTCCGGACATACCAGATGCTCCGGATCATGGAGCGGAAACGCTCCCGGTGTTCCTGCAGGCCAGGAATTATAATATCCCCATCCGCATTTTACTGTTGGTGCACCAGGTCCTTCCGGCATCATAGGATACTTCGTCTGATATGGAGTATTCAGAACAAATGTCAGTCCCTCATACTGTTTTACAAAACGATCCGGATTTCCTCCGCGGATCACTTCCAGCATATTTTGTCTTTTTGTTAACATAAACGCACCTCCTCTACGTTATTATGCAGGAAAGCCTTTTTTCCGCACTTGTTTTGCCACACCCCAACATAAAAGGCTTGTTTCTGCACTTGTTTTTTCCTTATGATTCTATTATACTGTAAATCAAAAGAATCACAATTCCACATAATATGGCTATTATTCCTGTTTTTTCCTACAAAATATAGGAAGGAGGATTTTCCTTGAAACTCAGTGCAAAACTCATATGCTATCACCTGCAGAAATCATTTTCCATGCATACATCCAGGCTGGATACATCCCCCACCCTTTCCTGCCCTTCCTGCTTTGAAAAGAACACCGTTCTTCAGGATGGACGTGTTTACCTTATCACAGATCCGGATTTTCAGCTCACTTTTCATCATCCCCAAAATATTCTGTTCCTGATGATTGGAAAAATCTATCAGAACTACGAATTAACTCAGCCAAACATGTGTATCATCCCTGAAGATATTCCAGTCAATATTGTCTTTAACAGGATTCAGGATATTTTTATCCTCTATGATCAGTGGAATCAGTCCCTGATGGATTCCCGTCTCCGGAACGCATCTATCCAGGAGCTTCTGGATCTTACAGCTTCCATTATTCCCAATCCAATGATGCTGATCGGTATGGATTTTACTATCATTGCCTCCAGAGACTGGAATCTAAGTGATCTTTCCAATTCTGTTTTGGGTTCCACTGAAAATTCCTGGGCTATTGTGGACAGCCTGAAGCAGGATCCTCATTACGAAGAGGCTTTTTATAAAACCGGATATTTTTATTATCCGGGAAATGGCCTTACTGCTCCTTCTCTTTGCGTAAATATCTCCAATAATGATAAAGCAGTATACAGGCTGATGTTTTCCGAAGGTGAGGTTCCCCTGGATGATACGTTTGGTTTTGTTCTGGAGTACCTTTCCCAGATGGTATCCCATGCACTTTCTACAGGAATCATGCACAGCCGGGATAAAGCTTTTCCTCTGCATCAGATTTTTATGTCCATTCTGACTGATCCCGGAGCTGATTATGTAAAAATCAGTCAGCAGCTGACAAATGTGGGATGGCTTTCTTCCCATATGTATCAATGCATCCTGATCCAGACCGGACTGATCGACCAGAAAAATCTGACCCTTAATGCCATCTGTAACTATCTGGAAAATACAATTCCTGCCACCTGTGCCACGGAACATAAAGGCAATGCTGTGCTTTTTATCAATCTGGATCTCTGCACTCTGACTATCCATGAGATTTCCGATAAGATCGAGGGCTTTATCAAAAGCAGCATGTTAAGCGCCGGATACAGCCGGAAGATGCTTGGACATTTCAATTTCCACCGGCAATACACGCAGGCTTCTGTTACCCTGCAGGTTGGAAAACGCAAAAATCCCGCAGAAAGTATCCACTATTTTGACTCCATCGCTCTGCCCTATATTCTGGAACAGGCAACCAGAAAGCTTCCTGCTTACATGGTCTGTCACGAAAAGCTTCTGTCAATGAAATATAAGGATGAGGCAAAGCAATCTCATCTCTATGAAACACTGCGTTGTTTTCTGGAGCACAACCAGAACATTTCTCATACTGCCAGCGCTTTATTTATCCACAGAAGTACTCTTCTTTATCGTCTGGATAAGATCAAAGCTTTTCTGGATTCAGATCTTACAGACAGAAACGAGATCCTGTATCTGTTGCTTTCTTTTCATCTGATGGATATGGAAGAAGAAAACCGGAATGCAAGATCATAAAAAACGGGAACTCTCTTAAATATTTAGCGTTTTCCCAGCTGCCAAAATGCAACTGCACTGGCTGCCGCCACATTCAGTGAATCCACACCGTGTGCCATTGGAATACATACTGTATAATCACAATCCGCAATGGTCTCCGAAGCAAGGCCATCCCCCTCTGTTCCAAGAACTACTGCCAGTTTTTCTTCTGCCATCAGATGAGGATCATCAATATCAAAGGAATCCTCCCTAAGAGCCATGGCTGCCGTCTTAAATCCCATCGCTTTCAGAGACCGGATTCCTTCCGTTTTCCACTCTGTTTTTTCATCAAAAAATGTCCATGGTATCTGGAATACGGTTCCCATGCTGACACGGATCGCACGGCGGTACAATGGATTGCTGCACCCCGGTGTCAGCAGCACCGCATCCATCCCAAGAGCCGCCGCAGAACGAAAGATCGCGCCTATATTAGTAGGATTTACCACATTTTCCAGAACTGCGATCCTGCGGGCATTTTTGCATACATCGACTATATCAGGAAGCGCCGGCCGGCGCATTGCACAGAGCATTCCTCTTGTCAGCTTGAATCCAGTCAGCTGCGTCAACACATCAAATTCTGCCGTATAAACCGGGATGTCTCCACAACGACGGATCAGTTCTTTTGCCTCACCCTCAACATGTTTATGTTCCACCAGAAAAGAAATCGGCTGGCACCCGGAATCCAAAGCTCTCTCAATAACCTTCGGGCTCTCCGCAATAAAGATCCCCTTCTCCGGTTCTGCCCGGTTCAAAAGCTGTATCTCCGAGATCCTGGCATATACATCCAGCTCCGGAGCGTTGAAATCTGTGATTTCTATGATATTTGACATGGTTATTTTTCTCCTGTTCTGTCTTCTTGTTTTCATCCTGCTATTGTAACAGAATCTCTTTGCAAAAGAAAGCCAGGTGCTATATGTTTCCACCTGGCTTTGCTGCTACTTGTAAAACAATTTGTTTATATTCAGATTCTCACTTCCATCCACCGGATCATATCCCCGATCACTTCATCTTTACAATACTCATTCAGGATCTCATGAAAAAGTCCGCCGTAGATCTTCATCTGCTTGTCTTTTGATCCTGCTTCTTTAAAGAAATCATAGGTATCCTGTACACTTACCAGACCGTCTTTCTCGCCGTGTGTCATAAGGACCGGATAATGGAACTCTGCTTTTTTCTCTTTGAACCAGTCAAGTCCGTCGCAGATCGCATAGCATAACCCCGCTGTAAAGGACTGTTTATTGTATGGATCTTTTCCGTACCAGTCTACCACTTCCTGTACAGAGCATACACCTGAACCCAGCTGATTGGCAAGGCGCGTATGTACATCCATTTCTCCCGGCACACCACGTATCAGATTGCCGTTATCTGCGGTCAGCGCACCACTGGTAATGATCCCCCGGAGTTTTTTGTCCGGATATTTGGCTCCGTACAGAGAAACCGTAAATCCGCCCATGCTGTGTCCCAGAAGAAATACCGGGATATCCGGATTTTCCTCAATTGCCATATCCACAACTACGTTGGTGTCGTCCAGAAGCTCATTGAAATCTGAATAAAAAGTCTCTTCACCTTCAGACCGTCCATGTCCTCTGTGATCAAAACGATAGGTTCCGATTCCCGCCTCATGAAGTTTTTCCGCAAAATAATCGTACCTGCCCTGGTGCTCACAGAGTCCGTGGACAATCACGATCACCGCTTTATTGTCTGCTGCTGTTTCTTTTTTCAGATACAGTTTCGTTCCGTCAAACGATGTGATCATACTTTCACCCATAATAAAACCCTCCCTTTTCTTTCTGCGAGATACATATCCCCATTATATGTCTCACGCTATCTGATAGGTAAGCGTCCAATAAGAGGGTGTATCGAAATTTCTGGCTGTTGCATGTAAACTATTGATTAGAGTTTTGGGAGTTGACTCTAAAAACTCTAAATCTAATCTAAGGAGCAGGCTTATGG
>NZ_QJHD01000046.1:0-16620 GCF_003184505.1 Blautia sp. BCRC 81119 | reverse complement strand
TGCGAAAAAAATCTCCGCATGAGATGCGGAGATAAAAAAGTCGTATACGATATTTTTATTTTTTATGCGCTTTCATCTCGGATATAGAATAACCGAGGATTCCCGCTTTAAATCCTAAAAAATCCAAGTAAAACAACTTTTTCTTATGTACGCAAAATCCACCATATTAAATGTGAAACCATAACAAATCACAATAAAAAAAGGAGAAAAAATAATGGCAAAACTTTATTTTCGCTATGGCGCCATGGGCAGCTCTAAAACCGCAAATGCACTTATGGTCGCTTACAATTACAATGAGAGAGGCAAAAAAGCACTGCTTGCAAAACCTCTGACAGACACGAGAGAGATTGGTGTAATGCATAGCCGAATTGGGTTGGAGCAGCCGTGTATCAGCGTTGAAGAATTGGTTCAGATGAACGATGCAGCGCTTAAACAGTATGACTGTTTCATTATTGATGAAGCGCAGTTCTGTAGGAAGTCCGATATTGAGTTTTTTGTTCACATCGTGGATGACCTCGGGATTCCGGTCATCTGTTACGGCCTGCGTGCTGATTTCCAACAGAATCTTTTCGAGGGCAGCCAGTGGCTGCTTGCGTGGGCAGACAAGATTGAAGAAATCAAGACGGTCTGCTGGTGTGGCAAAGGCGCCCGCTGTAATGCAAGGATTGATGAGAAAGGAAGAATTATCCGGGCAGGAAAGCAGGTGATGGTTGGCGCTAATGAGAGTTATATTTCTCTTTGCAGGCGACATTTTAGAGAAGGAAAGACTTATCCGGACATGCAGACAAAATCAGATTTGCCCAAAAGACATATGGTTGAAAAATAGTAGTACACAAGCATTTTAAGAGCAGGCGAAGCCTGCTCTTATTTTTTAATCGTCCTTATCTACCGTACAATCGACAAATATATTGATTTCAGGCCATTCTTTTGAAATGATATCCCCGACATATTGCGCTGTCTGTTTTATTTTCTCAATCCCATCATATTTTTCCAGGAATTCTTTTATATCGATTTCGCAGTACTCATCTTTGTGCAATTGATTCATTTGTATGATGATAGAATACAAGTAATCATCATACTTCTCGGAAAATCCGCCTGACTGAATACACACTTTTATACATTCCAGACGTTTGCCCAGGTAATTAATGACATCTTCAACTTCAATAAGTAAAATATTGTCATCGTATGGTAAATCATGTATTTCGTTAACAGGCGAATAACTGTCTATCAGTTTCTCTTTTTTATAGTCAATGTCTACATCTGGAGATAATGAAGAGCCTTGCCCTGGGTCATCATCATAGAAATCGAAGAATAATTTTTGTATCATAATATGCCATCTCTCTTTTAGAGGGTATAGATGCTTCTCAGGAAATGTATTAATAAGCAATCCTTCGATATGCCCACTAAATGCAGACCACTCTGCTTTATCTGTAAGAATGTCGGCATCTGCGATATAAACTGTGAAAGTATTTTTGTCTGTCGGTTTATCGTTAAATAATACAATCTTCAAAACGTCAACATTTCTTCTGTCGAAATCAAGGCCAAACATTACGGCCATTTGCGTATGGCTTTTGTTTTGAATCTCTTGCTGTTGCTGTAATACCCTAACAACCTCTTCATCTGAGTATTCTTTATTTACTTCTTTACCATTACTTTCAGTATACTTTATATATTTTTTCATTTATATAAAAAATCCCTTCTTTTCATTATTTTCAGTATAGCAACTGCACAATGTCACGTCAATCAATTTATGCTCTGCACTCAGCCTTACGGCTTCGTTGGTCAGCGGCCAAAGCCGTACTGCGCTCAGTTTGACGGCTTCGCTTGACATTTGCTGCGCAAATTGGTAGCGACTCCGGCAAAGCCGGGGAGTTATCAAATATAACGGTTTTGTGAAAATTAGACATTTTTCAAGATATTTCCCACAAAAAACAACCTCACAGATATTTTCCGTGAGGCTGTTTGGTCAGTTCTTTTTTGCTTTATTCTTTTTTTTGCTGTTATTTTTTTTCGCCGATAAGTTAGATGACTTGTATGCTTTTTTGTAAATTTTTTTGATGCCTTTTTTAATCTTTTTATTGTGCTTATCTGAGATTTGATAGTCTACAACAGAAAGCATGACCTGGAAAAAATCATCTTGGAGGGCATCGTCTTTTAATTGATTACATTTGCGGCAGCAGCACTGAAGATTACTGTAATCATAGGTTCCTCCTTTAGATATCGGAACGATATGGTCAACGGTAAAACTATCAGGCGGCACGAATCTTCCACAAATGCCACAAGTGCCTTTGTCCCGTATGTAAATATCGCGGCGTTCCTTCGCTGTAAAACGTCTGCGCGGAGTTTTGATGATTTTAACTGAACTGTTTGGCAAAGCTGATGATGCTGATTTTTTCACGGATTCAGCAGGGATACTCTCAAATCCTTTTAATTTTTTACTGCATCTGTTGAGAATCGATACAGCGAGGTCATTCGCCATCTCGGTCGCTTCATTAACATCGCTTACCAGGTCAGACCTGCGCGCAGAGGCATCGTAGTGTATATACTGCTTCGTTGCCTGTTTGTAAAGAATCTGCATTTCTTACTCCTTTCTTTTTTTGGTGATGTAAAAAATATGCAAAATTTCCGCAAAGAAGAAAAAAGGACGCAAGATTCAGCATATTGCAGACAAGAGAAAATAAATGTAAGGAGGAAAAGATATGCTAATTAAAGCGTGTGTTATCATTTTATGTCTCGGCATCGTGGTAATCCTTGGTGGGATTGCTATGCTGTGCTGTATGGATAAAGAAGAAGCAGGAGCAAAAACAATGCTGGCGGGGTTTCTGTTGTCGGGTCTTGGGGTGGTATGCTTATTGTTCCGGACAGTCGGTGCTGCACCGGCCATCATTGTCGGGTTAATGTGTGTATGTTATGCGCTGGTAATGATTCTGACAAGCTGATTTCTTATGTCTCAGATTTTTCGGCATATTAAAAAAGTAAAAAAATATCAGAAAAAAGAAAGGAAAAAAACTATGAGTAAATTAGAGAAAATGCCAAAGGAAGAACTTGTCAACGTGCTTTCAATACTTCTGAAGTATGACCCGCAGCTGAAAGACTACGATATTGAATTCGGACCTGAAGCCGTGAACATCAGACTTAACGGCCAGCCGTGCGGAGGCCTTACTGTCAGAAACATTTATGATGCGTATGAAAGAGTGGGAAATGTCTCACAGATTGCAGATTCTGTAAAAGACTGTATCTTAAGACTGAAACCACAGACTCCACAGGCTCATCCGTCTCGTCAAATGGGACAGCAGCCAGAAATGCCGAAAAAAGAGCCGGTCATCATTGAAGTGAAAGCGTCCAGGGTCATGGAAATCCTGGAAGAGATGAACTCCAGTACTGCGGATGTAGAGTATAGGAGACCAGCGGCAGCAGCCAAGCCAGAATGCTTTGATTATGCAAAAGAAGAAGACACTTCTGGGACCGTATCACGGGCAAAAACAAATCAGGAGAATCAGAACAATTTTTTAACAAATACGACAAAACAGCAGGTTAACAGCAACGAATTCTCTCTCGATGATGACGACGATGACGATGTGACCGAATCAGGCGTTCAGACCACACCGATGGTCTCAACCGATGGCCCGGAGGTCGCTCCGGCAGCATGTGATTCCGTAAATTTTACTCCAGCCCAGGAGGCGAAAGAGGATACAAAAAAGTCTTCAAATCCGCAGGCCGGCATGGGGTTAAAAGATGTACTTTCAGCAGCGTTAGGCGTACCAGAGGCTGGAAGCGAGGAGGCAGAAGCCGCAGCAAAAGCCGAAGAAGATAGGTTTGCTCTGTAGGCATAGTTAAAAAATAGCAGATGCGTCAGCGCCTGCTATTTTTTTTGTATTTTTTTTCGCTGGCAAAGGCAAATATTCTGCATATTGCAGATAGAAAAACACAAAAAAAAGGAGAACGGCATGACAGAAAAAAAGCCTAAAAGCATAGAATCTGAGCTACATAAAAAGGCCGCAAAGCCTAATACGGCACCAATTGTGAATAAAAAAACGCAGCAAAAAAAGAAGAAAAAGAAGAACCCTCAGGCGGACAAAAAAAATCTACAGAAAATGGAGACGCAGCGTTTTAAATCAGCATTAAGCAAAATCACACAGGGGATTGTTTTTTCAGAAAAATCCATTTTCCAGTCTGTCGACATATCCTCAGAAGTACATACTACTAAAAAGTCTGTGACTTACACTGTTATGATACAGCCAGTGCTTAAAAACAACAGCATCGGGCATGTCAGGGAAACAATCCTAATGTACAGCAAGAACTGGACAGTTGATATGATGAAAAAAGAGATATTGGATGTGCTGAAGCGTGACTCTTACGATTTTATACCAGATAAAGAAACAGAAACAGATATCAAGCAAAGAATCCTGGACATTATAAAGTCTCATCCGGATGTCGTCGTAGATAAGGAATTCATACCATATACAGACTGGTTCTGCTCACGGTATTTCTGGCTTGCAAATGCAGTGATAAACAACGATACAGAAAAGGGAGAACCAATCAGGCACAAGCTCACAAACATGGTAATCAGCCGAAACGGGGAAATTAGTTTCCAGTATTATCAGTTTCCGTTTATCTACAAGAAAGGAAAGATTGGAACGCGGAAAAACTACGGCCAGAAGCAAGCTGCAAAGTTTATTAATGAAAACGCTGGAGAACTGCGAAAATGCCTTGCTTTTCAGCAAAACAACAAAGACGAAAAGAAGAATATAAAGATAATCATCAATAACGATTCCGTGCACATAACGATTGGTTTTGGCGATAAAAGCTATAAAAAACATATGACAGGAACGGTTGATTCTGTTGCGCTTGAAACATGGGATGAGGTAGTGACAGAAGAATACTATGAGGAGAAAGAGGCCTTAAAAAAGAAGATTGAATCCAGGCTCAAGAAACTGAAAACCTGTGGAAGCCTGCTGCACCGGACCATCCTGAAAATGGTTGTAGAAAGAGAGGGAGAAGAGTGGCCGGAGAAAGACGCGTATGACTGGGAAGAAAAAATCATAACCGAAGAGATATATTTGACCCTGGGTTCCGGGGTTTCTAATATCGTCTCCAGGCAGGAAATCACTGATGCGGTGGCGGACCTCATAAATTGTGGCCTGTTGCGAAAAAAAACGATGAGAAAAGTGGGTAAAAATGGACGGTTCAGCGAAATATTCCTTCCAGGTGCAAAAAACATAGTCCTGCTGCCGGGTGCTGACTATAAAGTCTTTGCGGAAATGCCTTTTGAGAGAAAATGTTGCGAATTTAATCATTTTACAGATATGGACTGGATAGACTGGCTACGGAGCCGTACGCCGGACGATATAAACCAAACTCCTGACAGCAATATCACGGAAGCCTTATCTTTACTGGAGCATCGCTGTGTTGCTATGTTATATCCCAAAAAAACACGTGAATTTCTGAGAAAGATGCCTCCGGCCTGGATGGAATACGCCGAAACTATGTATGAGATTACTGACGATGAAGGCGAAAGAAGGTACTGGAAACTCGTGCAGAACTGGCTTTCTTAAGGCTTTTGGCATTCTGCATATTACCTCAAAAGAAGAACGAAAGGAGACAAAAATATGCAGAAAGATAATTTCCCAAAGATTCCACCGCTTCCGCACATTACCGGAAAGGAGTTGTTCGAAGACGACAAGAAAGCGGAGGAGTGGTTCCATGCTTTAACCCTGCGGCGCGCCGCGCTGGCTAATCTGATTGCTTCAACACAGGCTTCCATGTACAGCAAAGACGGAAGTCCGGATGCGGAAGAGTTTGTCATCGTATCGCCGTGCACAGATGGCGTATACCGATATCAGTTAACGAAGTTTGACAAATTCGGGCCGGTGTATGACGAAAAAAGAAATGACGAAAGAGAAATCGCAAAAGGGATTCCGAATTCGTATGTTGTTGTGGAGGTGATGGAGAAGTAGGGAACGACTGCGGGGTGGATGAGTCTTAGAATGGAAAAGAGAAAAGAAAAAGATAAAGAGAAGATACAGAGATGCCCCAGAACCCGCAAGCGGGTTCTGGGGCATCTTGTTCCAAAAGGGGTTTTACATCATCGATAGACTGGTACACGCGAGCATAGCTCGCGGTATCATAAATATTATACTATACGTTTTCCTCTCGAAACTAATTGTAGTATACACAATATTTTTGTAAAATGCAACCTTCTTTGCGTTTTTCTGCATATTAGACATATACAGATTGATTCAGAAGAAGGAGGAATAAAATGAGAAACAGATGTATGTTTGAAAAGATGGCTGCTGGGATGGCACTGGTTGCGGCAGTGATGGCCGGCGCAGCGATGCTGTCTGGAAGCGGGCATGGGCTGGTGATTGAGACTTATGCCGCAGATATAAGTAATCAGAATAGTCAGAATATTTCGGGGGGGGGGTACCAGGAGTAAAGATGAAGTAGACAAGACAGACGAAGCGGACAGCAAAGAGGGTGATGCTGAAGCTGACGCGGAAAATGGGGAAGGCATCTATGACTTCAAGGACAACAAGACGACCGGGACCGTGACCATCACCAAGAAATGGGATGACGGGCTGACCAATGCGGAGCGTGAAATTCCAGATATGTATCTAAGCACCGAAAAGCCGAGTAAAAGCACGAAGGGATATACCGTCACGTTCCACGGGAACGGACTGAAGTTTGCCGACGGGACTGATGAGAATATGGTGGTTTATAACTCTTCTGGGCAAATTGTGGAGGGGAGTTATAAAGAGGCGGTAGGGACCGGGGTTGGATGGTATAGCGATGAGTCATGTAAAAACAGGGTAATGATTTCTAATGACGGTGTGCCGCAGGTCGAGCTGACCGGGGACTTGGATTTGTGGGCGAAAGAGATGACGTTTGAAATTAAAGGGTATAATGGCAGCTATCAAAAAAAATATAATGATTTCAATTATTTAATCCCAGACGCCGTAACTGAAATCATCTTTACCGATGAAGCAAAGCCAAAAACAAAAGAAGCCATTGATGTTGATGCAGACAGAGACGGAGGCGTTGTCGCATGGCTGGATGATGATGCTGGGACGGTCATGAAAGTGTCTACACAGGTTCCAAGTGTAAAAGTACAGGCGGCGAAAGACAGCAGAGATATGTTTTACTATAGAGGCAAACTTCAAAGAATCGATTTAAAGATGCTGGATACGCAGAATGTAACAAATATGAGTAGCATGTTCTACGACTGCTCTGGCCTGACAAGTCTGGATTTGACTTCGCTGGATACACAGAACGTGACGGATATGGGTTCCATGTTCTTCGGCTGTTCTGGTCTCACCGGTCTGGACTTAACGCCGCTGGATACACAGAACGTGACGGATATGAGTTATATGTTCTCCAGTTGCTCTGGTTTAACAGGCCTGGATTTGACGCCACTGAATACACAGAACGTGACGTATATGAGTAACATGTTCTACTGTTGTTCCGGTCTGACTAGTCTAGATTTAACGCCATTGGATACACATAAAGTGAAGTATATGGGTTCCATGTTCTGCGGCTGCTCTGGCCTGACAAGCTTGAATCTGACGTCGTTAAATACGCAGAATGTGACACGTATGGACGGAATGTTCTATGGATGTAGTAACCTTGTAAAATTAGATTTGTCAAGCTTTGATACAAGTAATGTAACAACGATGGGCGGCTCTTCCAAGTATAATGGTAACAGTTTTTCTACTTATGGCCAATCTGGAATGTTTGAAGATTGTTCTTCCTTAGCATCTTTGATTATTCCATTTAACACATCGCATGTAACTGATTTTGGAATGATGTTCAAAGAGTGCGATGCATTAACCACGCTTGATATTTCTACGTTTGATACAACTGCTGCTAAAAACATGAGCAGTATGTTTGATGGTTGTAAAAAATTAACGAATATAGACTTATCAAAAGTAAATACAAAAAATGTAACAAGTTTAAACGGTATGTTTAATGATTGCAACAATTTAAAGAGTCTTGACCTTTCATCATTCGATACATCAAATGTAACTGATATGGTCTATATGTTTTGTAAGTGCACCGCCCTCACCAGCCTCACCACTGGCACCACCTTCAAATTCGTTGGAACAAACTATACACTCTCCGGCATCTGGCAGAACACCGCCGGTGAAACCTTCAATGGAAACTATAATACAGCGAATTTCCCCTCCAATGTCGCCGACACCTACACAAAAATTCCATCTTGACACACATCGAGCCTGCAGCGCTACGCGCTGCAGGCTCTTCTTTTTGCCTTTCTTTTTGTTATCTTTTTTCTTTTCTCTTTGTTTTTCTCTTTGCTTCTATCTTTATTTCTTTATTTTCGCTTTTTATTTGTTTTTATTTTTTTTGTTTGTTTTTGCTTTTGCCTTCTTTGTTCCTGTTTTTTTGTTCTTTTTTGCTACTATTTTTTTTACTTTCTGAATTCTGCTTTTTTGTCATTCTTTTTATGTGCTGTGCGAATATGCGCCGTATGTTGAGAGAGGCCGGTGGCCGACTAGAGGAAGGCTTTTACAACAACACGCCGGATTTTGCATATTAAATGATGTAAAAATATCGGTGCGTTTTTGTGCCGGAAAACAAAGAATGGAGGTAAAGAAATATGGTAAGTTTAAGCAAAAGAAGAAAGGAAGCGCGGCTTCAGTCATATGACGGAAGGATTCTTACGGCAAGAAAATATAATGCTACGATTTTTGGCATGATATTGTACGGCTTGGTGGCAAATTTTCTGATTTGCCTCTTTTGTAGCAATATGGCAACAACGGTGAATTCTGTTGCGTTCTTCCTGGCCTATCTGGTCTGTGTGATTGTTGGATGTATAATGTCTGCGGTATCTACGAATCCTGTAGCCGGATTTGTCGGATATAACCTGATTGTACTGCCAAGCGGGTTTGTGATTTCCGTTGCAGTGCAGGAATACGGCGGACTCGGCTCCGAAGTGGTGACGGAAGCATTTCTGGTTGCAACGTTGATTATTGCGACTATGACGTTTTTCGCAGTCCTGAACCCGCAGTTCTGCAACAGGCTTGGAAGCTTGTTGTTTATGGCACTAATGGGGCTCATTGCGGCTGAGGTTATAATGCTTTTCATGGGAATGAAAAGCAATGCGATTTCCTGGGCTAGCGCAATCATTTTTAGTTTTTACATTTCGTATGATGTATCGCGTTCTCAGATGTACCCATACACAGTTTCAAATGCGGTTGGCAGTGCAATGGATATATATCTGGATATAGTCAATCTTTTCTTATCATTGCTTGAGATTTTTGGCGAACATTCAGACGACTGAATGCTACAGCGGCACGGTGCTTTGCACCGGCCGCTTTTTTTTGTTGCAAACTTTTCAGTGAATGTCAAAAACCAGCATATTGTATCTGAAAATATAAAGAATAAAGAAAGGGAGAAGAATATGCCAAAACTGAAATGCAAGAACAAATATTGCAAGTTCCACAGAGAAAGCGGTTGCAGCAAAAAAAGTGTCACGTTGGACCGAAAGGGCGGTTGCGAAACTTACGAGCCGGGATTTGCTTATTACTTTTTTTACTGTTGCGAACATATGCAAACAAATTTTCTTACATACCCAGAAATAAGTGAATATCCAGCATATAAATACAGCATCTATTACATGACAAAGTGTCTTCCGGTCGAATGCTACAGCGACGATATCCGGGGTATGCTGGTCATCTGTGACAGTCGGACCAAAAAACCGCTGAATGCAAGTGACCTGATGGAATTGCTGAACGATAACTTGGATGAAAACGCGCTTAATGCCTGCGTCGATGATTACCTGAAAAACGGACTACCAAAAGCAACGGAAACAAAAAAAGATGAAATGGAAAAAATCGTAGAAAAAGAATATGGCTGGCTTTCTCCGAATGGTGTCTTTTATCCGTCTGAATGGGGAACGCATGAACTGGCTGCACAGGAATTATGCAGGGACTTAATTGGAGAGGGCACTTATCCGCCATGCCGTGATGAACTGATAAGAAGAGGCTGGGCGCTGGTCCATGACCCGTCTTTAACTGGAGCTTATCTGGTAACAAATCAGAGACCACTGACTAAAAAGCAGCGGGATTTCCTGTATGGATATTTCAAGGATATGGGAATGACGGGCCGGGCAGAGCTATATCAGAAGGAAGATGGAAGCGGGATGTTGCCGGCAAGAGGAATGGAAGAATAAGTAAGAAAAAGAGCGATTGCGACAAGCGGCGCTCTTTTTTCTTGCCTCTAAAAATATATCAGTATACTGATGTATTTCCTTAATCTGGCTGCTGTGCCAAAAATGACATCCCGCAAAAATTGGACGCTTTCCATGAAATTTTGCATATTGTATATATCTAAAAAATTCAAAAGAAGGGAGCAAAAAATGTCAAAAGCAAAACGCAAAAATAAAAAAGAACTGGTCATACAAAAACGCTATTGGGACCAGATAAAAAAACGGTACCCGTTCCTGGAAGAAAAAACGCACTGGTATACCGGGACAAAACTTTCAAAAAAAGAAAAGGAAGAGACCCCGCCAATATTGAGTGCATGGAGTGGCGATATTCCAGAAGGGTGGGTCATTCGATTTGGGCATGAACTGTGTGAGGAGTTGAGAGCAGAGTTTATCCGCTGTAGCTGTCTGTATACAGCACAGATTCTGCAGGCAAAAGAGAAATATGGAGATTTGAGGATTTACCTTGGTGGAGTGCCGAAAAACTGTAAAGCAGAAGATATCATTGATAAGTACAACAGCATCTCAAGCAGTGTATGCGTCCATTGTGGAAAGATGGACACGCCAATCATCAATGACCGCGGCTGGATTATCCCATGCTGCAAAGAATGCTATGAAAAGATGAATGAAAGCAGGGATGATTGGTCCGATGGGGCCCCTATCTACGAAAGCCTGACAGTGTCGGGAGACTGGACTACCCCTGATAAGATACTGATGCGTGTGTATGGCAAAGATGAGGAGGCTAAAATGCAGGAGGTAGATATAACCTATACCGTAAACCGTCTTCGAAATAAAAAAATCGTAAGTTACGAAAAGGCCTTGCTGCCGGATACTGGAAAGGGGCGCAAGTAATGCCTGCGATTATCTTTTTAGTTTTCTCTTTTTTATGCGGGTTCGGAATAACCGGAAAGATTCCGGTCGGACGAAAGGCTGAAAACACAATATGGTGCAGGCTCGCCATGGCTGTTGGCATTGGATACCTGATATCAGGATGGACAGCATATCTTGTATCGTATACCGCGAAAGTAATGTTTGGCATGAGATATCCAAAGATTTATGGAAATGCAGTCGCAATCGCCGTAACTTGCTTTATTGCATTCGTAACAATAAAAGGGAAGCGACATACGGAAGACAAGTCAGGAATCCAAAACAAGCGATTGTTTGCAAGAGAAGGGTTGCTCCTGGGTGCTCTTTTTGGTTTTATTTTATGGACTATGTTTTATGTTTTCCATATTGATACAGAAAATGGAAAAGAGATTTTAAAATCCGGAGTTACGGTTTTTAGCGACTATTCCCCGCATACCGCAATGATTCGTTCCTTCTCATTCCATGATAACTTTCCAACACAGTATCCGCATTACGGTGGACAGGACGTCAAATATCATTTCATGTTTCAGTTTCTGGCTGGGAACCTGGAATTCCTGGGAATGCGGATTGACTGGGCATTTAACCTTATCTCAGCGGCATCTCTTTGGGGGTTCCTGGTCCTGCTGTTTTATTTCACGCAGGAACTGACAGGGAACACAGCAGCAGGCGCCCTGACTGTCCTGATGTTTTTCTGCCGAAGCAGCATTGCAGTATTTGACAGACTCATTCAGTCAATCGCAAGTGGGAACTGGCGTGATTTCTTACATAATACATCATTTATCGGTTACACAGCACATGAAGACTGGGGGCTTTGGAATTACAACGTATTTTTAAATCAGCGGCACCTGGGGTTTGGCCTACTTATCGCTATTATCCCTATCATGTATTTTTCAGGACGTCTGGACTGGCTGGACGAAAAGAAAGAAATCAGCGAGAAAAAGAACGCTGTATCGCAGAGCCGTGTGGCTGTTGTAATGAAAACAACTTTGTTAAGCAAACAGGCCTGGGCTCTTTCTCCTGACTGGCCGATTGACGCCGCATTTGGCGTAATGCTTGGGGCGCTGGCATTCTGGAACGGTGCAGTTGTTGTTGCCACACTGCTAATCCTTGCAGGGTTTGCCATTATGTCGTCAAATAAATTTGACTATGTAATCATGGCTGTCAACGCAATTGCGTTGTCTTTTGCACAAAAAAGATTCTTTATGCCTGCAGGAATCGCAAGCAGCATGAAGGATGAGATGAAGACAAGGTTTTATTTCGGGTTCCTGGCTGATAAACAGACAGCCGGCGGAGTAGTATTATATCTTATCATGCTTTCCGGAGTCTTTTTTCTCGGTGTGGCTGTCTTCCTTGTAATATTCAAAGGCAAGAAACGCGCGATGATTGCCGCTTTTCTGTTCCCGGTGATTTTTGCCTTTACAGTTTCCATGACACCGGATATCGCAGTCAATCACAAGTACATTATCATCTCAACAATCTTTTTGAACATGATATGGGCATATGCGCTAACGAGATTGTGGGGAAGCAGAAACATCTTTTTAAGAACGCTGGCCGTGTTGCTGGCGATAACCCTGACTGCCACCGGGGCTTATGACCTTCTGACTATCTACAACGCAGATAAACGCGCTTTAAAGATAGACATAGGCAGCAGTCTTACAGAATGGTTAAAAGAAAATGTAAAAGAAAACGACCTGGTGCTGACGGGAGAAGAGAGCATGTCGGAAATCACCTTATCCGGAATCATGTTATATAACGGCTGGCCATATTACGCATGGTCTGCGGGTTATGATACAGATACCCGGGCAGCAAATGCGATTGAAATCTATTCCTCAAAAGACAAAGAAAAAGTAAAAGAACTGGTAAAAAAGGAAGGGATTGATTATGTCATTTATGAAGACGGGATGACGTATGAAGAGCATGAGTGCAGCGATGAGGTGATAAAAAAAATATATAAATGTGTGTTTGAAAAAGGAGATGTGAAGGTGTACAAAGTGGCGTAGGAGAGGAGGAAAGAAAGAGAGAAGAGAAGAAGAAAAAGGACGCAGCAACAGCCGGCCAAAGGCCGGCTGTTGCTGCTATGTTTGTCTGTGTCAGTCGTTTGTTTCGTCCGTGTTATAGCCAAGGTCTCTTGCGCATTTTGTGCAGTAAAACTCAGCCTTAATTTCGTCGTAGAATTCGTCGTTTGTTTCGTGCAGGCGGTGTATGTCGCCGGCAGTAGATGCTCTTTGTTCGGAGAATAAGTGCTTGCCGCATCTGATACATATGACATCCCATTGTTCCATATCTGAAAACTCCTTGTTTTTTCATAGAGGGTCTTGATTTTTTCAGCCAAATAATGTAATATGATATATAGAAATAGGGAAGAACTTAAGAAACAGGAAGTCTACCCTTATAAGTGTACTTTTATTTCAAGCCGTGGACTATTCCCAGTAGTCGGCGGCTTACTTTTTTCCTGTGAAAATTATGTAACAAAGCATCACGATATTCACAATAAGTGAAATAATTGCAATTAGCTCATCTAGCGTCACAGTCATAGTATATCACCCCCTCTGTGTAATAAATAAAAAACGGAGGGAGCTTTTTTCTCCTCTCCGAAGTCAGTAATATTTTTCAAGTAATGTGAGAGGATAGGCCGCCTTATTTCTTAAGTTTTCCCATACACATATTATATCAAAAACTTTTCAGTCCTGCAATCTGTTTTCCGGAACGTTGGCACGGAGGGCCAGGAAGTGCAAAACTGCAAAAAAAACGCTGAAAAAAGCGAAAAGAAATGGTCGGACAGAATTTGTTGGGGGCTTGCAGGAAAGAAAACCGGAGGCGGAAGTGCTAACGGAGAGCGGGGAATCCCCGGCCGACAAAAAGTCGCCCACGGGTCAAATGTTCCTGCTCTAACTTCGCACGCGAGCCCGAATCCCCGTTCGAAGTCTGGCTACGAGCCGGAACGGCGAGTTATCAAGAAAGATAGACCGGAAGTAGAGACCCGCGCTGAGGATGACCTGGAGCTGGATTATGAAAGAAATAAGAAGAAAAAGAGTCGTGCGTGCTACGATTCTTTTTTTTGTTGCCTGTAAATCTGACATATTGTAAGTGGAAAAAAAAGGAGAAAAAACGTGAGTAAAATAATAATACAGATTGATGATTCGGATGTAGCCATTAAGCGACTTTCTTCTATTTTGGATATGAAAATCTGCACTCCGTTATATAGAAGGCGTGTACATGATTTTACCAAATGCAGCGGAACTTTCGAAATAAGAATAGGCGATTTTGTATGCTACTTTCCGCAAATGATGACTAAACTGAACAAACGATTGCTCATTGCCAAAATTGAAGGTATTTCTACGAAAGAGCCATCCTTAGACAAGAAAAAACAATCACTGAAAGATGTCTCCATCGATTTTTACTCGTATGCAATTCAAGATAGAATGCAAGAAACGGCCATCAATATTTATCAGGCAATGGATACGAACGAAAAGAATAGTAAAAGAGGAAGGCTTCTAAAAAATTACTTGGTTGACAAAGAGCTGAATACGTTTGAGGCGATTTTTACGCATGGAAATATTAAACTGCTAAAAATGTATTTGGATTTTCGGATATCTCCTCAAGAGGATTTGCAATTTGCAATAGATTTGCTAGACAAAAAGGGCGATATAACAAAAAACTATCTGGAAATGAAAGCGTATCTCTTGCAGGCGCTAAACGAAAGGAAGGTGATTTCAAAATACGATTTTTCCATTTGATTTTTTACCCTGCATATTGCAGATAAATCTAAACAGGAAAGGAAAATACTATGAGCGAAAAAACAATAGAAATCAACAAAGCAATAGAAATTAACGACACCGAAATCGGATTGAGAAAACTTCCAACCATTTTAAGCGCAGCAATCGTTACTTCAAGGTTTTACTGCCCCACATCTTGTATGGATAAATATAGTGGAGCACTTGAAATGAAAATGGGAGACTTCATATATGTCATTCCGAAAATGATGGAAGCCGATGATAAACGAAGATTTGTCGTGCAGGTCAAGAATATATCTTCAAAAAAATGTTCATTAAATAAAAAAAAGATGCTCTTAAAAGAGATTACAAAAGGCTCTCACGCTTACGCAGTGAACGATGAGCAGGAAGAAGTGGCTATCAAAATCTATGAGCATATGAGTGAAGAAGAGAAGAACGAGAAAAACGGAATCTTCTTAAAAAATTACTTGCTCGAAAATGAAAAATACATACTTAACGCGATTTTTGCGCATGAAAATGTCGAACTGCTAAAAATATACCTCAATTCGGTAATATCCACACACGAAGACTTACAATTTGTAGTAAATTTTCTGGATAAACAGTCAGATAGTGTAAAAAACTATCTGGAAATGAGGGCATATGTTCTGCAGCTATTAAATGCAAAGCCCAAAAGCATCAAAGATGATTTTGACTTATAAGCTTATAAACAAGACCGGCACTTTGCCGGTCCTTTTTTTGTCGCTTATAAATCCAGCATATTGTCAGTAGAAAATATAAAGAAAGGAGCAAAAAATGGAAACAAAAAGATATCCTCTTACAGAAGAGATTGATGGTGTAAATGGATATGTGGAAATCTCCAAAGGACGCCAGAAGTTCGTAATGAAAGATGGCAAAAAAGTTGCACATTCAGCATTCATGTCATCTGGCATGGATGAGATTTTCTTCCCAGATTCGTTGGAAAAGATTGGAAATATGGCCTTCATGCATTGTTGGAAATTAAAAACAATACATTTTGGCAGAAATATAAAAACGATAGGGGATATGGCTTTTCTTGGATGTAAACAGTTAAATTCTATAGTTCTTCCAGAATCAGTTGAAACAATCGGCGTATTCTCATTCCCGTATGTAGATGAAATGACTGTACATCACATGCCTGAAGGCCTGATGCGCGCTTTTGTTTCGCATGCAGATGAAATAAAACGTGGCTCAGCGTACACCGTCAAACTGAATGTTGGAGATAGCAGCATCCTTATACCAAAAAACACAGTAACATGTATGACTGCTTCGTATATGCAGCAACTTGCAGAAAGATATCTAGACAACGAAGAGCAAAAAGGACTTCTTTTTCAACATGCGGTTAATAAGAAATACAGGGTCATGTGTGCTGCTGAGATGTATGCTGCATACACAAAAAATGAAGGCGCAAAGGAATTCTTAAAAGAAAATGGCAAAGACGCGATTTTATATCTAAGCGAAAATGTGCCATTGCTTGCCAGGCTGCTGCGCGATGACGTGTTTGGAAGAGATGCGGTGGCCGAGGCTTTTGATGTTGTGCAAAGTGGAAACGGAAATACAATGCTGAAGGCTTACCTTCTGCAAAGTTTGCATGATGGCGATGCTGAAAAGGATGTCCAGAATATTCAGTTATAGGCTGCAGAAAACTGCAGCTTTTTCTCTGTTAGGATTTAAAGCGGGAATCCTCGGTTATTCTATATCCGAGATGAAAGCGCATAAAAAATAAAAATATCGTATACGACTTTTTTATCTCCGCATCTCATGCGGAGATTTTTTTCGCAA
>NZ_QJHD01000045.1:0-18260 GCF_003184505.1 Blautia sp. BCRC 81119 | reverse complement strand
ATATGTTGTGTTCATATTTATATTATACTATGGTTTATTAGTTAATACAATTACTATTTTGTCCATCTTCAATTACTTGCATAAATTCGATGGACGCGTCTTATATCCCCATAGCTGAAACAAGGGGTTTTACGACGCATTGGATAAAAGCCGCAGGTTTTTCCCATGTTTTTTTAAACTTTCTAAACTATTTTTTAATTTTCACATGCTTTCTGTGCATACTCTGTCTGCACCAGATTTTCATACGCTGTACGATCCGTCAGCTCACCTGCATCTTCCAGGATATCCTGCAGAAGCTCAAAGCTGTCTTTTTCAAAAATAAGATTTTCTTTCCAGGTATCCTGGTCATAATAACGTTTTACAATGGCAGTAATGGTTTCAAGATCTGTTTCTTTGAACTGCGGTGCGATCACTTCTGCGATTTCCTCCGGCGTATGACTCTGCACATAGTCCATTCCCTTCTGAAGTGCATCGGTAAATTTCTGGATGATCTCAGGATTTTCTTTCATGTAGCTTGCTTTTGCACTGTAGGATGTATATGGTACATAGCCGGATGCCTCTCCGAGAGATGCAACTACATAGCCCGCTCCTTCTTTTTCCAGAATGGTCGCAGATGGTTCGAATTCTACTGTATATGCCGCGGAATCATCACTGGTAAAAGCTGCTGCTGTGGAACCGAAATCAACGCTCTGGTCGATGGTCAGATCCTTTTGCGGATCAATGCCGTTTTTCTTCAGTATATATTCAAATACCATTTCCGGCATTCCGCCCTTACGACCGCCAAGAACCTTCTCTCCTTTTAGATCCTCCCATTTGAAATCAGGCATCTCTTCTCTTGCCACTAGAAAATTCCCCGCACGCTGGGTTAACTGTGCAAAATTTACGACAGGATCCGTGGCGCCCTCCTGATAAGCATAAACAGATGCCTCTGCGCCCATAAATCCAATATCTGCCTCACCGGAAATCACAGCAGTCATCGTTTTATCTGCTCCGAATCCCGTCACCAGCGTCAGATCCAGACCTTTCTCCGCAAAATATCCCTCCTCAATCGCCACATACTGCGGTGCGTAAAAGATTGAATGTGCGACTTCATTCAATGTAACCTTTGTAAGCTTCTCTTCTGTGCTGTCTTTCTTCGCAGCAAATACTCCCATTGGCAGCGCCGTCACCGCCAGCACAACTGCTGCCGCCAGTGCAATCCATTTTTTATTTTTCATGCAGATACTCCTTTACAGACTTCTTCTGTTAGAGTATGCATAATTAATTAATTGGTGACCAGGGAAACATACAAAGTATCGTAAAACACAGTCTCCATGATTCCTTTTGTTAGGATATGCCCAAAAAACCAACTGCTGATCACGATCAACTTTCCCATCAGTTAAAAAATATGAATTTTATTTAACAACAATTCAATTGTGTTCAATTTCCAATCCTGCTATGATTTAATCACAAAAGCTTTTGAAATTTCAATCAGGAGAGAATTAGGATGAATATTGGAAATGTGATAAAAAAATATAGAAAAGAGTCTGGTTTCACCCAGGAGGAAATGGCAAACCGCTTAGGAGTAACTACTCCAGCGGTGAATAAATGGGAGAACGGAGTTTCCCATAGTTAAAGATACCACACCAAATATGATGAACCCACGCTTATACACTACCAGCTATAATAAACCGCAAGGACAGCAATTTGATGATACTGCTGTCCTTTCTTTTATAAAATTGCAGTACACATAAAAAAGCTGTAAAATGATAAATATATTTGTCCTTGTAACAATTCTCGGACATTTGCCTGTTATACTATCTGCAAAAAGCAAAGGAAGTGAGAATATGGAGCAGATTTTAATTGTCGAGGACGACAGTTTTTTGAATAAGATGTTAGACTATAACCTGACCGCAGACGGCTACGGCGTGACTTCTGCCCTAAATGCCAGAACCGCAGCCGAAGCCATCCGCCAGCGGGAATTTGATTTAGTGCTGCTGGACATCAACCTGCCGGACGGGAACGGTTTTGAACTGTGCAAGCTGATAAAGCCCCAGCACCCGGACACCATCGTAATATTCCTGACCGCCAACGATCAGGAGAGCGACCAGATACGGGGCTATGAGGTGGGCGCGGTGGACTACATCACAAAGCCCTTTGTGATCGGGGCCTTGCAGCGAAAAATCAAAGCCATGTTCGCCATGCTGGAACACCACAAACCGGCCAAGGACATTTACGACGACGGGCGGTTGTTTCTGGACTTCTCGGAGCAGACGGCTTCCTTAAACGGCAAGCCCCTGACTCTATCCCCGATGGAGTACAAAATGCTGAACCTGTTTCGTAAAAATCCCCGGCAAGTGCTGACCCGTGGGCAGCTTTTGGAAAAGCTGTGGGATATAGACGAGCGGTTTGTGGACGAACACACCCTGACAACCTCCATCAGCCGTATTCGCAGCAAGATTGAAGCCGACGGCGGCGCACCCTACATCAAGACCGTTTACGGCATGGGGTATCAATGGACGGGAGGCGAGGTAAAATGAAGTTTCAAAACCTCTCGGTAAAGCGGCTGTTTGGCCGGGTGGCAATGGAGCTTGTCCTCTCCATGTCCGGGATCACCATAGCCCTGTTTCTTGTGACAAAACAGATTGCGGTGCTGCTGACAGGCGGGACGCTGCTGCTGTGCGCCCTTGTGGGGATTTTTGTACTGACGCAGGCGTTTGGAAAGCGGCTGTCGCAGTTTACCGCTGACCTGTGCCAGACCTTAGACCACATGATCGCCGGGAATGAAGCGCCCCAGCGGCCAGAGGACAGCGAAACCCAGCTTGCCAGAATCGGACACCGGCTGGCAAGGCTTTACCAGATCATGCAGGAGAACCGCCGCCGGGTGGACGAGGAACGGCAGGAGTTACAGACCCTTGTATCGGATATTTCCCATCAGGTGAAAACGCCGGTAAGCAATCTGAAAATGGCGACGGACACCCTGCTGGAAAAGCCCATGACCGAGGCGGAGCGCACCGACTTTATCCGGGGAATCCGCAGCCAGACGGATAAGCTGGACTTTCTCTTTCAGGCCCTTGTGAAAACCTCACGGCTGGAAACGGGCGTGATCCAGTTGGATAAGAAACCGGGTCGCCTCTTTGATACCGTGGCGCAGGCCATGAGTGGGATTGTGTATGCAGCGGAGAAAAAGGAAATCGCTGTGTCCGTGGACTGCCCGGAGGATTTGACCGTTTTCCATGACAGCAAGTGGACATCCGAAGCCCTCTTTAACCTGCTGGACAATGCAGTGAAGTACACCCCGGCAGGCGGGAAAATCGCCGTGTCAGTGGTGCTGTGGGAAATGTATGTGGAGGTCAAAGTGACCGACACCGGCAAGGGCATTTCCGAAAGCAATCAGGCTGCCATCTTCCGGCGCTTCTATCGTGAGGAAGAAGTACACGAACAGCAGGGCGTGGGCATTGGCCTGTATCTGGCCCGCGAGATCGTAACGCGGCAAGGCGGCTATATCAAAGTGGTTTCGGAGCCGGGCAAGGGTTCAGAATTTTCCATTATGCTGCCGACAAAATAGAATGCGGCGGACGGTCATTCTCGGCTGCCCGCCGTAAGTCTTTTCGCAACAGTGTGCCGATAAAGCTGCCAGTGGCAGTTTTTCGGCGGAAATGTCCGAGCGTTGTAACATTTCACCCCCGATTTTCAATGAAATTTTTTGGCCGCTGTAACATTTCGCGGACATTTGGGTTTTACAATAGCCTTATCAACAGGCAGAAAGCCTTGAAAGGAGTTTTGAGTATGAGAATTTTACAGACTATCGACCTGAAAAAGTATTACGGTACAGAGCCGAATATCACCCGCGCCCTTGACGGCGTGAACTTCTCTGTAAATGACGGCGAATTTGTGGCCGTTGTGGGAACCTCCGGCAGCGGCAAGTCCACCCTGCTTCACATGATGGGCGGGCTGGACACCCCTACTTCCGGCAATGTGATTGTCCGGGACAAAGAACTGTCGAAAATGAACGACGAACAGCTTACCATCTTCCGCCGCCGCAACATCGGCTTTATCTTCCAGAACTATAACCTTGTTCCTATCCTGAATGTGTATGAGAACATCGTCCTGCCGGTGGAACTGGACGGGGACACGGTGGATCAGAAGTTTTTGGATGAAATCGTTCACCTGCTGGGGCTGGAAGATAAACTGAAAAACATGCCGAACAATCTTTCCGGCGGACAGCAGCAGCGTGTGGCTATCGCCCGCGCCTTGATTACCAAACCGGCTATTGTGCTGGCCGACGAGCCGACCGGCAACCTTGACAGCAAGACCAGCGCCGAGGTGCTGGGGCTTATCAAGCGCACCAGTGCAGAGTTCCGGCAAACTGTTGTGATGATTACCCACAACAACGACATTGCCCGCCTTGCAGATCGGATTGTCCGCATTGAGGACGGCAAGATTGTGGAGTAAGGAGGTGGCAGGCTATGACATGGCCTTTTGAGAATGATACCAGCGCCATTACAAAGAAGCTGGCAAAGAAAAGTTTGCAAAGCGAGAAGCGCCGGAATCTGATGGTGGTGATTGCCGTTGCACTGGCGGCGTTTCTAATCTGCTTTACGGGAATTGTGTCTACTTCCCTGACACAAATGCAACGCAATCAGGTTGTCGATACTTATGAGGCGGTCTGGCTGGGCGTGGAGGAAAACGACATTGAAACCCTGAAAGGACTGCCGGAGTTTGAGCGCGTAGGCGGCTACTATATGCTGGGTGAGGAACTTTCGGAACAGGGCTATCATGCGTCTTATGTGTATTGCGACGCGCAAATGATGGAGATTACCAAGGCGCAGATGGAGTTGTTAGAGGGGAGGGTTCCTGAAAAAGCAAATGAAGTTGTCGTAAGCGAATACTTTCTTTCCACCTATGGAAACAATGCCAAAATTGGGGACACTGTGACCTTAGATACAGAGAGTTTTCATGGTGATTATGTCGTTACCGGCATTATGGACAGCGTAAATGAAAAAGAAGCGAATACCTGCGCTATCATTCTTTCCAACGCTGCCCTGACAGAATGGAAAGGGTTTGACCCGACTGGCTATCGCGCCTATGTCCATTTCAAAAACAGCGACCAGTTGGGCGAAGAACTGATGACCTCTTATTGCAGGGAGATTACGGAGGAATATCAGCTTCCTATGCCCAAAATGAACAGCAAGTATTTTGCCTATGCTTCTAAATCCTTTGATTTTGCACTGATGGCAGGTGTGATTGCCCTTGTTCTGATTGGCGGCTATATTGTGATCCAGAGTATCTTCCGTATCTCCATCAATGACAAAATCCAAAGCTACGGGCAGCTTCGGACGATTGGTGCGACACCAAAGCAAATCAAGCGGATTGTAAAGAACGAGGGACGCAAACTCGGCAGTATCGGGATTCTGATTGGCACAGTGCTGGGCGTATGCGGCGGTTCCCTCCTGTTTTCCAAGGGTTTTAACGCTGTTTCCTATGTGGCAACGGTTATTTTAACGCTTATAAGCAGTTGGATCATGGTATCTGTTTCCATCCGTAAGCCGGTGAAAATTGCGGCAGGGATTTCCCCCATTGAAGCCGTCCGTTTTACCCCGACGCAAAAGGACATCCGCAGCCGGAAAAAGAATATCAAGCTCAATCCTGTTTCAATGGGAATTGCAAATTTTAGGCGTGACCGAAAAAAGACCGTTGCTATTGTAGCCTCATTGAGTTTGGGCGGAATTATCCTGCTTGTGGTATCCTCCATTGTTTTGCTGCGCTCACCAGAGGCGCTTGCAAGACAGTTTTTCCCAGACGGCGACTATAAAATTTATTTGGATTCTGAAATGACAGAAGAAAAGGTTATGGCAGCGGGAAATCCATTGAATGAGGAATTAAAGCAGGAAATCTTATCTATTGATGGCGTTACAGATATAATTCCAAGCAGGCAATCTCTCCATGCAACTTATAAAACAGAGATTCATCAAGCTGGTGGTATGTGCGATATGCTGACCGACCAGAATTATGCGGCAGTTGAAGCGGCTCTGACAGAGGGAACCATGCCAACAGATTCCCGTAGTATTGTAATTGACTATAATGTGCTAAAGCAGAATGAGGATATGGGTGTTGGTTCAACGGTTGAGATTTCTTTGGGGGAAGAACAGCCATCCATTTCTGTTACCATATCGGGGTTATACGCTCCTGCAAAGGTATATTCAGGACATGGCAGGATGCACTTAGATGGGGCAACTCTTTTTGCACCAGAAGCATTGTTCCACGAACTGCACCCGGAAATCACCTCTTTTGACTATTCATGGAGCATTGTGAATGACCCGAAAAAAACGGAGAGCGTAAAAGCAGAACTAACAAATATTGTAGCCAACCATAGTAACCTTGCTTTAGACGAAATCAATACTGTGATTGAATATGAAGAAATGACAAATTCTTTTGCGTTTGGCAGTATGGAGATACTTTCATGGTTGGTATTTCTCTTTGGCGTTATCAACCTTATCAATACGACACTCTCTAACCAGATAGCCCGAAAGCAGGAAAACAGTATTCTGCGTTCTATCGGCCTAACACAAAAACAGCTATGTAAAATGAACATCTGTGAGGGGCTGTGCTATGCGCTCTTTGCAACATTGGCAACGCTGATCGTTGGGCTTCCGGCTTCCATCTTTGCTTGCAGAAAAATGAGTATAGGAGCTTTTGCCGGAAATGTAGTGCCTTACAAATTCCCGGTTTTGGAAATGGGACTGTTCATTCTGGTATTGTTCGGAATGGAACTGATCTTGTCTGTTTGGACAATCCGCAGACAGAAAAAACAATCCCTGATCGAACAAATGCGGGCGATGGAATAACCTTTTGAGATCGGCGGGGCGGCGTGTGCTGCCCCGCCTTTTTCGCCATTTCTCAAAGAAATTTTTGAAATGTCCGAGCTTTGTAACAATTCAGCCTGTTTTTCTGTCGAAATCAAAGGCACCTCGGACATTTATAGTTCTTCCAAAAGTTTGATGATAATATTACCATTCATGGAAGAAGCAATCTGTTATTGCAATAATGCGAAATTGACGATAGAAAGTTTTTCATATCTCGGTCAGCTCAACAATTACATTACTCTGCTGATACAGCCAGTCCGCAAATTCTTTCGGGCTGGCCATTCCTGTTTTTACAGCTTTTTTTCTCTGTAAGGCTTCTTTCTTAAAGTCAGCAAAGGCAGCCTGTATTTTTTCCAGACGGTCAGCCGGAAAGCCTGCGGTATTTTTTACCCGGTTTATTTTGTTGCGCCAGTTCTGGCATTCATTTTTATAAAGCAGGTCATAGTTATTTTCTCTTGCCCTCTCGTCAAATTCCCGCTTGTTTTGAAGCGCCTGTGCTTTTCGGCATTTGTCACTGCACAGCTCATATCGCTGGCTCTTTGCCAGAAAATATTTCCCGCAGACCTTGCACTGCCGGAAACAAAGCCCCCAGTCATTCAGCCTGTTCAGATAATAGGTAATCAACGGGTAGAGGGACGCATAGGCAGACACACATTCTTCTGTGCGCCGGTTGTCCGGGAACCAGAGGTCAAGCCGGGTATCTTCTGACGGTGCGCCTTTGAAATAAAGGCTGCCAGCTTGAAAATGTTTCGGTTTTCCTGTCTCCCTGTCAAAGCTCATGGTTTCGTTTTGGAATACCCCGGTCAGTCTGCTCATTTTATCCATGAAGCGGTCACAGGCAGCGTTACGGTCACGGGGTTCTCTGGCAAGCAGATAGCTGTTCCAGATACGGAACGCCACATACATTTTCAGAGGGTCATTGCTAAGATATTTTCCCCAGAGAAATTCGCTTGCCGTCTGCTCCAGCTCCGGCTGTTTCCATCGGTTGGAGCGGAGGGCTTGCCGCAGCGGAGAAAGCCCGTATAAGTTCCAATCTCTGTCCGTGTCACGCTCAAAGTTTATCAAAAAAGTCCCCAGCGGGCGTTTCATATCACAAAGCACCTCTGCGTTTTGGCTCCCGTTCAGCTGGAAGCGGATCTGCTGTTCTTCCCCAATCAAAATCCGCTCTTTCATTTTCTTCCTGTCCAGCGTCAGGACAAACAAAATCCTCTCAAAACATGGCTCATGCCGTATAAACTGATTCTCCATCCCTATCCCCTGCCTTTGTCTATGGTAATTATATAATTTAGTTATATCCGTTACACTCATGGTAACGCAGAAGCATTGTTTTGTCAATGATGGTCCGCTATGATGATTGTAGTTGGTAATTTCGTACCACACAGTACCTTGACAAGTGAATGACCGTCCAAAAGGGATATGACCGGCAGGAGAAGTGACGCATCCGGCGCACCAATGCAGGGAAACACCGCAGGAATGGGGCAGGAAAACGGCTTTGGGGGAGAACGGCAACAGGAAGCATTTTAACCTATTTGATTTATGGGAGGAACAGAATGAACGATAAAAAGAGATTGAACAGCTACGAGGATTTACCTCTGGTTCTGGATGTGGCGGACATCCAGCGGATTATGGGAATTTCAAGAGCGAGCGCCTATGAGCTGGTACACACCCCCAGCTTTCCGGCGTTCCGCAGGGGCAGGCTTATCAAGGTCAGCAAAATTGCTTTCTTTGAATGGATGGCAAAAGGCTCTGAAACCGTACCGGGAAGCGACAAATAAGCGTGAGGTATTATCCCCTGACTGCAATACCGCCGCACTTTCCAAAGGGGCATACAGAGGGAAAAACCTTAAAAATGATACCGAAACGCTACGCCAAAACAGCCTATCTGCGTACATCAGATAGAAACGGAGGAAGGAGCCGGTTATGGCAAGAATGAGCAACAAGCGGCGGCTGGAATGGTCTTTCTTCTTAAATGACCGCAGCCGTATCACTTACAACGAACTGTGCCGGAAATGCCAGCACGAATGTAAACAGAGCTTCCGGGCGGTTGTGGTTGACTGCCCGAAGTATCTTTCCAAGCGTTCCAAGAAAAAGGACAAGACTGCCGGAAACGGCAAAATCCCTTAGGAACTAAGGGCGCACTTCTATACATAGTCTAAAGACCATGTATCGTGCGTCCTGCGGAGCTTACCTCTGCCGCTGATAAAATCAGCAATCCGAGGTCTGCGTTCGCTTCGCTCCGACAAGGTGGCTACACCCCCTTGCGCCGCTAAAGCGGCTATCCCCTGTGTACCCGCCGCAAAGAGAAATCCGCTCTGCGGTTTTCCCTTTTCATCGGGTTTTATAGAAGCACTGACACACGGACTGTCTGCGGATGGTCTTTCTTTATCTTATCAGCAAAGGATGTGAGAACATGGAAAAATCTTTGGAACAGTTGAAGCAGGAATATGAAAAAACCACTGTCCTGCTGGAACAGGAAAAACGGAAAATGCAGCGTTTGAAAAACCGGCAGGCGTATCTGGAAAGCGGTTCCCGGAAACAGAGGACGCACCGGCTGATTACCCGTGGGGCAGCTATTGAGAGCATTGCACCACAGACAAAGGAGCTATCCGAAGCGGAATTTTATTCCCTCATGGAAAGCATTTTGAATCTGCCGCAGGCGGAGCATTTCATCCGGTCTGCCACAGAGAACCACGCCCGTATTTCCGGGCAGGAGAAAGGCGGTGACTAAGGATAGCACTTTATCATTTTTCAATCGCACAGATCAAGCGCAGCGCCGGTCAGAGCGCCATTGCCAGCGCAGCCTATCGAGCCGGGGAGCGTCTTTACAGCAGCTACTATGGAGAAGTCAGCGACTACACCAAAAAGGGCGGCGTGATCGCTTCGGAAATCATGCTGCCGCCCCATGCGCCGGAAATATATCTTGACCGGGCGACCCTCTGGAATGCTGTGGAGAACTGCGAGAAACATCCAAAAGCACAGCTTGCCTATTCCTTTGATATTGCCATGCAGAATGAATTGACGCTGGAAGAAAACATGGAGCTGGCGAGGAAGTTCGTACAGGAGCAGTTTGTGACAAAAGGCATGATTGCCGACCTTGCTTTTCACAGCCCGGAGAAAGAGGACGGCGGCATCCCTAACCCGCATTTTCATGTGATGACAACCATGCGCCCTTTGAACCCGGATGGCACATGGGGACAAAAACAGCGTCGGGAATATCTTCTTGATGAAGATGGAAACCGAATCCGGGATAAAAACGGCGATTATATGTTTAACGCTGTCCATACAACAGACTGGCATGAGCCGGAAACGCTGGAACACTGGCGGGAGCAGTGGGCGGCTGCCGTTAATACAAAATTTGAGGAAAAAGGGCTGGATGTGCGTATCGACCACCGTTCCTATGTGCGGCAGGGGCTTGACCTGATACCTACTGTCCACGAGGGAGCTAATGTCCGGCAGATGGAAGCAAAGGGCATCCGCACCGAGAAAGGGGAACTGAACCGCTGGATTAAAGCCACCAACCGGCTCATGCAGGATGTGAGGAAGAAGATCAAAGCCCTGTTTGTCTGGATGGCAGAGGTAAAAGAAGAACTTTCCAAACCGCAGACACCGAGCCTTGCCGACCTGTTGATCGCTTATTACAACCAGCGCAACGCAGGGGCATGGAGCAATAAAGCCAGAACCGGAAACTTAAAGCAGTTTGCCGAAGCCGTCAATTATCTGACGGAAAACAAGCTGCTCACATTAGAGGATTTGCAGGAGCGTCTTTCCTCTGTCAACGAAGAATTTGAAGCGTTAAGCGACTCCATGAAAAAGAAATCTGCCCGGATAAAGGAATTGCAGGAATTGATACGGGAGGGCGAGAATTACCAGCGGCTAAAACCTGTTCATACGGAATTGAACAATATCAAGTTTAAGAAACAGAGGGAGAAATTTGAAACATCCCACGATGCGGAGTTACGGCTGTTTTATGCCGCCCGCCGTATTTTGAAAGAAAAACTGGACGGAAAACCCATTGCCCTGAAAGCATGGAAACAGGAATACGCACAGTTAAAAACAGAGTATGCCGAACTGTCTCCGCAGCACAAGCCACTCCGGGAGGAAGTCATACGGCTACGGCAGGTGCAGAACGCCGTAGATACCGCACTGCGCCGGAGGGAGCAGCCACAGGCAGTACAGAGAAAGAAACATGAGATGGAGCTATGATATAACCGGCAGCTTTACCGCTACCAGTATTTTTATGGAGGGAGCATTTGAATGTATTTGAAGCGGTGAAACAGTCTGTTACCACCCGGCAGGCTGCTTCATTCTATGGAATCCGGGTGGGGAGAAACGGCATGGTCTGCTGTCCATTCCACAATGACCGCACGCCCAGCATGAAAGTGGACAGCCGCTTTTACTGCTTCGGCTGCGGGGCTTCCGGGGATGTGATCGACTTTGCCGCTTTGCTGCATGGATTGGGGAAACGGGAAGCTGCGGTCAGGCTTGCGGAGGACTTCGGCGTTTCCTATGAGAAATCCGGCAATGCGCCGCCAGATAGGAAGCGTCACAACAGGTCACAGCCCCGACAAAAATCAGCGGAGCAGAGATTTCAGGAAACGGAACGGTATTGTTTCCGGGTGCTATGCGATTATCTGCGCCTGCTGGAGCATTGGAAAACAGCACACGCCCCACAGCCGCAGGATGCCATCTGGCATCCTCTTTTTGTGGAAGCGTTGCAGAGGATAAGCTACACAGAATACCTTTTGGATATTTTGTTATACGGAGAAATAGAAGAAAAAGCGGCATTGATCGCCGCACAGGGAAAGGAGGTGTTGCGGCTTGAACAGCGAATTTCAGAGCTTGCCGCCGGAAACGCAGGAAGCGGTCAAAAGGACGATGGACACAATGGAACCGGCGCAGACACCGGCAGAAATCCGGGAAACATTAGAGGGGACGCAGAAAGGCGGCGTGAAGAACAGCATCCGAAACTGCCTGACGGTGTTCCAGCGTGACCCTCTGTTTCGCGGGGCGCTGCGCCTGAACCTTTTGACGGAGCAGATTGACATTGTGAAGCCGCTGGGCTGGGAGCGCACCAGTACCACGCTGACCGACATGGACATGAACTACCTGCTTTTGTATCTGGAAGAAAATTACGGGCTTACCAGCGAGAAAAAGGTGCAGAGCGCCATCAAGATTGTTGCCAATGAAAACCGCTACCATCCAGTCAGGGATTACCTGAACAGCCTGCAATGGGACGGCACAGAGCGCATCCGTTACGCCCTGCATCACTTTCTGGGAGCCGATACGGACGAATACACCTATGAAGCCTTGAAACTGTTCCTGATGGGAGCCATCCGGCGGGTATTCAGACCGGGGAGCAAGTTTGAGGTCATGCTCTGTCTGGTTGGTGGTCAGGGAGCCGGGAAATCTACCTTTTTCCGGCTGCTGGCAGGCAGGGACGAATGGTTTTCAGACGATTTGAAAAAGCTGGACGATGAAAATGTGTACCGCAAGCTGCAAGGGCATTGGATTATCGAGATGTCGGAGATGATTGCCACAGCCAACGCCAAGAGTATTGAGGAAATCAAGTCATTCTTAAGCCGCCAGAAAGAAACCTACAAAGTGCCGTATGAGACACATCCGGCAGACCGGCTGCGGCAATGTGTATTTGGAGGGACGACCAACCGGCAGGACTTTTTGCCCCGTGACCGCACCGGCAACCGGCGCTTTCTCCCCGTGACGGTGTACCCGGAACGGGCGGAGGTTCACATACTGGACGATGAAGCGGCGGCGAGGGCGTATATCGAACAGATGTGGGCGGAAGCCATGACGGTTTATCGCAGTGGGAAGTATAAGCTGTCATTCAGCATGGAAATGAACCGATACCTGAACGCCCACCAGCAGGACTTTATGCAGGAAGACACACAGGCCGGCATGATCTACGCCTATTTGGAGGACTACACCGGCGACAGGGTATGTTCCAAGCAGCTTTATGAGGAAGCGCTGGGGAACTTAAATTCCCCGGCAGACTGGGAGACACGGGCAATCTGCGAGATTATGAATACCGGCATTGCGGGCGGCATCATACAGGGCTGGGTAGCCTACAAAAGCCCGAAGCGGTATAAGAAATACGGTTCTCAAAAAGGCTGGGAGCGTGTCAACCAAGCTCCGCCGGAGGGGGACGGTTTTCAGGAAATCACGGAAGAAGAAGCCCGGCAAATGGAACTTCCATTCTGAAAAGCCACCGGTTGACAGTTTGGTTGACGCTTTGGTTGACAGCCGGTTGACGGGGAAAAGCCTGATATTTGGGGCATTTCTCTCCTTTGTCAACCATGTCAACCAAGAAATCAAAGAAAAAGTAAAAAGTAATAATAGAGCGCCTATGGATTGTTTTCAAAGTCTTTTCTGCCGGTTGACACGGTTTGGTTGACACGGAGACAGTCTGCGGCTGTACACCTGTCTGACATTCCCTTGTCGGGCATATTTCATTTATGGAGGTAACTGCCTATGGCAAAAAGCAAAAACGAGAGCAATAACAAAAACAGCGGCACCCTGCTTACCGAAAAAGACGGCACCCAGTATTTTGTCATGGGGAAAGTCCGTATCAAGGTATCGGAGCATTTCGCACAGGATGGGAAGCCGCTTGACAGCCTGCTGGAAGATGTGATCCAGCACGCTGCCGCCGCTTCCTGAAAAAATACGGAATAACGACTGTCAATCAGCCCACGCTTATGATATACTTGTACCAGCGAGTATTGTATAAGCGTGGGTTGTTTCTTTTAGAAGGAGGATTTTTAACCGTGAAACAACCATACAATACAACGATTTATAACACTGCACTATATTTGAGATTGAGCCGTGACGATGAATTACAGGGGGAAAGCGGCAGTATCCAGACCCAGCGCATGATGCTTAGACAGTATGCCGCAGAGCATGGGCTGACCGTTGTAGACGAGTACATTGACGACGGATGGAGTGGGACAAATTTCGAGCGTCCAAGTTTCCAAAGGATGATTGATGACATCGAAGACGGGAAAATCAACTGCGTTGTCACAAAGGACTTATCCCGTCTGGGAAGAAACTATATCCTGACCGGTCAGTACACGGAAATCTATTTCCCCAGCAAGGGAGTACGCTACATTGCCATCAATGACAATGTGGACACCATCAACGGAGAAAGCGAGCTTGCACCGTTCTTAAACATCCTGAATGAAATGCACGCCCGACAGACCAGCAAAAAGGTCAAGGCTGCCATGCACACAAGATTTGCCAATGGCGCACACTATGGAGCCTATGCACCGCTGGGCTATGTAAAAGACCCGGACAAAAAAGGTCATCTTCTGATCGACCCGGAAACACGCTGGATTGTAGAGAAGATTTTTGACCTTGCTGTACACGGGCGTGGAGCCGCCAGCATTACACGGATTCTGGTGGAGGAAAAAGTACCTACCCCCGGCTGGCTGAACTATGAAAGATACGGGACTTTCGCCAATATCTACGCCGGTGCGCCCGCAGAAAAAGCCTATGCGTGGACGATAGCACAGGTCAAGAGCATTTTGAAAGAGGAAACCTACATCGGTCACAGCATTCACAACAAGCAGAGCAACATTTCATTCAAGAACAAGAAAAAGGTGCGGAAGCCGCAGGAAGAATGGTATCGTGTGGAAAATACCCACGAAGCCATCATTTCTGAAGAAGTGTTCCAAAAAGTTCAGGAGCTGATTGCAAGCAGACGCAGGAAACGCAGAAACGGTACGACACAGATTTTCGCAGGATTGATAAAATGTGCAGACTGCGGATGGTCTTTAGCCTATGGGGAAAACAAGCAGAATAAGAACCCATACGGGTACTACCATTGCAGCAAGAACGGGCAGGGATTACGCCAGTGTTCCATGCACTATATCCGCTATGATGTACTGTATGCCTATGTGCTTGCAAGACTGCAATACTGGTCTATGCTGGCACAGAAAGACGAGGACAAGCTGCTGAAACGCCTGCTCAATGCCAGCGACAGGGAAAGAAACTCTGCGAAGAAAAAGCAGGCTGCGGAGCTGAAAAAGGCAGAGAAGCGTAAAGCCGAGGTTGACGGGCTGTTTGCTAAAATGTATGAGGACTGGTCTGCCGGACGCATAACCGAGTATAACTTCAATATGCTGTCCGAGAAGTACCAGAACGAGCAAAAGGAGCTTGAAACAAAAATAAGACAGCTTCACGAAACGATGGAAGCCGCCGTACAGACCGCAGCGGATGCTGAAAAGTGGATTGCCCTGATGAAACAGTATGTCAACCCTGTGGAGCTGACCGCCGAACTTCTGAACACTCTAATTGAAAAAATAACCGTCCACGAAGCTGTCAAGGGCGAGGACGGAAGCCGTGAGCAGGAAGTAGAAATCTACTACCGCTTCATCGGCAAAATCGACTGACCTTTCTTTTTTACCCAACAATATCTTTAATTAAGGGAGACGGGGAACTCCAATCCAGATATTGAACTGTTAGCACCAATTGCAAGACTGCTACATATTTCCCTTGATACCCTGTTGTCTTTTCATGAAAATCTGACAGACGTTGAAATTACAGAACTTATTCAGGAAATGGACAAAATGTTTTCAGCAGAAGGTTACGAAAAGACCTATCAATGGGCAGTAAATATCATAAAAGATTACCCTAACTGCAACATGCTTATCTGGCAGGTGGCGGTGATGCTTGACTCGCGAAGAATCATAGGTCAGTGTGAGCATCCCGATAAGTACGACGAACAGATTAATTCCTGGTACGAAATGGCACTAAATGACAAGGACGAAAAAATCCAGCACCATGCGGCAGATTCTCTGTTCGGATTCTACTTGCGAAAAGGGAATTATGAAATGGCAGAAAAATATCTGAACTATTTTTCCGACTATGATCCCATGAAAAAACTAAGACTTGGGCAATTATACATGGAACAGGAAAAAACAGAAGAAGCATATGAAAAACTGGAAAATATAATTCTTTCAGAGTATACTACTTTGAATCTTGCCTTTGGCATGATGATCACAAAAGCTCTTGACAAGAAAGATCATAAATCCGCAAGGTTCCTGGCCGAGAAAATGTGTGCATTAGCAGGTGTTTTTGAGATGGGAAAATACAATGAATGTGCAACCATGTTTAATGTTGTGGTGGCAGAACAAAATGTAGAAGATACTTTTAAGGTAGTAAAACAACTGCTGGAGAATGTCGATACAATCTGTGATTTTCAGAAATCAAGATTATATAAACATATAAAATTCCAAGATGTAGAAAATCCATATGATGAAGAAATGAAAAAAGAACTGATTGCAGGCTTCCAAAATGAAGAAGACTTTGCTTATATGAAAGGCTATAAACCCTGGAAAAAATTATTAGCAAAGTATTGATTCTGCTTATGTTTATTGCAAAATAAAAACCCTATTCATTCGCAATAGAGCATTTATAGATAAAAGAGATTATTGGGCAGGCGTCGCGGCTCCTGCCTCTCTTTTAACCCATAGAGTGCGTGATTGCAACGAAATTTACCACCTCAATGGATGATAAATTGCAATATATTTCAAAAATAAAAGAAGAACGTAATAAGGCACAGGACGAACTTGCTGAACTAAGGAAAATTCTTGAATTGTCAGATGATATTTCTTTGACAGAACACATTACAAAGATAAAAATAAATATTGACAAGGAGTAATTGAACCAGTATTATATAAGTACAAAGAAGTCTTTTTCCGGAGTGAGAAAGATATTATTACTTATTCAAAGGAAAGGGGCTCTGGACGAGTTCCTTTTTACATTTCATAAAATTTGATTTTATAACATATACTATGATCACAAAGTAGCTCTGGATAGGATATTCGGAGTTGTAAAACGGCGGAAATATCATTGCTGGTATTTCCGCCACTTCTTTTATAGATTATTCGCACTATTCAACCCATCCACTCAATTACGCAAAATCAAATCGTCTCATAATTTACATTAATATATGTACGCCACCCCCAAAATATGATAAGGTGAAGCAAATAGAATTTTTCAGGAGGTTATTAACAGTTAAATATAAATTATAAATTTATAAAATCATATAAGTACATGTTGAGTTTTATAAGATATTAGAGCAGAATATTATTGAAAGGAGTTGATGCTTTGAGTAAATATTATTCTATACATGAATTTTCAAAAATTATAAGCGTATCCGCCCAGACATTACGAAATTGGGATGCCAATGGAAAACTTCATCCGCATCATACTACAGTAAGCGGCTATAGATATTATTCTGACGAGCAACTCAACCAGGTAATAAATGTAAAGCCTAAAACTCGCATTACAATTGGATATTGTCGCGTTTCCAGCCATAAACAGAAAGATGATCTGGAACGACAGATTGATAATGTTAAGACATATCTTCTGGCAAAAGGACAGCCATTTGAGATAATAAGTGATATCGGTTCCGGAATTAATTATAAGAAAAAAGAACTCCAGGAATTGATCAGGCGAATATCTCAAAATCAGGTTGAAAAGGTTGTTGTTTTATATAAAGATCGGCTATTGCGATTTGGTTTTGAATTGATAGAATATATCGCTTCGCTTTATAATTGTGAGATTGAGATTATTGATAATACTGAAAAATCCGAACAGCAGGAACTTGTTGAAGATCTGGTTCAGATGATCACAGTATTCAGTTGCAAATTACAAGGAAAACGAGCGAATAAAGCCAAGAAACTTATCCGGGAATTGATACAGGAGAAAGTAGATGGTAAAAGCCATAAAAGTAATGTTAATACCAAATAATATACAGAAAACTAAGATGTTTCAGTACGCAGGTGCTTCAAGATTTGCTTATAACTGGGCTTTGGCAAGGGAAATAGAAAACTATGAAAAAGGCGGAAAATTCATTTCAGATGCAGAACTCAGAAAAGAATTTACAAAGCTTAGACATTCTGATGAATACGCATGGTTATTGAGTATTTCAAATAATGTAACCAAACAGGCGATCAAAGATGCCTGCACCGCTTATAAGAACTTTTTCAAAGGTTTGCAGAAATTCCCAAGATTCAAGCCAAAAAAGAGATCAATACCGAAGTTCTATCAGGATAATATTAAGATACAATTCAGCAATACTCATGTTAAGTTTGAATGATTTTCTTCGAGCAGGAAAAGAAATAAACAAAAACTAAATTGGGTAAGACTTGCAGAGCATGGTCGTATTCCTACAGATGCTAAATACATGAATCCGAGAATATCTTTTGATGGGTTGAACTGGTGGATCAGCGTATGTGTGGAATTTCCTGATTGCATAGAAAAACTTAATGATGATGGGATTGGTATAGATCTAGGAATCAAAGATCTGGCTATTTGCTCTGATGGAGCTAAGTATAAGAACATCAATAAAAGTCAGAAAGTAAAGAAACTAGAAAAACAGAAACGCAGATTACAGCG
>NZ_QJHD01000044.1:0-18816 GCF_003184505.1 Blautia sp. BCRC 81119 | reverse complement strand
CTCACCCTGGCTTTCTATATACTGCCGTATCGTTTCAATCGTTGCTCCGCCTGCACTGAGCAGACAGAAGATCTGACTCCAGAATGCATCTTTCATGGTCTAACTCCATTATATTTATCGTCCTTTTTCTTATATCGACGGATATGTATTTATGAACTAATTGTTCTTTTTCAGTATACTACATCAGGGAAGGGAGAACGAGTGTTTCTTTTATACTATAGAGATTTTTTTTGAGCAGATATGCTCAGATGTGCAATTCATCTCACCACCTGAAGAGGTGGGAGAATTCTTGCTACATTTGTTAAAATTTATTCTTCTCAGTGGCCTTAATATATAGTTTATCAAAATATAGAAGAAATGGATATATATTTTCTTTTAATATTTTTATAAAAAAGCTTTATTTTATCACTCTCCAGTCACCGGACGCATCATGGAAAGCAGCTCTTTCCGGTAATGATCGGCCTTTTCCTGATTGCCTTGTTCTTTCCGTACCATCTTTGTGATTCCCGGATACTGTCCCGGGAAGCTTTCCAGCATGATACCATCTCCATAGATTAGGTAAACATCTCCGTCTGTCATATCTTCCTCTGTCAGCTTCTTTCCATTCTCATCCGTAAGCTTATCCGGTATCGTTCCGGAGAAAATCGTGTCCGTGTCCAGATCCGCAAAATACCAGCTGTTATCATCTGTATGAAAATACACTGCTGTCATCGGCTTTTCCCCGCATCCCGCCAGACAGAACATAACAAGTACCGCCAGCATCACGATCCATTTTTTCATTATTCCACCTCCTAGTCTCTGTCAGTATTTGATTGTTTCGACTTCACACCGTGCTAGCACCATGAAAAACATTAATATTACTGACTTCTACAATGTTTTTTATCTGACACTACCATTAGTGGGAGATTTTTGATATAAATTTAATTGATCGTTGGAAGTACTTCCATAACCTGATCAATCACTTCCACAATTCTCTGTATATCCATATTTTCTTTTACATCAGAACTATCATTCACGTTCAAACCATCTTGCCAGTCCTGGACAATAGATACTGCCGGGATATTCACTAATGCAAACGGATAATGGTCACTGTTGGTTGCCATTGTCAGGAAAAATCTGTCACTGGGTGTAAATAGTTCTGACATACTGTTTTTATTTAATTCTGCCAGTTTTTTCAATCCCTCATCATCATATTCCGCATTGTCTGGTCTTTTGTTTCCTTCGATCATCGCCATATAACCCAGATCACTTTTTTCTGCAATAGTATCAATATTTATTACTCCGATGATCTGTTTCCGCTCGTCCTCCGTCAGCTTACCAACATACCATCTTGAACCCAGCATATATTTCTCTTCGCCCGAGAACAGGATGAATTTTATATTATACGGTATCTCTGTATCTTTTAAAATCCTTGCCAGTTCAAGCACTGCTGCCACTCCGGAACCGTTATCATTGGCGCCCACCGAATCTTCTGCACTGTCATAATGGGCACTTATGATCAGATTTTTTGTAGTATCAATGGATGAGTTTTTTGTCACAATGATATTTTCACCAATGCCGTCAACAATTGCATTCTCGGCTGTTGATGCCAGAAACACATCCGCCTGCGAGGAATGCCTTATTGCATTCTCATTGTTTTCATCGTTATATTCGAATTTCTGGTATTCTATATTGTCATATCCCTGATTGCCAAAATATTCACTAATATATTCTTTTACATTCTGTATTGCATCAGAATTTATTGGACGCGGTTCAGAAGTGATTTCATCGATGATCTGTTCAATATTCTGTTCCAAAGGCTCTATTATTGTACCGTTCTGAGTAACACTCTCCGCCATTGTCTGAATTGGTGCTATTAATGATATAACCATAATTAAGGCAATTGTAATTTTTTTCATTTGTGAGCTCCCTCATTTTACCAAGTATTAATCAGTATCTTTTATCCAATAACTTTCCATGCAGAACCATAGGCTACAACGAAAGCTTTTTTCCATACCATAAACATTATCATGTGATATACTTCTGCCAATTAAATCTCAGATTTTGAAAAAGGAACAGACATTGATAATTTTACTTAGTTCCATTCTGGGCTATGCACGGAACACTACAACCACATGATCAAAAAGCAGTAAATCTGATATTCAAATGTACATTGTGATCCTTTTTTAACAAAATTAGCTTTTTTATCATTTATGTTATCAACTGATACTATTATACCATGAACTGCATCACCAACCAAGTGTTCTTTTTTGCTTTTACAGCGTTCGTACAGTACTTTTACAATTCATTGCACATCTGTAAAGGAAGGAGACTTCTTGCTATATATTATGTTAAATTCCTGAAAGTATTTTCTTTGCGTTCTCCAGGTTATTCTTTCCATTTATTTTTAGATATACTTTACTGATTTCAGAAGGCTCTCCTATTTCTCTGCAGAGATCCTGTGCCTGGGAAATGGGTATGTAGATTTTCCTGGAACCTCCGTTTCTCTGGCTTTCTTAATGCCCTCGGTTGTGGCTTCTATCACGACAAATTCTTTTTCATTAGAGTTTATAAGGACATCAATGTGCTGGCAGCAGTTACTTTCGCTGTTCTGCCTGTCAGGATAAAAGAACTGGTCTACGGAAATGTCCAGCAAGGTGACGATTTGGTAAAAGGTATTCAGGTTTGATTATGAGGACGATACGCAGTTTTATGTTTTAGTAGTATTTTATTCTACATACCCGATGACAACATTGATAGATTGAAAGAATGGCGGTAAAATAAATGCGGATAAAATTTGAGACTCCATAATAGATACATATTTCTCTGCTATATTTGAAAAATCGGAGGTGGAACAATGCAGAAGATTTTAATTGTTGAGGACGATATTGACATTCAGGATATATTAAAGAACCATCTGATTGATGCGGGATATGAAGTTGCTGTTGCTTCTGACGGTGTGGCAGGGATTGCAATGTTTGGGGATACCATCGACCTTGTGCTGTTAGACATCATGCTCCCTAAAATCGACGGTTATGGTGTATGTGAGGTCATTCGTAGGCGGTCACAAGTCCCTATTATTATGCTTACTGCGCTTTCGGATGAAGAAAAACAGTTGAAGGGTTTTGAACAGCAGATTGACGATTACATTCCAAAGCCCTTTTCGCCCAAAATCCTGCTGTGCAAGATTGCGGCTATTCTTCGCCGTAGGACTGTGGAAAATCAAAATCAACCCCTGCTTACTTATAAAGAGCTGAGTATGGACGTTGACGGATTCCATGTATATCAAGGCGGAAACGAGGTTGTTTTAACCAGCAAAGAGTTTGCGCTTCTTAGGCTTATGCTTGAAAATCAGGGAAAGGTCTTTACTCGGCAAATGCTACTTGACCGATTGTGGGCGGACGATTTGGAGGTCGAAGATCGGATCGTTGACAGTCACATAAAGAACATTCGCAAAAAGCTGAATGCTGACTATATCAAAACAATCAGAGGGGTGGGATACAGAATTGACAAAGTACATTAAGCAACGGTTATCCGTCAAGATTTTTATAATTACATTTCTTCTACTGGGTGCAGCTTGCGGCGGAACATATTTTTTCATTTCAAAACTGTTACCTACGACATACTCCAATTTGATAAATTCGGCTACGGAGAAATCCGCTATGCACCTTGTTGAGCAAATGACATCCTTTGACAATATATCTGATTGCGAAAATGACATATCTAATTTTTCAAAGGAAACAAATGCTGCTTTTTGGATTGAGGATAGTAACGGTCGTATGATATATCCCGACGAGGCATCAATGGAAACCTCTACTGCTTCGGCAGATTGCACAGTTACATTCGATGAAGATGAATCGTTCATAGATATGCAACCGTCTGGGGAAACCACGACAAATTTTTACCCGTTCACGTTAAAAAACGGTACTGCTTATGAATTGGCAGTTCAAACGGATTTGTTCGTTGTACAGCAGGCAACAAAGGTATTGCTGTCTATTCTTCCGTATGTTATCCTAATGATCTTTCTGCTTTCGCTCCTTTGTGCATGGCTCTATACACGGTACATCACTCGACCTATTGTGCGACTGAGCAAGATTTCAAAGCAAATGGCAGAATTGGATTTTTCCGGTCAATGTGGTACAGGACGAGAAGATGAATTAGGGTGTTTGGCGCAAAATCTAAATTCATTGTCTGCTTCGCTATCCACTGCATTGAACGACCTTCAAACTGCCAACCAACAGCTCAAAACAGATATTGAAAAGGAACAGGAGTTAGAAAGACAGCGGGTAGACTTTTTCTCGGCAGCATCCCATGAACTGAAAACACCACTAACCATCTTGAAAGGACATTTGGCGGGAATGCTGAACGGAGTCTGCGGTTATGAAAACCATATAGAGTACATGGAGCGTTCCCTGGCCGTTGTCGATAGGATGGAAAAGTTGGTAAAAGAGCTGCTGTATGTTTCCAAAGCGGAAGGAACTCAAAAAACTGAATATAAAACCGTTGATTTTGCGGAAATATTTCGGGTACAGATTGCCACTGTAACAGATTTATTGGAAGAAAAGGAACAGTGCCTTGAAGCAAATATTCCTACCCGTCTTTATTGTGAAGTGGAACAAGCACAGATGGAACGGGCGATTCAAAATATATTGGTAAACGCAACTCACTATTCTCCAAGTGGTAAACTGATTCGTATATCTTTGTCCGAAACGCATGGTACAATTCGTGGTGAAATTGAAAACACAGGTGTCCGTGTGCCTGACGATTCTATTCCACATTTGTTTGAAGCCTTCTACCGGGCAGATACATCTCGTAACCGTAATTCCGGCGGAAGCGGATTAGGGCTTTATATTGTTGGCAAAATCATGGAAATGCACCAAGCAAAGTACGGCATTTCAAATACAAACAATGGTGTACTGTTTTGGTTTGAATTGCCTTGCAGGCAGCCGATAGACAACTCCATCTAAAATCCATAATCCTTGCAAATTATATCCAAGTTGCTTTGTTATATTATAGCTGTCCTCAAGAGGGTAGCTACAATTTTTAGAAAGTGAGGTTTTATCAATGAAGAACAAAAAAATTTGGTCAATAGGACTGTGTGGAGCAATCTGTTTAAGCATTGCAGGAGTTACTTATGCAAGTTATGCAAGTGCATTGGCTTCGGATACACCAAAGGTTTCAACATCCGAAACAGGAAACACATCCAGTGCAGATATTCTCTATCAGGATACAGACGGTGGACAAATCAGCGTTGACGGTAAAAATTGGGTCGATGAGGCAGATTATGAGAAGAACAATGCAGCACCAGATGTGCAGTGGTGGACAGCTGATGAATATGAGGCGTGGATGAACGAACAGAAAAAAGAAATGGAATCTTTGATTGGAACCGGAGATGGTTGGTATGATGGGGAAGGCGTATTCCATGAATTTACACAGGAAAGCGTAGCTGCTATGATGGACAGCTATAAAGGAACTCTGGAAAGTATCAAAAAAGGAGTATTGTATTCCAAAGACAACGGTGACGGCGATACCTACTCCATGATTCCACCTACTGAAGATGTAGTTTCCTCTTATAGTGTTGATATAACAAAAGATAACGGAAAAGCAGTACACATCGGGGATTATTCCACAGTTGAGGAATTAGACAAAGCTATTTCTGATGCAGTTAAAAATGGTCAACTCACACAAGAAGAAGCGGACTCCGTTCAGAAATAATAACTAAGCCATTCTGCCGGTCGATGGCAAAAGAAAAAAAAACGTCGTACAGCAGACAAATTGATACGCCCATTTAAAGCAGCGGCCCGCCGCGAGACCATTTCGAAGGCAATCGCCGAATTGCTATATATTATGTTAAATTCCTGAAAGTATTTTCTTTGCGTTCTCCAGGTTATTCTTTCCATTTATTTTTAGATATATTTTACTGATTTCAGAAGGCTCTCCTATTTCTCTGCAGAGATCCTGTGCCTGGTAGATGGGTATGTAGATTTCGTTGCCTTCTATTACTACAGCGGCTTTACAGGGCATATATGAGGTCTGCGGTTCTCTTGCGGAATTGCCGGATAAAGTGGTAAGATCCTCCGTGGCTTTGGCAGTATCCTTCTCTTTTTCATCCAGGGAATAAAAAATATTCAGGTTTTCACCCATCTCTAAGTATTTTTCCTGTTGCTTTTTTGAAATAGCATGATTATTATAGTCTTTCATATCCTGCAGGGAACCATTTCCCAGCAATAACAACGGCATCTTCCCCAGCTCATTCTGAGTTGGATTTTTTCCAAACGCATTCATATCAATTCCTAAAAAAGTCGTTGTTTCCGTATAATCTTCAATTTTGATGACAACCGGGACTTCTATGACTGGCCAGATTTCTTTTATACCTTTTATCTTCTTCGCTTTCTGCAAGAAATCTTCATCATAAGTCAGATCTCCAAGTGGGAGCAACACAGCAAATTGCCGTTTTTCTTCTTTCATACCCGCCAGCAGCATCACTAATAATGTCAATATCAATGACAGCAGAAGTATGACAAATAAGGTAAAGCTGTCTATTTTTTTTCTTTTCAATGAGAGGCCGCCTTTCTCACTTCTTCGAGAAGGATATTTTTCTTATGAAGCTTTCTGACCAGAATCAGGATTATGGAAATAAGCAGTACTGCAACAACTGCAACTATGGAATACCACCAGTTATTGGTTTTCTCCTGGTCATCTTCAACCTTTAAAGACTTTATCTGGGTTTCTTTGATTTCAGAATCAAATTTTATTTCTTCCTCATATGATTTGCCATCTGCATCCTCATACGTAAGAATTAATTGTCCTGCACATTTTCCTGTTTTTCCTTTTACATATATGCGAAGACTTCCTTGGGATAAATCTCCGGCCTCTATGGTCCCTAAGAATGCAGTATCGTTTGAGCTTAATTCATCAGCCTTTAAGCTGACACTTGCATTGTATATTTTGTCTCTTCCTAGATTCATTGCTTTTACCGGGATCTCTACTGTATCCATAGTGTATAAAACAGATGGAATATCTGAAGCTTCCAGCTTAACACGAACCGGTTGGATGATCTGAAAAGACAGTAATTCTGTACCGGTAGTTGCCGTTGCTTTCGAATCTTCATAATCCAGAGAAAAAGTAATGACAGCCTGGCCAGGATCACAGTTTTCTGTTATAGTAATCATCTGTTCCAAAGTAATTGCTTCACCAGGAGCCAGGACTTGTACATAAAAAGAGTTTTTCTCAAATTCAATTCCTTTGTTCTCTGTAGAAAGGGAAATTTTTAAACCAAATACATTTTGACTGCAGCTTTTATTTCGAAATGTCAGCGACATTTCTGTTGTAGAACCAGCCTCCAATCGTCCACCTGAAAGATTGCTGTCTTCTAATAATACCTGCGGTTTATGTAATATTTTTTCACTTGATGAGTCTGATGTTGAATTACCTCCTCCCCCACCGCCCGAATACCCGTTGTCTATAACCGGATCTGTTATCTGCGGGGCGTCACCGTCTTCCGGATTATCACTGTCTATTACAACATGAAAAGGATTCGATTTAGAACCATCACCAAAGTCATCTCCTGATGTAAAAATATCCGGATTCGGATTTTCTTTATCGGTATCAGCTTTATCAGGAGTCTTTTCATCCTCTGCCGGAGGTTCGGTACTCGGAGGTTCGGTACTCGTAGATTCATCCTCTTTTTCATCAAGGGTTAACGAGTTATCATTCTCATAAGATACGGACGGATCTGAGTCCGTAAATCCTTCTTCAGCAGATGTAACTTCCGTGTTTTGAGGCTCTGTGGCAAAAACGGTAGCTGGAAGAAATATTATTGTCGTACACAATACTAATGCCGTTTTTACAAATAAATTTTTCATTATCAGGCAGTCCTTTCTCTTAAGATTCCTCCATCCATTTCATATACGTGGTCACATAAGATTCTGATGTCCTCTTCATTATGGCTTGCCAGCAAAATGGTTTTTCCTGCTGCTTTTAAATCCAGCAGCAGTTCTCTTATTTCTTCCACGCCATGTTTATCCAGTCCATTAAACGGCTCATCCAGGATCAAAAACAGAGGATCTTCCATAATGGCCTGTGCAATACCAAGGCGTTGACGCATTCCAAGGGAATATTTTCCGACGGGTTTCTTCATGTCCGGATCCAACCCTACCCTTTTTAAGACTATGCGGATATCGGCCTTCGAGATCCGGCCATTCATGTCTGCCAGGATCTCCAGATTTTTAAAGCCCGTATATTGTGTAAGAAAACCGGGAGTCTCGATAATAACTCCAAGACTTTCAGGAAAATCCACATCATGGCCTATTTTTTTTCCAAATACAAAAATAGTGCCCGTAGTTACAGGAAGAAACCCACAGATGCATTTCATAAGGACGGTCTTTCCTGAACCATTATTTCCAACAATCCCATAGACGTTCCCTGTTTTCAGGGAAAGATTTACTTCCTGTAACACGATGTCTTCACCGAAACGTTTGGTCACGTGTTCTATTTTTACGCAGGTGTTCTGCATCATTCCACTTGCTCTTTGCGGATCACAGGCCAGATTAAATGTCCCTTCAGATTTCTTCCAATCTTCCATATAAAACACCTCCCAGAATTCCCAGCATTACGAATAAAAACAACAGTAGAAATAGCCAAACTCCTATTTTGTCCGGTCCCCAATTTTCATCAGCCAGTATCCATTCTACTGGATAAAACCATATCTGATTCTTAAAATAGCGGTCATGAAGGATAATTCCGAAATAAAAGCTTACAAAAGGGATTCCATATGCCATGTAAGCAGAATCCCATAAAATCCCGCAGCTTCCACCGAAAGTACTTATGATACTTCCGATAAGTCCTGTCCGAAATGCCTTCATGAGTAAGTCCAGAAGTGCTTCTTTCTGAATAGCACCCTTTATCTCCAGCGGATAGAACACAATAAAATTGATAAAAAGTACCGTTAGTATAGATAACGTCCAGACCATAAAACCAGATACCATAATGGAAAAAACTTTACCTTCGATATACTGTCTGCGAGTCGTTCTGGGAAGTATCTCCTTTAAAAATCCACTTTTATATTCTTGCAGAATGGAATCACTCCATGGCAATACGGCTGCTACCGGAATGGCAAAAGATACTGCCTGACTTTTTAAGGAACCTTCCAGTATACTGATAAAAGTACCACATGTCAGTGCTTTTTTTAAGCTGGGATAAGTCTGTCCAATGGCTATGGAAATGCAGGCTATCAGCCATGCTGCCAGAAAATTCTTATTAAAAAACATACGTTTTGTTTCACCCCACATAGGTTTTCCCCCTTCCGATCATGTCTTTTCTCCAAGAAATTCAAAGGTATATTTTTTCATCCGGTTAATTGCAAAAACTGCAAGAAGAACTAAAATACCCAGAAAAAACATATAGGAATGCGAGATTTTCGGGAGCAATGGATCATAACCCAAGTTATGTTTTCCGTATACTGCCTGGTTCAGAGGACTGATCCAGCAGATTAATACATTTACCTGATACATTTCGTATTTTTCTTTATGTAAAATTGCAGCCAGTACTTTCGGGTCCAATAAAAAACCAAATACACTGTAAAGAAGACCAAAAATCATACCCTTGGTCTTCCCTTTATAGAGATTCCCTACAAGGATTACAAAGCTTAAGGTCAGCGAATAACAAAACAGCAGGAAGAAAACCTGCAGCATACAGCCATAAGGTGAAATACTTTCCATGACTCTTACTGTAGAAGGGACCTGCAGGTTTTTTCCTAATTCTGAATAACCAAGCATGGCCGCAGTTTCGCTCCACAGGTTACCTGGATAACTCTTTTTCATACACAGCACGGCCGTAAACAGCAGCATCAAAACCGTATATAAAACAGTTACAAAAATAACATAAATGAATTGACCTAAAAGCCATTTCCTCTTGGTTGTCCGGGTCAGCTGGTATGGAGTAATAGGTGTCATCTTCGGCAGGTCAGAAAACATAAGAAGCAAGAGCAGCGAACTGGACAGTACTGCTATCCCATCCCCAAATGTCCAGATAAATGGTTCAATGGCCTGTACCGGTGTATCGTAGGTCTCCATTACAACCATGATTCTGCCTGTAAGCAGGAAACTAAGTACAAATTCTAACAGAAATACAAAAATAACTTTGGGATTGCGTAAAAATCCGAAGAAATTGTACCTTACAATTCCAAATACCTGTCTCATGTCAGTAACCCAGATTCCGGTCTATTATACTGCCATCCACGGCATTAATGGTAAGGAAACTTTCATTCGGATCTTTACTGGTATTTGATTCTGTTTCTCCGTTATATTCACTTTCTGAAGTCATGCTGCCGAAAAAATCCCAGACGGGGATCAAAATACCTGTGTGTGCGTCAGTAGACGGCTCATATATTCTGGCATAGCCAAGAACGATCCGATCAATATTATAGACTCTGGAATTTTCATATTGCATATTATCAGCGTTTGTTACCACCATCATTTTTTCATAAATTTTCATAATCTCGCTGAATGAAAGAAGATTTAAATTCTCTGTCTTTATGTTACCAATTGTGTAGGGATTTGAATAAGTCATGCTTTCTATGCCATCTTTATCGACATAGAAACAGAGACTTTCATAAGACCATGTTTCCATCGTGCTGTCCATATCTTCCAATGCCCCACCGTCTGCAATTGTCTGAGTTACCGGCACACCATTTATGGTACGTGCATAATCAATTCTATATCCATTTCCAAAATTACCTGAACTATTATCGCCTTCAAAACTTTTGCACACCGCGTAATTCCAGTTAGAAAACTGTAAATCTGTGATGCCCATTTTTTCAAATTTTTCCTTTACAAGTTTTTTTGCTTCATCCAGGGACAGCCCGATAGATTCTTCTGTGGGTTTTTCTTCCTCTTCAGAATATCCGTAGTCACACCACATTGCATCTTCCGGTATTTTTTTCCCGCCCTTGTTTGCTGCTTTCTTGATCTTGACTGACAAGGTATCGGAGCCATCGGAAGATATCATATAGTAGTATTGTGAATCGTCTGGCATTTGTGCAATACAACTGAAATAATTTCCGGCAACAGGTTTTGCCTCTGTCAGGGTTTTCTTTTCCGGAGCAGTTTCGTATTCCTGTTCCCATGTCTCAATATCTTCATAGATATCATAGACATAATTCCCATCATCGTCTGTTCCATAGTTATACGGATCCAGGTTTCCGTTAGCAACGTCTTCTTTTAGTTCATCCAGAGTTTTTTTAATTTCATCCTTTGTCTTCACATAATAACTATCCAGGGTATAAAGTTTTGCCTCTGAGAAGAATGCGTTTGTAATACGGTCGAGAAGCTCCTGTGTGACTTCTGCCGCAGTGACAGAAATAGCAGATATCTTTTCCACTTCCGGAATTTCTACGCTTGCATCTGTATTTACCACGAGCTTGGCACTGTCATCTTCCACATGGCTTTTATAATTTTGAGGAGCATCAATGAGATTCCTGATGGTTGTCTTTGACTCTGAACCGTCATCGTTCTTGCTTTCAGATGCTTCTCCTTTAGAACCGCTAACATCATCCGCTTCCGTATAAGCATCTACAGCCTTGCTCCCCTTCGGCTTTACCAAAGAAGAATCCGGGGTCTGTGCGCATCCTGTAAACATTCCAATACAAAGCACTATTCCTGCAAACTTTTTTATGTTTTTTCTCATTTCTGGTAATATCTCCTTTCTAAGGTTGTTATAAGTATATCATCGAGCATTACACCAAATCTTTCGCGATTTGTAACTGATATGTAAACGTTAGTGTGATTACCAGAAAACAGAGACGGTAGTTCCTTTTCCCGGATTGCTTTCAATCTTCAGTTGGAAATCGTGCAGTTCTATAATTTTCTGACATAAAGAAAGACCGAGCCCTACACTTCCTTTTGCCCTGGAACGAGATTTGTCTACCATATAAAATGGTTCCGTCACCATTTCCAGATCCTCTTTCGGTATTCCCTTTCCAAAATCCTGAACCATCAGATGGTCTGGGGTTGCCTCAAGCACAATTTTAGATTCTTTCCTGGAAGCTTTGACTGCATTATCAATTAGATTTGTCACTACACTTATCATTAAGTCCTGATCAAACTTCTTTACCAATTCTTTTGGTTCACAAAATACATCAAGAGAGATGTTTTTTTCTTGAAGCCTGCAATCAATGAGTTCTTTTACTTCTTTCAGGAAGTTATCCACCTGTATTTCCACTGGATTGAATGAGTCTTCCGAAGCTTCGTAGAGTCCGGTTAATTCCAGCATTTTCATAGAAAGTCTTGAAAGCCTGCGACATTCATTTTCAATATAAATCAGAGCCTTCTCCTGCCTTTCTGGGGTTAGGCGCACAGTAAGCAATGTATCTGCATAGCCTATGATTGCAGTCATTGGGGTCTTCAGCTCATGAGCCAGACTTCCAATAAGCTGTTTTTGTGTCCGGTTTATGTTAGAAAGACTTTCAATTTGTTCTTTTATTTTACCTGTCATAAAATTAAAGGTTGCACCTACCTGCGCAAGTTCTGTATTTCCCTCTGACGGTACTTTAAAATCATAAATACCTTCAGAAACAAGAAGCGTAGCTTCTCTTAGGCCTGTAAGCGGTGCTGTGATTTTTCTAAGGCTCAAATAAAGGATAATTCCCATCACCACGATCAAAGATAAAGTAAATCCACCCGTCTGAAAAAACAGCAGATGACTTTTTTCTATTACATCTGTTATATCTTTATAAGTAACAATCTGATATCCCATATTTATATTGCCATAGTAAAATAACAAAAGTGTCCTTCCATTTATCTGACTGATCATAGGGCCATGACCATCACTGTTGCTGCCATGATCCACCATGTTTGCCTTACTTGCACATAATTCTCTTAACTTTTTTACATCGAATTCATAAACAGTTCCATTATAGGTCATTTTTCCATCAAGATATAAAACCGCGCTGTCATGAAAAACCTGCCGAAAAGCATAAGTAACTATTTGGGGGCGCGTTTCGTTGTCGGCATTCTGTTTCTGATTGTCGGAAAGGCTTGTTTTATTTTCAAACTGTAAGATATTTGTTCTGAATATACTGCTTTCATAACTGTTGATATTCTGTATACTCTGATTTTTCCAACAATAAGTGGTATAGAGAAAGATCCCTGACGATACCAACAGAATAATACATGTAGTCTGAGCAAAGATCTTTATTAAGAGTTTCATAAATCCACCTCAAGTCTGTAACCGATTCTGGGAATTGTTTTAATCTTATCCTGCCATCCAAGCTTTTTCCTGATACGACCCACATGTGCATCCACAGTTCTTGTTTCTCCGCAGAACTCTTCATTCCACAGTTCCTGCAGAATCTGATTCCTAGTCAGTGCTTTATTCGGGTTTTTGGCGAACACCATGAGACAGTTATATTCCATTGGCTTTAAATAGATTTCCATGCCCATTTTTGTAACAGTACGACTAGACGTATCAATGATAACATCACCAATTTGAATCTGTTCTTGTACAGTGCCATTACGTTCCAGTACCTTTTCAAGACGGACCATCACTTCCAGCATTTCAAATGGTTTTACAATATAATCTTCTGCACCGTCTTTTAATCCCTTTATCTTGCTCGCGATATCTCCCTTTGCAGTAAGAAATATTACGGGAATTTCATATTGCTTCAATTTCGGTAACAGGCTATAGCCGTCTCTTCCGGGAAGCATGATATCTACAAGTGCACACTGAAACGCATGATCTTGAATAATTGCTTCATATGCCTCATTTCCATCCAGATATCCTACTGTTTCATACCCTGCAATCTCCAGATTCATACATAGCAGGTCATTGATTGACATTTCGTCTTCTATCACAAGAATTCTTGCCTTCATAATTATTACCTCACATGTTTTTATAAATATCTTTTCACAGGTTAATTATACATTAAATTCTGTATTGCAGTTGTAACTGATTTGTAACAGCAAAAAAGGAAACCAAAACCATTCTGTGAGAATAGTTTTGATTTCCTGTATAAACCGTTATTTTCTGATCGTTTATAACGCTGGTGAGAGCATTTATTATTATTTTTACTCCATTCCAGAATCATTCGAAAGAGAGACAATGCAAATACAAAAATTATTAAAATCACTAGAATTTTCATACGTAGCCTGATTCCTTTCATTTACCTTTATCAGATCGTGTCATTCAAATCACATCCACTGATGATGCGATTCCATAAGTTCTCCCGCTTGTCTATTCCTTTGGTAAAATAGGGAAGTCTTTCCTCTTCCAGCTCTTCCAGACGAAGCACATTTCCATTCAGATAATTGTCAATCCGGTATCCTGTACTTTTAAGTCTTGTAATCACGCCACCGATTTTTATATCCAGGATCTCATAACCAAATGGCTTTGCATCGTTCATCCAGATTTTTTCTCTTGATGATTTCATATCTGTCAGATTGCAGATGATTTCAGGAATAACATTCTGACTGATATCTTTTAACGCTGCTCTGTCCGATCTGTCATATGCTGATTTTATACACATGCCCAAATCGGCTTTATCAGCTAATACCGCCGCCAGTTTTTCATAAAATGAAAATAAAAGCTGATATTTTCCTGTTTTTTTTGCACATTCCTTCATACATTTCTGTATGTTTTGGTAGTAAGATTTTGTATTGACACCTGCTTCTTTCACATGATAATCAAAAATGCCTAACATTGGATCCTGGTATAACAGATATTTTGAAGGATTTTGAGCCTCTTTATTCTCTTTCGTATTTAAGAATAAGGAATCAAAATTGTCAAGTGCCATAAAATCATCAAATTCTCCGTCTGTGCAGTTCCTGAACTCCTGCTTAAGGATTGTTTCGTCATAGTCTCCGTGAAAATCAAGGTGTGCAAAAAGTACAAGTCCCGGAAGCAAAGCATCCACCGGGGTTTCTGCACCATTATCCATCCATGCTGTACAGAGCACCTCTTTTATATTGTATTTTTTACAAGTAGAAAGAGCTGCCTTGGTACACGCATAGGTCTTAGAATAATTGGGGGAAATTCCGTTCCAAATCCAAGATCCTCCTGCAAAAATAACGTTATCCGAAAGCTGCGCATGGATATCCAGCATTTTTTCATAGGTTCTGGTATCATCATGATAATAGTCCCAATATACTAATCCTAAATCTTTTTTCGGTTTTTCCCATTTGGAGCAGTCCGTGTTTTCGGGCAGATCATAGTATCCGCCTGTAGAATTTGCTGTAATGTACATGTCACTCCATATCATAGGCTTTAATTCTAATTTTCTGCAAATATCTACGACCCTGTTACAATGTTCCCTGATTATCAGTGACCCTTTTTTATATCCATTTTCTTTTAGATAATTTCCAAGTCCCAGCATGACAGCCTCATCCATTCCAAGATGTACCCTGTTGGTAGAAAAATTCTCTTTTACTGAGCTGAGCAGCTTTTCAATAAACTGATAAGTTTCCTCTTTTTCAGGCTGGAGAATGTCCGCAGAATCACGAATCTTATCCATTCCCGGCCACTTCAGCGCATTGTGCAGATGAGCCAGGGTCTGAATACACGGAACAAGCTCTACCCCAAACATGGAAGCGTAAGCATCCAGCTCTTTTATTTCGTCCTTGGTGTATTTTCCTCGATAAGCCCCAAAATAAGGCTGCCCCTCTACTTCATAGGTATCTTCTGTATAAAGCATGAGTACATTCATTCCAAGTTTTGCCAGTGTCCTGATCAGGAATTTCACCTTTTCAACTGTAAATACAGCATTTCTGGAACAATCCAGCATAAGACCGTTTCTTTCAAAGCAGACATGCTCTTGATATTGAAATTCATCCTCTTCCATATGATGTATGGCATAATTAAGTGCCCGGTAATAATGAGATATTTCCCGACAGATGATATGAATCTGGTTTTTTCTTTTATTGATCAATATTTCTGGTCTGTCCTGAAATTTAACAAACAATTCTATGTTTTGGTTGAAACCGTCATTTTCAGCCAGCAGTATTTCAGTACCTTTTTTAATAGTATTATATTCTTTCTTATCAGATGAAAAAACAATGTTCATACGTATTCCTCTTTCTTTAGGAATTCTGCTCTTCTTAATAAATCAATCTTTTTAGCAGAGCATCTCCTGTCAATGTTCTATTTTATTCGTTTGTAAATAATCGGCTCATCATAACCAAAAGTTCTTTTCCCATTTACTTCCATGGACTCTGATACTTCCAATTGATTTTCAGTGAACTTTTCATGCAGAGAAAATTTCAATACGGGAGAAAACATACTTACACTTCCGCCTTCCCATATATCACCTGATTTTCTGAAAAATGCAGGAGTAAATTTTGCAGAACATTTTAGCTGATCATAGTCGGCACCTTTGAACATTTTGTAAGTAAAATTCTTTTTATCATATCCTTCCGGTATCTCATAAGAAATAAGTTTTATTGAATTACTTTCTTCCATGAAAAGAAACAAATGTGAAGAAGAGCGGGTAGTTCCCTGTACAGAATAATAGCTCTCTTCAATCATAAATACGCCTTCGAAACCATTTGGGAGATTTGCAATTCTGGAATTACATATTGTATTGATATGCTTTGCATATGGATACTGTGGATTTGTCTTACTTATTTTTTCAAATTGATCCTTATTATCAAATTTTCCATTCAACAGCGTAACAAAATTTATCAAGTCAGCCATGATCTTATGCCTCCATAATTTTCATCATATAGTTTTCATTCACTATACACCTTCCATATAAAAGAGTCCATGTACAAAATAAGGGAATATATAAACAAAATGCATCAGTTAACAAACATCGGCAGAGGAGCATATCATTGTCCAATTGATATGCCCCTCTTTGTCTGAATTACTGTTCCATTTTATAAATTTACGCATAATATTTCGTACCACACCCTGTTTCTATGGCTGAATCAGGCTAATAAGAACGTTACTGTTAATTGTGTTTATATCTACTTAAGGCACGAATCAGTTTTTCTGACTCCAGTGGTTTGGTAAGATAATCGTCCATTCCAGACTTCAGTGCTTTAGTCTTATCTTCTGTAAAAGCATTGGCGGTCATAGCTATAATCACAACAGCAGATGCATCACTTCTGTTCATTATACGTATTTCTCTGGTAGCTTCCAGTCCATCCATAACTGGCATCATAATATCCATCAGAATTACATTGATCTCACCAACACCTGATTTTGCAAATACTTCAACAGCCTCCTTGCCGTTTGAAGCCCTTATAATTTCTGCTCCTGCATTTGTCAGAAGGAATTCCGCAATTTCCATATTCAATTCATTATCTTCGGCCAAAAGGATTCTCATGCCTTCAATTGATACATCATCTTCCTGGCTTTCTGCCTGCTTCATATCAGCAGAAATAAGGAATGGAAGCTGTACCATGAATGTGGTTCCTACATTTTTCTCGCTTTCAAACTTAATTGTACCGCCCATTTTCTCTATTAGTTTTTTTGTAATTGGCATACCAAGACCTGTTCCTCCATAAACAGATCTTGCACCGCCTGTTTCCTGAGTAAATGGTTCAAAAATATGGTTCTGAAATTCTTTACTCATTCCAACTCCGGTATCCTTGCAGTGAAACTCCAACAGTATATGATTACTTCCTATTAGGAACACTGTAAATACAAGGCTTTTCGGAGCCTGCAAACCAGAAAAAATAATATTTGATCTATCACATTACGCAAAAAGCCGTCCGGCATGAGAAACGGGCGGCTTTTTTGCGTGGATAGACGGAAAGGAGGCACAAAAATAACTACAAAATTTTAGCGCTCTAATTTGTGCAACTTTAACGAAAAGGAGGATCGTAAATGGCCGATGAAAAATTGAACACAGGCCCTGCGGAGAATATTTCCCCGGAGGCCGCCGAGCCTATCGCCACACCCGAACAGGCCGCAGCATCTGAACCCCAGCAGGAACAGACCGGGCCTGCCATACCTGAGCCCGGCGATGTGGTTGTGTCCTTTGACAAAATCAATGAGCTTATGGCAGAAAAGAGACAGAACGCCCGCGCCGAAGTCGAAAAGGCGGAAACCCCCGAAGCGCCGGAGGCGGCAGCCCCCGGAGAAACACCGCAGCCCGCCAATACGGAGGAACCGAAAAAGCCGCGCCGTGGCCGTCCGCCGAAAGCAGAAAAGGCCGCGACTGAAAATCAAAAATCGGAGAAATCGGCTGGGGCCCGCAAGGGCCGCCCACCCAAGGCGGATAAGACGGCCCCTGACAAGCCCAAGCCGTCCAAACGAGACAAAGTGTCCCGAAGTGACGGAAAGGCCCCGGATGCCAAGGAGCCCATTAAGCCCGCACAGGATACGGCACCGAAGGAAACTGCTACTGCGGAACAGACGGCTCCCGAGCCGACCACACCGCCCCGCCCGGTTGAGGAAGGCAAGCTGGTTTATCTGAAACTTTCCGAGGTTCATCCGTTTCACACATTCCGTCCGCACCCCTTTAAGGTACGGGACGATGCGAAGATGCAGGAAATCGTTGCTTCTATCCGCGTAAACGGTGTAATGGTTCCCGGTCTTGCCCGCCCGGAGAAAGACGGAAACGGCTATGAAATTGTAGCGGGCCATCGCCGTACCCACGGCAGTGAGCTGGCTGGACTGGAGGAAATGCCCTTTATCGTCCGTGAAATGACCGACCACGAAGCGGTACAGGCCATGAAGGACAGCAACAAGCAGCGTGACGGGATGCTCCCCAGTGAATTGTCCGCGCTGCTGGAACTCGAGGTTGAGGACATCAAGCATCAGGGCGGGCGGCTGAAAGGTGTTGCGGAAGGCGATGTCGGGAAACGCTCGGTTGAGATTGTAGGCGAGGCGCATGAAATG
>NZ_QJHD01000043.1:0-19244 GCF_003184505.1 Blautia sp. BCRC 81119 | reverse complement strand
TAATTATCGTTCATCACGTTTGTAATGGGAACGATGATATTTGAAACGCTGTCGGGGTTCTTGTAGCTGTCCACATTCTCAGCAAGGCTGATAAAGCGAACACCCATTTGAACAAACAGATTGTCGATCAAACTTCCGGCATCGCTATAATTTCGTGCGAAGCGGGACAGGTCTTTTACTATAACGCAGTTGATTTTACCACTCATGACATCCGCCAAGAGCCGTTGAAAATCTTCACGGTTAGCGTCCGTTCCAGTATGTCCGTCATCTACATATTCCGTGATACTTTCAAACTCGTCAATGTTGCGTCGGTAAAAATCGTTCAGTAGGTCACGCTGGTTCTTTACGCTGTTGCTATCGTCTTTTCCTTTTTTCAAATCTTCCTTTGAAAGCCGGATATAGATGCCCAGCCGCCAGCGGCGGATTGTGTAAGAGGGAGAGAAACTCTGCTGATACCCTCTGTTTTTTGCTCGTGCCATTGTTCCTCCTTCCCTATCACATTACACTTATATTATAACTCTGTCCGGGGAGGACAACAAGGATGCCTCCGCTTCGGGACACTTTGTCTCGAAGAAGCAAAATGAGCTGTAACCGAAGTTACAGCCCGCTTCTTTGCCGCAGCAGGAAATCCGTCAGCTTATCTTGGAGAGATGGCCCGCTTTCAGCAAATTCAATTTTCACGCCAACACCACCGATGCAAAAGCAGTATGGATTTTTGACAGTCTGCAAAAATCGAGAGATGCGCTCCTTTCGGGAAAGCGCATTGTCAAAGGTCATACCGCTCACATCAGGCAGGGACTCGGCAGCCACCGCGCCAATGTCAACGCTTCTCATTTGTTCAAGTTTCTGTGTAGTTAATTTCACGGTAAACCTCCTTCGCAGATTGATAGAACGCCTCCCGCTGTTTGGTGGGGAAACGCAACAGGCCAGCACCACCGGGATGCTGGCCTGTTGCCTTACTCCACCTTGGGACACTTTGTCTCGAGGTTCATTATAGTTTTTGAATATTAGAGAGCGCTGCACATATTTACTTGGCCTGTCCAAAGACAATCGTTATTTTCTGTGCGGCGCTCTCAACGCAAGTAAAGCGACAAGCCCGGAGGAACAGGCAGCCAACCTGTTCAGCGCCGGATCATGGCCTTGGGATGGCCGGGCCCATTTACAGTGTTGGTGTTGTTCGCTCAATCTCTTTTGGGAGATGTCACCGCGCACCCACCGTCTGGCTCCACGTACTTACTCCGGGTTGCCGTTATTCCCTTTCGTTAGGAAGAAAACCTCCTCTCATAAACCGAGACATTTTTTCATCAATTCCAAGTGGGTTAAGAAGAAAAAATCAAAAAGTTTTTTTCATACGCTCAAGGCCACGCTTGATCGACTGGCGGACAGACTCCTCATGTACGCCCTCGGCCACGGCAATTTCCTTGATGCTCTTTCCAAGAATGATGTGGGCATCAATCCTGCGGCCCTGGATCTCCGGCAAAGAGTTGAGTGCGTTCCACAGACGGATGAACAGCTCCATACGCTCCAGTAGCTCCTGGGGCGTTGGCTCATGCAGGCAGGCGGAATATTCGATCCCGTCATCGCAGTCCAGAGAATACTGCGCCTTATGCCGGGAGAGCCGCCGCTGGTAGGCCATTTCGTGCCGGGCATCGGACACAAATACTTCGGCTACCTCGCCAGAAACCTCGATAAACTGATCCTATGTGTACCAATAATAAAAATCCTTCAGATTGATTGTGGTCATAAATAAACCTCCGTTTCGGTGTTGGGTGGATGAGTGACCGAAACGGGGCTCGGCGGGGAGCGGCACCCCGGGGAGCCGCCCCGCACCTCGGGACAATTTGTCTCGAAGTACAAAAAAGCGCCTGGGCGGCATGAAGCCACACGGACGCATGAAGTTACATATTCATTTGTGTACTGTCTAATTTCACATTCATAACCAGACTGTCCCGGAGGGGGAGCTGCGCTTTTTTTAGCTGGTGTAGATCATGGGTACTGTGAAAAAAGGCAAAAATGGACACGGCGGCAATCCTCCTATATGCCGCCGCAGATTTACACGGTGTTAGACCGTCGTTGGGTTAGGATAGACGAAAAGAAGCGGCGGCTCTGAAAATCAAAGCCGCCGTTTCAAATGGGCGTGTCAAATTGTCTGCTCTACGACGGCTTTTTTTCTTTTGCCATCGTCCGGCAGAAAATCAATTCATTCTATTTTGAACTTCTTTTATGCTACCTGATGTCTGCAATAGGAATGAATCGCCAAAAATGTAAACACAAATAATTCAATTCCTGCTGAAAGTAAAATGACATGCGGTGTCCAAAAACTCATTCCGCCGATATGCAGATAGTTAAAATTTGCAAGCTGATAAAGAAAGTTGTTCTGCATACCAATTCCGGCAGATGGAAGTATGGCAGAGAGCCATGTTGCGCCCATCGCCACATAAGCAAAAAGTGGCAGGAGAAGAACTACAATAGAAATCAGCAAAACAGTCAATGTATCTTTGCACTTTGCAGACAGGAATAGCGTACAGCTAACGGTTGCTAATACTGAGAGCAAGCCTACTGCGGCAAGAATAATCTGCAACTGTCCCAGATTGATATTTGGTAGATTGATGATAGAGTATAGCATTTGGAATGATGTTTTTAAGCAGTCCGTCCCGAACGCTGCATTCAAAATCAGAATATGTACCGTGACTCCAACAAGGAAAGTAACAATAAAAAGCGTAAAGGCTGCCAAAATTTTGGTAACTGCCAATCGTGTACGCCCGTGCTTGGTGGTTCGCAGAATACTGTCACCACCCGTTTGATATTCACCAGCGAAAGTAGGTGCTGCGATTGCCACGCACAAAATAGCAAGGAACAAAATATAAAACTCAATATAATCAAATGCGTCTTTAGAAATTCCAGAATGAAAATAAAACGGTTTGTAAACTCCTGAATATTTTTCAAGAGCTTTCTGCTGTGCCGTCTCATATTTTCCTTGTTCATTCCGCATGACATCCTGTAAATGTTCTGCGCACTTTTCATAATAGGCTTGGTCAATATCATCTGGGTTAATATCCATTAAATCAGCACCAATGCCTGTTAATGGATCGGCAAACGCCTCGGATAGGCCTTTCAGCAAGGGGCGGATCGGGAGGATTTTTTCAATATATAGCGTCAGAGGAAATCCCTCTTCCTCAACTGGTCCATATTTCTGAACACAGCTTTGATAAGTTTCCAGAGCAGCCTTGATCCTATCTGGGGTCACTTCACCAGCAGATGTTTCATAAAAATCTTTTTTATACTTGATAGCAGCCAAGCCATCCAATTCTGTAACCGTCCCATCTTCGTTCGGACGGTTGATACCCTCAAATGAAATAGGCAAATATGCCATAGCTACTGAAAGCAAAAGTGCAATCACAAGTAAAATCACGGTACGCCGTGATTTCAAAATACGTTTTAGTTCAAGTCTAAAAAGTCGCATATTATCTGTCCTCCTTTTCTAAGTCTGTCTGCGGAAATAACCACAGATACAGATCCTCCAAGCGTGGTTCTGTTGCCACAGAACCTTCAATTTCTGAATACTCAGACAAATAACGGAGGGAAACTTGATTGTGATCCTCACCGCGCTGATTGATAATGCGTAGCCGCATTTCATATTCCGGCAGCTTTGAGGCCGGAATTGTGCAATTCCAAACCTTGCCTCCAATTTGCTTGACGAGTTCTGCGGTGGTTCCTACGTCAACAATTTCTCCGGCTTTCATAATGGCGTTGCGCGTAGAGATATATTCTATGTCAGATACAATATGAGTAGAAATCAGTACGATTCGATCATGCGAAAACTCGGAAATAAAATTCCGCAGACGCACGCGCTCTCCGGGATCAAGTCCTGCTGTCGGTTCGTCCATGACAAGTATCTCTGGGTCGTTCAACATAGCCTGTGCAATACCAACACGCCGCTTCATACCACCGGACAGATTGGAGATTTTTTTCTTTTTCACATCGGAAAGCGAAAGAATGTCCAACAAATGATTGATCTTTGGGGTGGTTGCCCTTGTAGGAATATCTTTAAGTGCAGCCATATACTCCAAATAATCTTTGACCGTAAAATCCCGGTGATACCCAAATTCCTGCGGCAGAAAGCCAAACTTGCTTCGGTAGACTTCACCTAACTCTCGAATGTCTTTTCCGTCATAGTAAACCGCTCCGTTGGTTGGTGTCATAATATCAGCAATCATGCGCATGAGCGTGGTTTTCCCTGCACCATTCGCCCCCAAAAGTCCCCAAACGCCGGGAGTCAATGTCAGATTAACATCATTTACTGCTGTTTTGTCTTTGAACTGCTTGCTTAAATGCTCTATTTTCAGTTCCATGCTTACACTCCTTTCTTTTGTTTCAGCTGAACAATAAAAAGCCCTTGTTCGATAATCATTGTACCGAACAAAGGCTTTTCAATCTCAAAAATCACACGCTTAAATTCCTAAGTAATTCCTAAGATCACATTCTTATTTTCCTAAGCGGAAAGTGGTAATGTAATCACAAAGTCTATGGTTTCGTTTTGACTGGATGCAGTAATCTTTCCACCATGTAAATGTATAATTTCCTCAGCAATAGACAGGCCAAGTCCCGCACCACCTGTATTAGAAAGCCGAGCATCATCCAAGCGATTGAATTTTTCAAATATACTGTTAAGCTGTTCCTGTGGAATTGTTTTTCCACGATTTTCAAAAGTGATCTGAATACCATGTTCTAACCGTTTGGCGGATATAGTGATTTCTGTCTGTGGGTAGCTATATGACGCTGCATTTCGTAAAAGGTTACTGAAAACTCTCGCCAGTTTTTCGGGATCAGCGTTCACAGATAAGTTGTCCTCCGCAGTAAATACCGCCGTGTTGCCATTTGCAGAGAGTGTCGGATATATTTCATCTATTACCTGTGCAATCAAGCAATGCAGGTCCACGTTCTCTTTCTTGATAATGACCGTGTGTGCATTGTATTTTGTGATTTCAAAAAGCTCGTTGATGAGTTTTTCAAGACGATCCGCCTTATCCAATGCAATCTTAACATATTTTTTCTTTTGCTGCTCAGGCATATCTGGGGCTTCATGGAGCAAACTCAAATAACCTATCACTGTTGTCAGTGGAGTGCGTATATCGTGCGCCAAATACATGACAATTTCATTTTTCTTTTCTTCTGCCTGCTTTGCAGCCTGCTTGCTCAACAGAACAGACATTTTGATATGATTGAGCTGTTCCTCCAGTTCTTTCAGCGGATCAGACAACGATACTGTATGGCTGTTCTGCTCATAGACCGTTTGGGTTGCGTTAATTACTTCATCCAGATAGTCCCACGGCTTTTTCCAATAATAATTGAAGATACATACAAAGCCTATCACCAGATACAGAATAAACAGCAGATCGAGCCGCCAGTAGAACCATGCAAAAATACCGTTGTCAAATTTTGAAAAGATGTAGTTCAAGAGAAGGGTCAAACCATATCCAACAATGGTATAAACCAGCAATGATAGATATAGGCGCACTTTAAGGCGTTTTTCTGTTGCCATTTCTTTATTCGACATAAATACACCTCCTACCGATTGGCAAACAGAATAAAGCTAAGCAGGCCAATCACGACAACACTTACTATGCCTGCCAGAATGGAAAACAGTCTGTTTGCTTTTATTCTATTTCCGATTAACCGAGCCACCATCAAATATACAATAAGCCCCAAAAGGCCGCCTACTGTATTTGTGAGTACATCGGTAATATCAGAACGTCCGATTGCTAAAACATATTGCGTGGTTTCCAGCAAAAAACTGGTTCCTGCAATCATCATTATCTTCGCATATAGTTTTACTTTTGGCATCAGCATTTGAAGATAGATACCCATAGGCACAAAAATCAAAACATTTTCGAGCACCTCTGTTAAGTGAAATGCTGCTCCAATTTCCTTATCATAGTGAAAAGGAATACAGTTTATACTTCTTATCTTGTCCAGATCACTGATTGAAAATTGTAGTTTGAAAAGTATGATCCAAACCAAGAGTGCCAGATAAATTAAGAATAAAATGGTTACGAAACAATTTGATTTTCTTTTCATAGCGTACTCCTTTCGCTTAAATTTTGTAGCCAACACCCCAAATCGTTTTAATATACTGCGGAGTATCGGAAGTATCTTTCAGTTTCTCACGCAGATGCCGGATATGCACAGTAATTGTGCTGCTGTTTTTAGAGTAGTATTCATCTTTCCAAACTGCATGAAACAGTTCCTCAATACTTACAACATTCCCAGCACTTTCCAAAAGAACCTGGAGGATAGAAAATTCTGTCGGTGTCAAAGAAACCGGCTCACCGTCTAACAAACATTCATGGGTCTGTACATTCAAGCACAATTTGTTATAGGAAAGTTCCGATGGAACTTTCTCTACGATGATACCGGGCGAATATTTCTTGTAACGTCTTAATTGTGCTTTCACTCTGGCAACTACTTCAAGTGGGCGAAAAGGTTTTGTCACATAATCGTCCGCTCCCAATGTCAGCCCTGTTATTTTATCCGTTTCCTCAATTTTAGCCGTTAGCATTATGATTGGATAAGTGTATTTCTTTCGGATAAGCTGGCAAAGTGAAAAGCCGTTCATATCCGGGAGCATAATATCCAGAATGGCAAGATCAATGTTGCCGCTTTCAATACACGACATGGCATCCGTTGCGCAGTAAAATTTATAAACGACATAATTTTCATTTTTCAAGTAGACCTCCAACAGATCAGCTATATCTTGCTCGTCATCTATAATCAATATCTTTTCAGACATATTTCCAACTCCTTTTTGCTCGTATTCGATTAAGTATAACAAATACAGTGTTCAAGTTCTCAATGGATTGCATGAGAAATTATTAAGATTTTCCTTAGAACAGATTTACTTTTTATCCTCGATGTTATTATATATCCGTTTACAGCATCCATCAATGATGCAAGCACGAAATTAAATAGTCAGTAGTATGAAAACAATAGTCGTTCAAATAATATCACATGAAATGTAAAATTACATTAGGTGATGTTATGAAGATAGAACGAGATGAACGACGATTTGATTTTCACGATATAGGGCTTGCTATCAAGCGAGCTCGGGAGGCCAGCGGGATGACACAGGAGCAACTGGCCTATATTGTTGACCGCGCTCCGCGTACCATTATGTATAACGAAAATGACGGTCAGCATCCAAGCCTCAACACCTTTTATCAGATGGTCACAATGTTTGATATATCGGTGGATCAATACTTTTACCCGTCCCAGAATAGCGGGAGCGAGTGCAGAAAGCGGATTGATGCCATGTTGAACGCCTTGGACGAAAGAGAATTGAAAATCGTTGAAGCTACAATCCAAGCGATGAAAGCATCGAAAGAAACGGAGGAAACGTAAAAGAAAGCGTAACCTCCGTTTTTTTGCGCCCTGTTGCGGGTTGCGCGTTTTGGCAAGCAATTCGGGTGTGGCCACACTCCGAAATTTTTGCAGGGCGCAGGGCCCGCAAAAATGCTTGTTGGGGAGCTCCCCAAACCCGCTGTACTTCGGGACAAATTGTCCCAAAGTCCCGGTGCGCTGCACCGTAGTCTGCGGCCCGTCACTATCGTTCCTGGGCCTTATTTTCACGCTCGTCTGTTATGCCGAGCAGATGATCAATGTTCGCTTTTATTGCCACGGCCTCTCGCATTTGCCGCTGGGCCTCCCGGTATTCTGCATAAAGCGCTTTTTTCTGTCCTGCCAACTCACGGCGGGATTTTTTTAGTGCTTCAATTTTAGGGAGCTTTGCGCCGTTCAGTATGGTGTTCATGGTATCCTTTGCCGCCCGGTAAGTGGCAAGCTCTGCTTCATGCTGGGCCAGATACTTTTTGCTGTACCGCGCAGCCTTGTACCCATCGAACACCGGTCGGGTTTTGGCATAGTCCACCGTGGCAGCCATCAGCTCCGAGGTTTTGGAAAGGGCCTCCTCCGCTGTACGGAGCTCGTCAGACAGCTTGTGAAAGTGATCCACAGCAGCCTCGGTGCGGGCCGTCAGCGCCGCATAGTCTGTCAGATGATGCTCCTGCAAATACTGGAGCGCAGCCGCCATCTGCTTTAAGTTGTAGACCTTGGCCCATCGTTCATAGGCCGGGCCTTTGCCCTGGGCCATACGCTCTTGAATGTCGATGATGAGATTGACTCGCCGTGGCGGAACCGTGGGCTCCTCTGGCAGTTCAGGGAGCGGACGTTCCCCGGCAATTACCGCCTTGATGTCCTCCGGGTCAAATCCGGCTCCAAGTGTAGAAGCCCGTAGCCGGGTCGGTTTTTCCTGCCCGGGCGCAAGGAATGAGATGACACCGCCGCGCCCCTGTTTTACCGCAAAGCCGGACTCCTCCATGAGACGAAGAAAGTCGGCAAAGTCCGTGGGCTTTTTCTCCAAAGCGGCGAGAACAGCCAGCCGCACCCGCTGCTTGGCAGAGGGCGGCTTTTTCCCGATCCACTGGCCATAGTGAAGAAAGCGGCCCTTGCTGTGCTGGCGCGGATTTTGAATGACAGACAATTCATGTTCGATGCACACGCGGTCAGAGAGCCGCCGCAGGGCAAAGGACGAACCAATAAAATTATGAAATTTCCGGGAGCGGTCAAAGGCCGTTGCATTGAAATAAATGTGATTGTGGATATGGGCCTTGTCGGTATGCGTACAGACAAAGAACTGATACTTTCCCTTTGTCCATCGCATTGCCGTTTCATAACCGATACGGTTTGCTTCTTCCGCCGTAACCTCCCCAGGCAGAAACGCCTGCCGGATCTGAAAGAACAGGGCCCCGCGAGATACGGCCCGGCCTGTCTCTGCAAGGTATTGACTTTTTACCAGAAGAAACTCGGCGGGGGCCGTGTTCGGATCGCAGAGATAGGAAGATACGGCTCCCAGCTTTTCCGGGTTCAGGCCATAGGTGAAACGATCCTCCATCGTTTGAATTGCACTTTTTCCCGCCGCTGTTTTATAAGGGCGGATGTAGGTGGTCGCCGTAGAAATCCCTCCTTCCGGCAAACAGTATTTTTACTTTGGGACACTTTGTCCCGAAGTAGAAAAAACCGGGGAGCGGTATCAACCACTCCCCGGATGGGTCAGAGCTCTACCAGCGCGGAGAGCTGTTTCAAAAGATCAGATAGCGGCCCCCACAACGCGGCATAGTCCCGCTGTAAGGCTGCGAGTTCTTCGGGATAAATCGCGCCGTAGGTGTTGACTTGAATTGCCACTTGGTTCAGATTGTTGGAGCAGCGCCGCTGGAGCGAAACCAGCTCACGAACAGGCGAAAGGTCAACATGAAGCACATACCCACTCAGGGCCATTTTCCGCATATAGGCTCCCATATTACGGATGCCAGCCTCCGCCATACGTTCTTGAATCAGAGCCTGCTCCGCCTCCGACACCATCACATGAAGATGGATCGGACGGCGGCGCTTTTTTGTCATCGCTCCTCACGCTCCCGGCTGCGGCAGGCGCGGGGCGGCTCCTTTACCTTATCCAGCGGCTTTTCCTGTTTGTCTGCCGGAACAGGGTGCGGCAAATGAAATTCACGGTGCAGGCGCAGCACCTCCAGTACAGACAATTCCTGTTCACGTTTCTTTTCCATATACGCACCTCCTTATCTATCGCCACGGTCAGGCTGCCTCCGTTGGGGAGCCGGAGCCTCCGAGCCGCGATCTGCCTCCGCCAACTTTGCCGCATTTTTCATCTGCTCGGCAATCGGACGGGGCCTGTCGGGATTATCAGGCGCAGGACGCAGCTCATAGTCGGATGCCTGTTTTTCCGTTAGCGGGCGGGTATAGGTAAGATAGCCCCAAGCCAGGAACGAGCCATTTTCCACCGGGATGCGCTGATCGTAATTGAAGATTTCATCCGGCTTGTTATAAGGCGGCTTCGGGAATGTCCCGATGTCCACAGGCCGCTGGGTCGAATAATACTTGTAAAGGCCGGGAGCCTCGGTCTGCCTGATCCCCACGTTATAAATACGCTGATAGTCCTGCACCCGGTCTGTGAAATCCTGTTCCATCGCGGTGCGGTCATTTCCATAGTGACCCCATTCGTACTGCCGCTGGCCGTCCTTGTCATCATAGCAGGCCCATGTGACATAGCGGGATGGCGCGGTGGGATGTTCGCCCAATGCAAATCCCCGTCCATTTTCCAGCATGACCGCCTTCAAAATAGCATAACCTTGATTTTTGTCCATAGTACACCTCCCATCATCGAGACATTTCTTTGTTTTCTCTTTTCGCAAACGGCTGGAGCTGATAGGGGCTTGTACCGTCCTCGGGCCGCAGAAAGTCTATCCGGGCTGCAGCACGGATGGCGTTCTGGTTAAGCTGCCGCTGCCATGCCCCTTGGCTGGGAGCCCACTTAAAGCCGTTGCTTTTCAGTTCCTGCCTCTGATCGGCATCGGGCTTTTCCTCGAAAATGAGCTGCAAACGGTTTTCAGCCTCGTTGGTTTTTGCCTCGCCTCCGGGGAATGTCCAGCCTGCAAACTCGGAGCGGTTGCTCAGTTCCTCAATGCGCTGGCGCACACGGCGGATGTTGGCGTTGTTGTTGGAAAGCAGATAGGCGGGATACGGCTTGCTTTTGTCCAAGTGCCATGACTGCGCCATATCTGCTTTGAGCTTTTCTGCCTGCTCCGGCGTAAGCTCCGGGCAGCCATCCAGCGTTTTGTGTTTCCGAAAATACGCATTGATCGCCTTCATGGTGGCCTGCTGGGACTCCAGCCCCTCCAGCTTTTTTGTCAGCTTTTCCACGGCCAGATCATCGTCTGCGCTGATCCCGCCCATACCAACAGAGCGGATTTTCTCAAGCAGCTTTGAAATCTCCGCATACTCTCCATAGTTGCGATCCCGGGCGGCGTTCTGCTTGTGCTTTTTTGCCACAGGGAAATTACCGCCCCCGGAGATCAGAATAGAGGGCACCCGGGCATCAATCACATTGCGTTCATTCAGATTTTCCGCAAGTTTCCGGGCATAGCGATCCACCAGCGCGTCAATCTTATCGTGGTACATGGGATCGACACGGGCTTTCTGGCGTTCCGCCGCTGCATACGCTTCATCGACCATTGCCCGGTAGCCCGCCGTAGCGGAGCCCGGCTGATAGTCGGAAAAGCTGTTCATATCTTTTGCCCGCTTTGCGGCTTCTTCGTTGATCGGATAATATTTCGGCATAGTACCTCCTTCCACAAAAGCCGGAACTTTGGGACAAATTGTCCCAAAGCCCCGGCAGCTAAAATGTTGACAGCATCTCACGGAAACAGGGCCGGACATAGAAACATACGCCTCCCGCAGAAAAGGGCCTTAAAAAGCCTTGTCACAGGCGGGTTTGAGGTGGCCTAATTGTCAACACATCAGCCCCGTTTTTTCCGCATATATTCCCGCTGCTGTCTGCGATGTGCCGCTTTTGCACAGGCCGCCGAACAATAGGTTTGCCGTCCATCAGGAGCCACGGCTCTGCCGCATACCGGGCAAGCCTTGAAATCCGGCCTTGGCCCTTCTGTCAGCAGCGCAATCTCCAGCGCCGGATCAAGGGGCAGAACTGCCTCGCGGAAGTAGCGGCAATAAGCCCCCGTCCAGCATTTCCCAAACATATAGCACTCGCAATCCAGCGGCAGGCAGCCGCAGTCCCGGTCATAGTTGGCACACCATTTTGACACCAGCCTGCGGATTGCCGCTTTTTCTGTCCGGGTCAGTTCTCGGCCCACAGCATCACCTCCCGTTGCCCGGTGGTTTAAGCTGCTCCCGGTAGCAGAACACGCAGCCGATCCCGCGCCAGTAAGGGCAGCCGTCACAACGGGAGCCCTTCGGCGGCAGGCTGGGCGGCACATCCTTAAAGTAGCTTTTTTCTTTCATAAATCCCTCATAGGGGTTGTTGGTAAATCTCATTCATTATCCTCGCTTTCGGTATCGTCCTCGTCCCAAGGCGGCCCATCGTCCTCGGAATCGTCATAATCAGCCAGTTCCTCACTGTAATCTTCTTCGGGTACAGCAGCTTTTTCGTGCTTCGGGCGGTAGATTTTCAAGTACCAGCCTGCACCGCCGCCCAGAACAGCCACTGCCAAAATCAGCAGAAGCGTCCCGGTATTACTTTTCTGCTGGGGCTCGGGTTCCGGCTCCTCCGCAGGTTCCGTCACCGGAGCGGGTTCGGGAGCTGTGCCAGCACACTCGGTCATGTTGACCGCGCAGACCTCGCAATCCGTATGGATGGCTCCGGGCGCACATTTTTCTGTGCAGGAGCAGGCCGGAAGTTCTCCGCCAGCGGCCTCCAGTGCCGCCAGCAGATCGGCTTCATCCACCATGTTCAGAAAGTAGGTGTGATACTGTTCGCCGTCCTCGTCCACAGGCTTGTCATAGTCAATGACAATGTAAAAGGTGTTGCCGCCGCTGGTTTCCACCGTGATGAACTGTTTGTTGGTTGCAGCATCGTAGAGCAGATCGCGGGTCACAAGGTTTCCATCCTCCGAAAAGCCCTCGCCCGGGGTAATGGTAGGCGCTGGCTCCGGGGCCGGAGTTTCTTCCACAACAGGCGGTTCCTCATTCCCGCCGTCCGAATAGGCATAGGCCGGGATTGCAAAGCCGCATAAAAGAACGGCGGAGCAAAGCCCCGCCGCCAACATACGAAAGTGTTTCATATTCAGTTTTCCTCCTTTTCTTCTTCGGACTTCGGGACACTTTGTCCCAAAGTACCTCCGTCCTTCAGCTTTTCAAACAGCAGCGGGAGCTCCGTAAGGGAAATGCTCATACCGCGCACAATGTCCACGATCTCGCTGTTTTCCGCCTCCAGCTTTTTCTGCTCCAGCTCCTTGAGCCGGGCCTGCTGTTCACTGATTTTGGCCTTGACCTTATCAATCTCGGCCTGAATTTTCATGCTTTTGGTAGTTGCCATTTCAAAACCTCCTGTCACGGTAAACGCCCGTAGGCGTAAAAATGAGATTGCCAGTAGCTTGTATTCAAATTTGCGTAGCCGATGGGATCTCCGCAATGCAGCATTTTTCCATCACCGACATAAATCCCGCAATGGCTCACGCCCGGCGTGTCATAGGTGCCTTTGAAGAACACCAGATCACCGGGTTTGGGAGAACTGGTCGGCGTACAGATGTTATAGAGCCCCTGGGCTCCCAGCCTGCCCACATTCCAGCCGGAGTGATTGATAACCCACGAAACGTACCCCGAGCAATCAAAGGAAGTGGCGGGAGAACTGCCGCCCCACACATAGGGATAGCCGATGTATTTCTGCGCTTCGGCAAGCATCGCGGCAAAGGTTTCATCGTCCAGATATTCTCCGGGCACTTCGTAATCACCGGGTTTCCCGGTAATGTACTTGTTCACATAGGGAGAATCCGGGAACAGATCGGGGCGGTTTCCCAGCGTTGCCATATAGATGGCATACCGTGAAAGCTGCTCCTCGCTCATGACATATACGGGCACATGGGATAAATCAAAGTTCTCCAGCGTGACCGTACAGATGTAATAATCGTAAGGCACCTGATAGGTGTCCGTATGGGAGTTGCCATCCTCGTCCGTCCATGTGTCGGTTTCCGTGCGATACCGGGTTTCCACCACTACATCCTCCGTGAGAATGTACTGGCGGTCAAACAGCATTTGCAGCGTTCCCTGTACTTCGTCTATTGTCCATTGCCCCTCATGGAGCGCACACAAAAGAGAAAGCAGCACATAGGGGTCATGTTCGATTTCGTCCAGATCGAAGTGGTATTCGTCATAGTCATGGGTGCTTTCATAGGTGTCCAGATAATGCTGCAAATCATCTTCCAGCGCACAGTAGGCAGCTTCGGCGGCCAGCATATCCCAATCCTCGCAAGGATAGGTGCTGGCCCCTAATGCACCGGCCCCGGCGTTCCCCAGCATAAGCATGGTAGAGGAACAGGACTGCATAGCAAACAGGAGTAACACACAGAGCACCGCAATCACGGCACCTGCGGGATGACTTTTGACAAATTCCACTGCCCGGGCGGTCAGGCGTTCTGTGGCTGTGGCAGTTTTCCCAGCCGCAGCCGCGCCCTGCTTTGCAGCCTCCTTTGCCTGCTTGCGGTATTGCCTGCGAAGCCGTTGCTTCTGCCAGTAGCGGGTAAGGGCATTTTTCGTCAGCTCCGGGTGCTCCTGTGCGGCGGTGTGAAAATGGTAGTCCGCCGTGTATTTGGTATAGCGGGCCTCGGCCTTGCGTACCACTTTTGCCGGATGTTCCCGGACTTTACGGCGCACAAAGCGGGAGCCGTGCCGCAGCGCGGTTTCTCCCGCAAGCTCAGAACGGTGTGCGCCTTCTGTGCCGACATTTTCCTGTTCCACTTCAAAAATCTTGCCATGCACGAAGCTGTGAACGGAACCACTGGCAACACGGCCTATGCGTTTTACCGGGCCGGGCTTTTTCGGCGGCTTTTGTTTTGCCAGCTTCTCCCGGGCCTGTTCCAGCTTTTCGCCTTGGGACTCCATACGGAGCTTTGCCGCCGCAGCTTGTTCCTGCTGGCTCTTTTTGCGGAACTTGGACTTCGGGACACTTTGTCCCGAAGTGTCGGAAGCCTCCGGCCCGGGCTGTTCCCCGTCAGGGGCGTGGGCGGTCTGCGACCAAGCCTCCTCCTTGGTTTTATTCGTTTTTCGTTTCATTCTTCATATCCTCCGGGCGGGTAGTCAGCAGGTCATAGATTTCTCCGCGAGGGAACCGATCCACAAACGGGATGGTCACATTTCCATAGAACAACAGCCCCTCGCCGGAATTGCTGTGTGTGATATAGGAAAGCTGATGCTCGGAAATACCGAGCTGTTTTGCCAGAATGGTACGGTCACTCTGCGCCTGCGAAAGCAGAATCATAAAATCCGTGTTGTCCAGAATGTTCTCGATTTCCCGGCTGGCCAAAAGGTCTTTGACGTTCTGCGTCAAAGCAGACGGCACACATCCTTTTTTACGCAGCATTTTCCAGACTGCCACAAAGTAGCTGGCTGTCAGCGGATCGCGGAGCAGGATATGAAACTCGTCAAAGTAGCACCAAGTCGCCGCACCCTCGTGGAAGTTCTGATCCACCGCCTGCGAAACAAACTCATTTGTGATGTGCATTGCAATCTTTCTAAGGTTTTCGCCCATGTTTTTCAGAACGATGCACACCACACGGCTGTCCGTCTTGACGTTGGTAGGATGGTTAAAGAGATTGAGGGAGCCTGTGCAATAAAGCTCTAAGGCAGTTGCCACGCGCCGGGCTTCGGGCTCCGGCTGGCGTAAGAGCTCTTCGTACAAATCCTGTAACAGCGGTGTTTTTGCGGTTTCCAATCCGAGTGCCTGCTCCCGGTACACCAAACGCACACAGCGGTCAATGACCGTCTTTTCAATGGGCTGCAAGCCTTCCTTGCCGCCGACCACCAGCTCGCACAGGGACAAAAGAAAATCCGCCTTCATGGAAAGCGGGCTTTCTCCGGCGGCCATATTGAGCTCCACATCCATCGGATTGAGGTGGTGCGGGCTGTCCGGGGCAATCTCGATCACCTGGCCGCCCAGCCTTCGCACCAGCGGAGCGTATTCGCCCATCGGGTCAACCACGATAATCCGATCCTGCGGGATGGTAAGAAACACATTCAAGAGCTCACGCTTTGCAGCAAAGCTCTTGCCGGAGCCCGTAGAACCCAAATACATCCCGTTTGCCGACTTCAGCTTTTTGCGGTCAGCCATGATGACATTGTGAGAAAGTGCGTTCATGCCATAGTAGAGAGCCTGCCCCGCCATGCGGAGCTCCCTTGTCATAAAGGGGATAAAGATGGCTGTGGAGCTGGTTGTCATACCGCGCTGGATTTCTACCTCGTTGTAACCAAGGGCCAGCGAAGAAACAAATCCCTGTTCCTGTTGCCAGTCCAGACGGCGCAGAGCGCAGTTGTATTTCTGCGCGATACCGCCCACGGTAAACACATCGTTTTCCAGCCGCTGGCGAGTAGGGGCAAGGTTTACCACCGTAAAGGTCAGCAGAAACATTCGCTCATTGCGGGATTGCAAATCAGCCAGAAGCTCCGCTGCGTCCTTGCTGAATGTGATCAGGTCAGGGGGAAGAATATCCGGGTCATAGCCGGAGCGCACAGCCTTTCTCTGTTCCTCCACTTTCATTTTTCCGATGTCCGAGATTTTCCCTTTGATGGTCTTAATTGCCTTGAGCTGATCCACGGTCTGAATGTGCATGGTCACGGTCATTTCCGCATCCAGCTCCAAGATTTCCGCCAGCAGCTTATCCGAAAGCTCCGATGCCATAATCTGCAAATAGGACACCGCGCCCCAATACTGGCCGATACGGAATGTTCGGGACTGGCGGAAGTCGAGACTGTCCGGGGCAATAAAGTCTTTTGTGCCGAGCCCGGTTTGCGGGATGTCTTTCCACGAAAAGCGGAACGCCTCACGGCTCCCCGGGTGCATCTGGCTATGAAGCAGCGCAAGGCGGGCCCGTCCGTCCATCGGCTCCGAGGGAACGCCCAGTCGCTTAAAGTTTCCCATGACATCGGCCTCCACACGCTCCAGACGGGGCCGTGCCTCCGCAATCCCCTCGGCGGGTATGCCAAAGGTGATGTATTTTGAGCGTTCAATGCCGTTATTGCTTTTGGCAATCTGATTTTTCAGCATCCCGGTAAACTCATCCCGGACGCTGTTATAGTTGTCATCCGCTTTCGGGATATTGACTTGATAGCGGCTGCGGGAATGGGAACGACGGTTGATAAAGGAAAGCTGGAACGGCAGCGAACTGTCAAAGTAGTTGAGAAATGAACTCCATCCGCTGAATATGGCAGTCTGATCCTCGGTGGAGGCCACAGAGTAATTGATGTCCTCATATTCCACGGTTTTTGTATAGAGCCCGCCCGGGAGCTTGCACACACCGTCCGGGTGCATGGACAGATACGGGATTGTCTGCTGAGCAGACAGGGTCGCCCGGCCTTTACCCTTGGCGGCGGCTCCGTTTTTCTTCTTTGTGTTTTTCAATCACATCCTCCTTTCCAGCGCCCGGCCCGGCAAAGGGCGCATAAATGTTTTCGGTTCGGTAGGCCCTGATCCCCGGCCTTAGAAACTTGGCCCGGATGATATTCCGCACCACCTTTTCAAAGGGTAAGCCGTCCTTTTCATACATGGCCAGCAGGAACGCCGGGAGCATAATTCCCAGCATGAGAAACATCGCCCCGGTATTGCCGAGGGTGCCACGGGTCAGCAGATAGGCCGGAATCCCCACTGCGCCCGCGCTGCCGAAGCAGACAAGCTGGCGTTTGGTGAGGTTGAAAGCCATCTTTGTTTTGATTTTGGATAAATCGTTTGGTACGTTTACATAGGGCATAGATCACACTCCTTTCTGCACTTCGGGACAATGTGTCCCAAAGTCCGGGATGGTTGGTGTTACTTCATTCCCCCATACAGCCCAGCCGGGCGGGGTCTGCCTGGCAAAGAGCTCCACGCGGGGCAGATCGCCCATCAGGGAAATAATTTTGTCGCGGGCCTCGTCCGGCTTTTTGCTGTGGGCCTCAATCGGGGAAACGATAAATTGATGGATGTTGGCAGCCTGCCGCTTCGGGTGGCCCTTGGTTGCCAGCAGGCAGATTTCTGCATTGCCCCTTGTCCAGAAGCCAAGGCCGTAAAACCAGCTATCCGCCTTCTTGTTCTTTTTCAGCCAGACGAAAGCAACGGATTTATAGGTGAAGCCCCAAGCCTCGATCAGCCGGAGCGCCTCCGGGAGCTGCGGGAAAGTAGCCCATAAAAAGAGTGCGCTGTCCGGGGCTGCAAGATCAGCCACAGGCAACGCACATAAATCCTCAATGCTCATAGTGGGATAATGATTTTCCGCCGCGCCCTGTACTTTCTTAGCCGAGTAGCGCCAAGGGGGATCGGCGTAAATGATAGAATACTGCTGGATAATTACACTCCTTTCTCGCCGGAGCTTTTTACTGCCTGCGCCGCACGAATACGCTCACTGGCTGCGGCATAAAAGGCCGGGGCCGTTTCAAAGCATACAAAGCGACGTTCTGTGTTGATAGCTGCAATCGCGGTTGTGCCGGAGCCCGCGCAAATGTCCGCGACCAATTCGCCGGGGCGGGTATAGGTGCGGATCAGATACTCACAAAGCTCCACGGGCTTCTGTGTGGGATGGATGCCGCCGGACACCGTAGGCACAAAAAGCACATTTCCGGGATAGCGGCGGCCATCGTTGGACTCTGAGCCCTGCCGTTCAAATTTCCCATAGTTAGAGCTTGTACCGCTTCGGGAATGAACACGGGTATATGGCTTGCCGTAAGTAAACTGTGGATTGTAGACCGGGGACTTCTGGTAAAACACCAAGATGTTCTCGGACTTTTTCAGCGGAGCCCGGTTTGCATTGAGAAAGCCCGTTCCGCGCTCTTTGTACCAAATCCACTCATAGCGGAGCATGGCGAGGTTGGATGCGCCCAGCACCTTGTCAAAGGGGCACTGTGCGAAAAACAGCACTGCGCCATTCGGCTTGACCGCCCATTTCACTGCCTCCCACAGCTCTGGGAGCGGCAGGGGCACATCCCAATAATTCCGGGTTGTGCCGTAAGGCGGATCAGTCAACAGCATATCCACGCTATGTTTGGGCAGGGAGCGCAGGCCCTCAATGCCATCCATGAGAAACAAGCCCTCCTTCGGGATACTTTGTCCCAAAGTGCGGCTATCGGTCATTACGGGCCTCCTTTGCCTTGGCAGGCGCAGGCCGGGCAGCGTTTTCTTTTCCCGCTTGCTTTGCAGCCTCGGCCATCTGCTCCTTGATCGGGGCAGGCCGTACCGCCTGGGCCCGTGCAACAAGCTGTTCCACTGCCGCATGATACGCCTCCACACCAGCCGCATTGATCCGTTCCTGTGTGGCTCGGTCAGGAATCCGAACCGTAGCCCGGTATCCCGTCCGGCTGGCAGGATCAGGTTTAGAGGGAGCGCCGAGGAAAATCCCGTTTTTCCCGTCCACAACCTTAAAATCGTCGATGACCACACCGCCAAAATTGACGCTGGCGAAGCCGATCAGTTTTCCCTGCGGCTCAATCGGGCGGACAGATACCGTGATCGGAACAACCGCCTCCTGCAAGACAGCATCTGTCCGCATTTTTACTGCCTCATCAATGCTAACGCCCTTGACTTCTGCAAGCTCCGCGATGGGAGCATCAAACAGCCAGCGCCGTTCCTCCGCAGCAATCTGCTCCGGGGTCAGCAATACATCGTCTTTCTTACTCAGATAAAATTCCTCCTTTCCGCTTGCCGG
>NZ_QJHD01000042.1:0-19622 GCF_003184505.1 Blautia sp. BCRC 81119 | reverse complement strand
CGCCTATGGAGAGTACAAGAACTTGTGAGTAGATAGATATTTATATCATCAAAAGCATACTCGTTGAAGTAGGAATGAAACATAGAAGTTTATAACTTTTTATAAGTTTTCAGTAACGGTATTTCGTTATGAATCTTTTAAATGAAGATAATGTCGTCCATGTATTTCTCAACAAGCTGGGTGACATCGTGATCGCCAATCTTCTTTTTATTCTCTGCTGCATCCCCGTGATCACCATTGGGCCATCACTAACTGCCCTTTATCACTGCATGATGCGTACAGTAAAAGGGAATAACAACGGCACAACGAAAACATTTTTCAGAGCTTTTAAGGAAAACTTCAAACAGTCACTGATCATATGGCTGCTGATCCTTGCTGCCGGAACCATGCTCATCCTGAATATCCGCTTTCTGCTCCATGCAGAAGGAAGCGCTGCACATATGCTGTTTTATCTTTCTGTGGGGGTTCTGACTTTGCTGATAATTTTTACTTTATACATATTCCCGGTAATCGCAACCTTTGCTAATACACTGGGGGCACTTTGCAGAAATGCATTTCTGCTGGCATTTATGCATTTCCCCACAACGATCGCCATTGCGGTGATCACGATCTTTCCATTGTATATGACATATCTCGATGCAAAGCTACAGCCACTTTACGCATGCTGCTGGTTTTTCTTTGGATTTGGACTTGTAGCTTTTATAAATTCGATGCTGTTGTATCGATTTTTTAAGAAGCTGCTTCCTCCGGAGGAGGATATTTCGCTTTTGTGATGAAAAGCTTGGGAAAATTGTTATTTATTTAGATATAGTATTTTTAGATATAGTATTTTCGCTTTTCAAAGCGGAGGAAATCTGCGAGGGGGAAAGCACTCAGAGTTGCGAAGCCCGTTTTTCCCCCTCGCGCTCCCCCTTTCCGGGCACGCAATTGTTGTGCGTTGTCCTACACTCTCCTCAAAACAACCAGCCCATCATTCTCACCAAGAACCACATTCCGGCCACCATTCAGTACATCACCCTCAGTCTCTCCAAGGCTAACACACCTCCACTGCCCCTCAGGCAAAGTCACACTTCTGACAACCTCCCCCTGCTTCCAAACAGGCGCCACCAAAAGCGCATCACCAACCATAAACTGATCCATCACCCTCTCCATACCCTGTCCAGGGAAAACAAACTCCATAGAACGGGCAATCGGCTCACCAGTAACTTTCGCACACTCTACAGCCTTGAAAATCTCCGGCAGACATTTCTCTCTGAGCGCCAGCGCAGCCTTAACCTTCTGAAAATCCGCCTCAGGCAGCACCCTCCACGGAGAAGCCGAAAACTGCATCACCGGCATCAAAGCCGCGATCTGTGCATACCGCACAAACATCTCCGGCGTACACGCATTCTCATTCCCATTCAAAAAGCAGGTATACTCACCCCCGCCAATCATATCCGGACTGCCAAAAGGATGCCCAGTAAGCCCCTGGAGCAACGTATCCGGGATCAATCCCGCAATACCACTCTCATCCCACTTCGTCTGCTTATCACAAAGTCTCTGCATCAGAGAATAACCCCCGGCCCGGAAACACACTCTCAGCTCATTAAACGCAAACTGCTCTCCAAACTCAGCCCAAAGCCTGGACAACTCATCCGTAGAAACATCACGGAACAGCTTATCACCCGCATGATAATAACAAGGATCACCCGCGTCCAGTTTAAAGCCATCCACACCCATATCCGTCAGAACATCCAGCTGATCCTTCAGCCACTTCATCGCATCCGGATTCGTCAGATCCAAAGCTGCAGAATACCCATTCCACCACTCCAGGATACGAGGTTTTCCCTCCGGAGTTTCAATCAGAAAATGCTTATCCCTAGCCTCCCGGAACTCCAACGTATCCGGAGTAATAAACGGACAGATCCACAGCATCACAGAAAATCCCATCTCATGCAATTCTTTGAGCATCGCCTTCGCATCCTTGAAATTATCCCCCCTGAACTGCCACCTTCCATAATAAGGAGACCAGCCATCATCGATCATCAGAACACCGGATGGAAAACCATTTTCCAGAATACCTTTTGCATATTTCAGGATATTCTTCTGGGTCTGATAATAGGTAAGTTCGATCCAGGAATTGTATACCGGTACTTTGAAAAACCTGTCTGAAAGTTTGATCTCATGAAATGGAAAATGCGCTTTCATGGCTGCCAGGTATGCACCTCGCAGATCATTGAAGCCATCTTTCAGAATGATAGGTTCCGGACCTTCCGCCAGGATCTCACCATTTCTGAAAGAAATGTGAAAACCTGCATCGCTCCAGATGTAGCGGCCTTTCGAGGAAAGGAATAAAGGCATGATCTGATTGTGGGTTGGGTTTTCGCGGAAATCCCAGTCCACAATGTCGTCTGCACCTACGGGCTGGCGGTAGCCTTCATAGACTGCACCACCGTACCAGAATTCGTTTTTTAATATAGTTGTTTTCATGTTGAGGCTCCTCCTTTTATATGTAAATCTATTTTTTTAATGTTGAGGTTATTTTTGGGGGTATTAGTGTAAATTTATCCGCTTTTCAAAGCGGAGGAAATCTGCGAGGGAGAAAACACTCAGAGTTGCGAAGCCCGCTTTTCCCCCTCGCACTCCCCCTTTCCGGGCACGCTATATTGTCGTACGCTGTGGAAATGTGTTAATGTATTGGCACGGCGATGTATTCTACGGTATTGATAATGCTACGCTACACCGATGTATTCATCCTGCTCCGCTGTGTTCCTCTATATTCCTATGTATTGATATCTCATCCCGGCGCCACTGCATTGCCACAACAACTCACCTCCAAGTCGACAGCGAAACGCCTCGACCCATTCTTCCCCGGCAGACCACAGGGAAACTCTGCCTTTCGTCCCAGTCATCCAGCGTAGCGCTGATGACTCATCCAACTCCCGGGAAAACACCACCATTCCCACTCTGAACCAAATCCCCTCTCCGCCAGCCACATTTTCTCCATCCCCTTCCCTCCTCACCTGTAATCCCTCCCGCCATCGCCACTCTATCCCTTCCGCCCTGAAATACCAGCCCGTGAGGTGTGTGCTGCCTGTCGGCGGACTCTGCAGGAGGGGTGCTGATTCTTAGCCGGTGGAAATCTGCGTTGCTTCAAAAATTCTCGCTGTCTGAGCGGCTTCAGACGCGAGTTCGAGAATTTTTAAAGCGCTTTTAGCAGATTTTCAGCGGCTTAGAAGTCAGCCCCCGACGAAGCCCCGCCGACAGGCAGCACACACCTCACGGGCGTCCGTATATCCATATCCATCCTTGCCCTTCCCACACCCAATATTGTATAATCACCTCATACAACATTCCATCCCATTTTGTGACCCAAAATTGCGTTTTTGTTGAATAACCCAAAAACAGGAGGCCACCCAAATGAAAAACGATTCCAAAGAAACCCAAACCCAGCACACCCTCTCCGTCTACTTCTGCGGCCAGGAAGACTGCGGTCCGAACCACTCCTTCGGCCCGGCCATGCGCCCACACTACCTTCTCCACGTGATCTTCCACGGCAAAGGCATCTACCAGTGCAGCGGCCACACCTACCATCTGAAAGCAGGCGACGCCTTTCTCATCCGCCCCATGGACTCCATCTACTACCGCGCCGACACCTCCGACCCCTGGAGCTATGCCTGGGCAGGCTTTGACGGCTCCGCCTGCAAAGAAATCCTGAAACAAACCGTATTTTCCGACACCCCAATCTTCACCCCGGAAACACCCTCCCGGCAAAACAGCCTCCTCACCCACATGCAAAGCCTACTTGACACCTTTTCCGAAAACAACGGAAACGACCTTGCCTCCACAGGAAACCTCCTCCTGATATTATCCGACATGCAAAAAAAGCCCTCCGAAAGCAGGACCGACATCTCAAACCTGTACTTTCAGAAAGCCTCCGAATACATTAGAAACAACTATGCCTACCCCATCCAGATTTCAGACGTGGCACACTACGTAGGAATCGACCGTTCCTATCTTTACCGGATCTTCATGGAACATGAAAACACCTCCCCAAAACAATATCTCCTGAAACACCGCCTCCAGATGGCAGCCCAGCTTCTCTGCTCCTCCTCCTGCACCATCACAGAAGCAGCTCTCTCCTGCGGCTTCCGGGACGCTCCCTCCTTCTGCAACTACTTCCGCCAGGGAACCGGCTACACCCCAAGGGAATTCCGCAAAGCCTACAGCGGAACCATCTACACCTGACCAAACACCCGCACTCCGTCCTTTACCAGCTGGTCGGAAGATGATAGCTCCTAATCGCAGTTATAACAGCAGACCGAAACAATTCCATAACAGCAAAAAAAGACGGAAACCATCCCGCAGACTCTGCAAATGATCTCCGTCTTTTATTTTTTTCCTGAAAAGAAATGCTTGATAAACACATACAAAACAATAATAAAAGCAAACACATAGCCAAAAGCCCCCAACGCCGGAATCCCCCACAGCTTTGGTTTCATATCTGTAGTACAGATAATGCTGGAACTGATCAGAAGTGCCATCACCCACAGCCCCATCACAATATTCCGCACCAGCCGCCGCAAAAGCCACGCCAGATCATCCGAGGCATGAAGATCCAGATTGATCTTTGTCTGCCCTTTCATACAGCCCTGAAGAAAATCTGCTGCCAGAGAAGGAATATCCACTGCACGTTTCAGGGACCAGGCAAGATTTTTTCCTTCTTTTTTTATCTCACGCTTCCAGTTCCCATTGCTGAACAGCTGCTCCTTGAGCCTTGCCGCAGCAATCTGTGTCATATTGATGTCCGGGCAGATCTCAGCCAGAACCCCCTCCACATGAGTCAGTCCTCTCGCAAGCATGGTCAGTCCGTGAGGCATCATGATCTTATTCTCCTTCATGACCTCCATCAGGTCCACCATCACTTCAGCCACATCAATGTTCCCCATATCCGCAGTACCGTATTTCTCCATAAGTCCGCGGATATCCTCATAAAGCTTGCTGGAATCCGGTTTGCCTTTAAACTCCCCAAGAGCCAGGACCGCATCCTGGATCTTGCCGATGTTGTTCATGGCAACCCCTTCAATAGCTTCTGCGATCAGCTGACGATCGTGCTCTGTAAGCCGTCCCATCATCCCCATATCGATCCAGACGATCTTTCCATCCTGGATCCGCACGTTTCCCGGATGTGGATCCGCATGGAAAAAGCCATCCTCCATCACCTGTTTGATGAAATTATCCACATATTTCGTTCCGATCTCATTAAGATCATAACCATTGGCCAGAAGATCCGCCTTGTCATTGACAGCAAAACCGTCAATATATTCCATCACAAGAATATGCGGCGAAATATACTCACGGTAGAGAATCGGTACTTTCACAAAAGCCACATCTTTGTTCTTTTTTGCAAATTCCGCCATATTTGCAGCTTCCGTCAGGAAATTCATCTCCTCCTGAGTCACAGTCCACAGTTCACTTAAAACCATGTTCAGATCCACCATGCCCTTAATACTCACCGGCGGCATCAGACGCACTGCTTTATGCATCAGGCCGATATCCCTGGCCATGGTCTCATAGATTCCTTTTCGCTGAACCTTGATCACAACCTCTTCGCCCGTCTTCAGCGTGGCACGATGTACCTGGGCAATCGATGCCGCTCCCAGAGGTTTCTGCTCAATATGCTGAAATTCCTCCTGCCACGGACATCCCATGGACTCTTCCAGTACCTCGATCACCTGGGAAAAAGGCATCGGCGGTACCTCTGAGCAGAGCTTCATCAGCTCGTCACAGTAGCGTTTCGGCAGAATATCGGAACGAAGAGACATAATCTGACCCAACTTAATATAAGTTGGGCCCAGATCTTCCAGTATGAGCCGGAGCTTCTCAGGAGAAACACCACGGGTAATGGCATGCTTTTTCAAAACGGCTGTAATCTCTCTCAGCCGCTCTCCATATCCGCCTTTCTCTTTTTTCTCCTTTTCTTCTCTGCCCATAAACTTCTCCATTTACTGCTCCGTCTGCGTTGTCGTTTAGTCAAGCGGATATTTGCAATCCGCAGTCGGTTACTCTGCTGCCTGTTCTTCGCTCCCGGTATCTTCTGCATTTTCTGTTTCCGCAGAAGTTTCCTGTACAGCTTCCTCTGCCGGTTCTTCTGCTGTCTCGGCTTTCTTCTCAGCAGCCTCGGCCTGCATGCGCTCGATCTGCGCCTTCACAGCAGCCAGCTGCTCCGGTGTCAGCCTGGAAATCGTTGCCTTCAGTTCTTCCTGATCATTCTTTCTGGCTGCAGATTCCTTTACAGAATCAGCAGCTGTCTTAACCGTTGATTTGATGTTATGCTTCAGCTCCTGATTAAGAACCTTACCCTGTTCAACCGTAAGCTCACCCTTTTTTACCAGTTCATCCAGGATTTCTTTGGATTTCTCTGCTGTCACTGCTGCTGTACCAATACCCACCAATAAAATTTTCTTCAGTCCTTCACCTAATTCCATAATATTTTCTCCTTTCCTGAAACCGGCAGCTGCCGGACCATCACACCACAGTCCGACACCAGACCCTATCCTGAAACAAAAGTTTTCTGTTCCTGTCATATTCCCAGAAAAACAAGTCCCTTGGGAACAAAAATGATCAGTCCGACGATCGCTGCCATGATCGCTGCGATCAGTACTGCTCCGGCCGCTGTGTCCTTGGCGATCTTTGCCAGTGGGTGACGTTCCTCCGTAACCAGATCCACAACAGCTTCCACTGCCGTATTCACCAGTTCCAGCGCCATCACCATTCCGAACAGCCCCAGGCAGATGCACCACTCTGTCACGGAAATCCCAAGGATCAGTCCTGCGATCACCACAAGCGCTGCCACCATACAGTGGATCTTCATATTTCTTTCCTTGCGGATGCAGGTAAAAATCCCCTGAAACGCATATCCGAAGCTTTTATACAGCGGATCCTTCTTTCTGCCTGCCATGTTCCTCACCTGATTTCCTGTTTGAATTATTCCCTCCAACGGGAAGTATGGGATTATTATAACAAGTTTGTAGTAATATTTCCAGTATTCCGGAAAATTTATGAATATTTAAGGAGTATATGTGGTTATTCACAGACAACTGTTCAAGCGGATAAAAGCATCCGCATTCAGTTAAACCACACATACTCCTGATCCTGTTGCATATTCTGTAAAATTTCCGGATATCCTGAATTATTTTTCCGGATATATATACAGATGTCACATATTATTCCACATTTTTCAGTGCTTCATCCATGGGCACTTGACGGATTCTCCGGAATTCCAGCACTGCTACCACTGCATAGGCTACGATTCCGATCGCTGTCATTTTCACATAGATCATGGGATCCACCCACATGGTGATCCATCCCGAAATACTGGAAAGCATCATCTCGCGGAACAGCACTTCCATGATCTGCCGTTCAACCGGAAGGCTTAACAGCAGGCAGAACACCACCACAAGTGATGTGGAAAGTATATACAAACGGCTGATCTCACCATTTGTATAGCCCAGGATCTTGGTCATAGAAATCGACTGGGCATTTTTTTCGATGATGACCTTGGAAAGCAGATAGATCACCACCAAGAAAATGATCACGGAAAATCCATACATCATTCCCATCATATCTCCCATGGAGACATCCAGCTGCCTGGATATTTTTGTAAGAGCTTCCAGATCAATGACAGAGCCGATATATTTTGAAGGGATGTCCCGGATCTCTGTATCAGAGAAATATCCTCCAAAATAATCATCTCCAAGATCAAACGCCTCATTCAGTTTATCTCTTTCCATAAATACACAGAGGCTTGCCGCATAATCATAGATTCCATCTACTTTAAAGGAATACTCATCCTTCTCGTATTTTTCCTTCAAAGTTATGGTATCGCCCTCCTTGATCCGGAATTTATCTGCATAAGCACTGGAAATATAAACACCCTCTCCCGAAAGATCTGCACGGATATACTTGCTATCCGGCTCCACACCATAGAGAGTGATCTCCTCACTTTTATATTTACCAGGCATGGTATTCAGAGAATATGCAGAAAATTTTTCCGCATCCTTATTATCCGTTCTGGTATCCATATAATATTCCATAAGAGAACTCATGGCATCCGCTTTATTTCCTGAATAGGCACTTGCCGGAACCGAAAGCATGTACTGATATTTCGCCAGCATATTTTCCTGGATCTCAAGCTGATAATGATCCAGTGCAGACGGAAGAAGCATTCCGAAAAACAGCAGCAGATTTGCGAAAACAACTCCCACAAACAGCACCAGATAACTGCTGACATTCTGAAAGATCACCCGGAGGCGAAACCTAGAAAAAATTCCTATCTTCGGACTTAAATACACTGCACGTTTCTGTTTTTTACCGGAAAAATCCCTTCGCAGAAACTTCAGAGGCGAAAGCTGCAGGCGGTACCTGAGCACCGCATGATCGATCAGTATCATAATGATGACCGGAACTACGGTTGTCAGAAGAAAGGCATCTGCATTCCATACGGTCACATAAGTCGGCAGACTATAGCTCCCGTAATACATGTCTGCACATACACCCTTAAATACGGTATATCCAAGAATATTTCCGATCAGGGCACCGGCCAGCGTGACCAGAACCGGAAGCGTCATATAATGAAGGATCAGCTCCCGTCTGGTATAACCGGATGCACGTAACGTACCGATAACACCGGCTTCCTTTCGGATCGTATTGCTGATGGTAATTCCAAACACAAAAGCCATGATCACGATCACAATATAAAGAAGCGTGATGACCATTGCCCTGTCTCCGCCCATATCATCACCGGTGAAAATGATCGCCTGGTTAAGATAACGTGGGACAAAGCTTTCCAGAGCTACCACTTTGCCAATGTCTTCCATGAGATTTTCGGAAACTTTCTTCTCCTCTTTTTCGTTCTTTGGCTGATGATCATATATCCATGCATAATTGTACCGGAGCTTTTCCTGATCCAGGTTTTCAAATTCCTCCGGAGCTACGATCGCCACACCAAACTTTACAGAATCAAACATGGAATCATTATTATTCTGAAACAGGGCACTGTAATCCGAAAGTGCCACCAGACCTGTGATCTTCCAGGATTTTTCACCTCTGATCAGGGTATCTCCTACCTTAAGACTGTTGTTATCCGCATACATACGGTCAATGGCGATCTCACCCTGCCCTGACGGCATTTCTCCCTTCATCAGGCAGACCTTATTCACCTTCTCACGGTTTTTAAAAAAACGCATGGTGCTTCCGTTATCCAGATCTTCTTCTATATAGTAGTTCTCATAAAGCTTAACACCGGCAGCTTCAATATCCTTCCACTGAGAACTGTAAATCTTTTCCGCAGTACGGAAATTTCCGTTTTCGATATTATATTTATCAAAGCTCTCATTATAAGCCTTCAGCATGCTTCCATCGGCTACCAGAAAGCCGGACACAAACCCGATGGTCAGTACCATCAGCAGGAAAACCACCAGATATTTTCCAAATTCCCCCTTCAGTTCCCTGGGGATACGTTTACGTAAAGGATTCTTCATAATGCCCCCTTACCATTCCAGGTCAGTAGCCGGAATCTTCTGCTCATTCTGATAGTTTCTGCGGATCATCCCGTCACGAAGCTTTACCACGCGGTCTGCCATATCCTTGATGGCATCGTTATGAGTAACCATGACTATAGTATTTCCGTATTTGTGATTGACTGTTTCGATCAGCTTCAGGATTTCCTTGGAGGTGTTGTAGTCCAGAGCGCCGGTAGGCTCATCACAAAGCAGGATATCCGGATTTTTTACAATGGCACGTCCAATAGCAGTTCTCTGCTGCTGCCCTCCCGAAAGCTGGTTCGGAAACTTCCGCTGATGTTCATAAAGTCCCAGTGTCTCCAGCAGTTCATCCACATCCAGCGGTCTGTCACTTAAATAAGCACCAACTTCAATATTCTCCCTCACAGTCAGATTGGGGATCAGATTATACATCTGAAAAATATATCCCAGATGTTTTCTGCGGTAGAGGGAAAGCTTCTTTTCATTCATATCCTCCAGCTGTTCTCCCTGAATGGTAATGCTTCCTGCATCCGCTCCGTCAATGCCGCCAATAATGTTTAGCAGCGTGGATTTCCCGGAACCGGACGGCCCCAGAAGCACACAAAATTCTCCCTTTTCAATCTCAAGATCGATCCCCTTCAGAACATCTACATGGCTCTCTCCTGCCCCGAAGGATTTTTTGATTCCTTTTATCTCCAGAAACATAAACCTCTCCTTCCATTCCTATACAGTTCTTCTTTATATATGAATATACATATATGTTAGTCTGAACTTACTCTTTTGTCAAGAAGCAGACTTATTTTCGTATTTTTTCCATATATCTATATGCGCTGTACCGGTCCGGCTCTTGCCAAAATCCAGTAAAACGTATATAATGTGGGAGTATCTGTATATTTTTAACCAAATAATCTTATTTTTAAAGGAGTGAATATTGAAAGTGGACCCCAGCGACACTTACCAGATAATCATATTACTTATTCTGCTGGCATTGTCAGCCTTTTTCTCATCTAACGAAACCGCGCTGATGTCGGTAAACAAGATCCGTCTCCGCTCTCTTGCAGACGAGGGAAACAAGCGTGCAGCCATGGCTCTCGATATCCTGGAGAACCAGACGCCCAAGCTTCTCAGTGCGATTCTCATCGGAAACAACATTGTGAACATTTCAGCTTCTTCCCTTGCAACCACACTTGCATACAGCTTTGGCGGCTATATGGTCAGCATCGTGACGGTGATTCTGACGGTTCTGATCCTGATCTTCGGTGAGATCACCCCCAAGAACTACGCAACCATTAACTCTGAAAAGATCACCCTCCGCTATATCCCGGTCTTTAAATTTCTTATGACCATCATGACACCGGTGATCTTCATCATCAATCTCTTTTCAAGAGGTGTGATGCGCCTGATGCGTGTGGATCCGGATGCAGCCAGCAAGGCCATGACCGAGGAGGAGCTTCGTACTATCGTGGACGTCAGCCATGAGGACGGTGTCATTGAATCCGACGAAAAAGAAATGATCTACAATGTGTTTGATCTTGGAGATGCCACAGCCAAGGATATCATGGTTCCAAGAGTACATGTTACCTTTGCGGATGTAGAATCCACCTATGATGAGCTGATCGATATTTTCCGCGAGGATAAGTTCACACGTCTGCCGGTTTATAAGGACAGCCAGAACAACATTGTGGGAATCATCAACATGAAGGATCTTCTTCTTTACGACAAAAATGAGGAATTTGTTATCGATCATTTCCTCCGAAAGCCGCATTTCACTTACGAAACAAAAAGCATTTCCGATCTTCTTGTGGAAATGAAGGACTCCACCTTCAACATTGCCATTGTACTGGATGAATACGGTGATATGGCCGGACTGATCACACTGGAAGATATCCTGGAGGAGATCGTGGGTGAGATCCATGACGAATACGATGAGAAGGAGGACGAGCTTGTCCAGAAGATTTCCGACCGGGAATATATCATCGAAGGTTCCATGCATCTGGATGACGTAAATGATCATCTGGATACGGAACTGGATTCCGAGGATTATGATTCCCTGGGTGGATTTATCATCGAACATCTGGATCGTCTGCCTGTTGCCGGTGACGAAGTGATCACAGAGGACGGAATCCGTCTGATCGTAGAAAAGCTGGATAAAAACCGTATCGAGAAAGTGCATGTCTACCTTCCGGAAAAAGATCCTGAAACACGGGATAATACCGAATCCTGAGTAAGCAGGCTCCAGCTCCGTAACAAGAAACAGCTGATGTACCGAAAAAATATTTAATACTTAATATCATCCATATCGGAACTGTTATCGTAATCCCCGGCTCACCCGTTGAGCCATCAGGATTTTTGATTGACAGTTCCGATATTTTATATTATAATGATAAAAATTTTTATCCATATTTACTAAATGCAATGACAGGGAGTAGTACACAGTCTCCGGATGCACAGAGAGAAGATGGCCGGTGAGAATCTTCGTGACTGAACTGTGGAAGTAGCCCTCGAGCAGTGGACTGAACCATGGATCTTCATGCAGTAGGCTTCATCGTCATTCCCACGTTACAGGGAGGCAGTATAATTTTGTACTGGCAGAGAGCAGAGTTTTACCTCTGAAAACAGGTGGTACCGCGGAATCATCCGTCCTGAGCATATTTTATCCGATATGCCGGGACTTTTTTATTGGAAAAATTTCTCGCGGCAGCCCTTATCTGCTTAACTTTTCACATCATCAAAGGAGGGAACCAATTCATGAAACAGATTTCCGGAAACAAATTGCTTGTAAAAGCCTTAAAAGAAGAAGGCGTTGATGTTCTGTTCGGCTATCCTGGTGCCTGCACCATCGATATCAGCGATGAATTATATAAACAGAGCGGCATTGACATCATCCTGCCACGTCACGAGCAGGCCCTTGTACACGAAGCAGATGCCTATGCCAGAACTACCGGAAAGGTTGGCGTATGTCTCGTTACCAGCGGTCCCGGAGCTACCAACCTTGTTACAGGTCTTGCAACTGCCAACTATGACAGCGTTCCGCTTGTATGCTTTACCGGACAGGTTGCCCGTCACCTCATCGGAAACGATGCGTTCCAGGAGGTTGATATTGTCGGGATTACCAGAAGCATCACAAAATACGGTGTTACCGTCCGCAACCGTGAGGATCTTGGACGTATCATCAAGGAAGCCTTCTATATCGCACGCACCGGACGCCCAGGCCCGGTTCTCATCGACCTTCCAAAGGATGTAATGGCCGAGCTGGGAAGTGCTGAGTATCCGAAGACCGTCAATATCCGTGGCTACAAGCCTAACACCAGCGTGCATATCGGACAGCTGAAACGTGCCCTCAAAATGCTGCAGAAGGCCAAAAAACCTCTGTTTCTTGCTGGCGGCGGTGTGATCATTTCCCGCGCGCAGGAGATTTTTACCCAGGTTGTTGAGAAAACTCAGATCCCGGTTGTCACAACCGTTATGGGACGTGGTGCCATTTCCACAAAGAACCCTCTGTTTATCGGAAATCTTGGTATGCACGGCGCTTATGCCGCAAATATGGCAGTGAATGAATGCGATCTTCTGTTTTCCATCGGAACCCGTTTTAACGACCGTATCACAGGCAAGCTCCATGAATTTGCCCCGCATGCACAGATCGTCCACATCGATATTGACACCGCTTCCATTTCCAGAAATATCCATGTAGACATCCCCATCGTTGCCGATGCAAAAGAGGCAATAACAAAAATGAATGAATATGTACAGGACTGTAATACCGGCAAATGGCTGAAGCAGATCCAGGAATGGAAGGAAGAGCATCCTCTTACCATGAAAGACCGTGGTATTATGGGACCGCTGGATATCATCGGCGAGATCAACCGCCAGTTTGACAAGGCCATTCTTGTTACCGATGTAGGTCAGCATCAGATGCTGGTGAGCCAGTATGCGGACATCACCGAGAACCGTCAGCTGATCATGTCCGGCGGACTTGGAACCATGGGTTACGGCCTTCCAGGTGCCATCGGTGCCAAGATCGGTAATCCGGATACACCGGTCATCTCCGTTTCCGGTGACGGCGGCATGCAGATGAACATTCAGGAGCTGGCTACCGCAGTTCTGGAGGAACTTCCGATCATCTGCTGTATCTTTAATAATGAATATCTCGGAATGGTCCGCCAGTGGCAGAAGCTTTTCTACGGAAAACGTTACGCCATGACAAATCTGAAGGCCGGTGCACTCTCCCGCCGCACAGACGGTCAGGAATATCCGGAATACACACCGGATTTCATCCGTCTCGCAGAGAGCTATGGGGCAAAGGGTATCCGCGTAACTGAGAAGGATCAGATTGCGGCTGCTTTCGAAGCGGCTAAGAAGAATACAAAAACTCCTACGATCATCGAATTTATCATTGATCCGGAGGAAATGGTTTACCCGATGGTCAAGCCGGGCGGCACCCTGGCTGATCTGATCATGGATTGTTAGGAGGAATGAATGATGGATAAAGGAATGAAAAAAAGATGGATCTCTCTCTATGTTGAAAACCAGGTCGGTGTTCTTTCCAAGATTTCCGGTCTTTTCTCCGGAAAGTCCTATAACCTGGACAGTCTTACAGTTGGAACCACGGAGGACCCAACAGTTTCCAGAATGACCATCGCCACAGTCAGCGATGATGAAACCTTTGAGCAGATCAAAAAACAGCTGAACCGTATGATCGAGGTGATCAAGGTTATTGATTTTACAGATGTGTTCGTTCGAATGAAGGAGATCCTTTACATCAAGGTAAAGGGCTGCTCCCCGGAAGATAAAGTAGAACTTTTCCAGATTGCTGAGACTTTCAAGGCACGTGTCATCGACTATGGAAAAGACAGCCTCCTTCTGGAATTCGTCCAGACCGCAACCAAAAATGACGCGGTCATCAAGCTTATCAAAGAAGAGTTCAAGCATATCGAAGTTGTCCGCGGCGGAAGTGTCGGAATTGAGTCTATCAGTATGATGGAGAGATAAAAGCTGAATAATACTCCGACAGAAAAACACGGGGCTGATGCTTTAACGATTAATAAATCGTGATTTTTACAGCCCCGAGTTTGTTCATATACATTCATTATTTCTGCATAAATTCAAGCGCTGCCTCTTTCGTTGGAATCGCAGGGATTCCGCCTCTCTTTTGCACACACAATCCAGCAACTGCATTTCCCAAAACAGCACACTTTTTGATTTCTTCCCATTCCATTTTTTCAACATTCTTATTTATAGAAAGGATACTGCATAATACGCCTCCCCAGAATGAATCACCTGCCCCAGTCGTGTCGACCGCATGTGTCTGAAATGCTTTGATGATTTCTTTTCTGCTTTTTGTTGCCATAAGAACTCCCTGTTCTCCCAATGTAATGGCAACCAGCTTTGGTCCCATGGCAAGGAGTTGATCTGCAGCCTGCTCATAACTTTTCGCCTCTGTCAACAGAGTACTCTCTTCATCCGATACCTTCATGACATCTACCAATTCTATGACAGATCTCATTTTTTTCACTGCATACTCTTTGCTCTTCCAAAGAGACGAGCGATAATTTGGATCATAGGAAGCAACTCTCCCAATGCCACGATATCAACTTTTTCTTCCATTTTTTAGTTCCTCTACAATCTCGTTATAACGTTTTTTATTTAACCGGTAGAAAAATAATACAACCGCAGTCACAATCCACAGTACACCCGGAATCGTCGTAAATGCATGTTTCATAATTGAAAGTACAATTGCATTTTGTGTCTGATTTGCAATATAACCATATTTTCCAAGTAATCCTGCTAAAAGTGCTGTTCCAACTGCCATTCCGATTTTATTTCCAAGTGAAATAAATGCATACTGAAAACCGTCATTTCTAAGTCCGGTTTTCCACTCCCCATATTCCACACAGTCTGGAATAATTGCATAGATTGCGGTATTAAATCCAGAGAAGAAAAACTGTGTGAGACCAGATAATGCATAAAAAATAGCTGGTGATTCTTTGGCATTGAAGAAAAACATAAACAACATGGAAATTCCTGTAAATAAAGCAAAGAGAGATGCTGTTCTTCCTTTGTTATTCAACTTGCGGAATAATGGTTGAAAACAGGCTGCCCCGATGATAGAAGGAATAATAATGCACATCGAATAAGTTGTGTAGTAGGAGGCATTCCCTTCCACATATGTAAAATAATACAGAATATCTGCGTTTCTACCATACAATGTAAATCCAAATAATATCTGTCCTGCCAATGCAAGAAGATATGGTCTGTTCTGCATAACTGCTTTCAACTGTATCTTTACAGAAATTTTTTCTTTTTCCGGAGTAATCACTGCCTCTTTCGTCTTCGCAAAGCAGAAGAAATGACAGGCTGTAAAAATACATCCATATATGACCGCCACCGTCAGATATCCTGTCTTTGCACTGTGACTGCCGAATTTGCTGAGCAGTGGAACTGTGATAATATTTAACACACCAATTGCAATCATCGCTGCAACCGAACGGGATGTATTTATTTTTGCACGTTCATCAATATCCTGTGTCATAGCACCACACAAGGTTCCATATGGAATATTCACACAGGTATACCCCAAAACCAGCAGACAATATGTAATTACCATATAAATGATCTTTCCATTCTGCGGCCAGTCGGGTCTTGCCCAGAATGTCATAACAAGAAGAATCGCTGTAATTGGTGCCGCTACTAACAGCCATGGACGGTACCGTCCCCATCTCGATTTTGTTTTATCCGTAAGTCCCCCGACGATTGGATCATTGATCGCATCCCAGAATCTCGAAAAAAGCATAAGTGCTGACACAGCCGCCATACTGATTCCGAACACGTCTGTATAAAATATCATCAGAAAATTACTGACGAACATCCAGCTGAAATTACATCCGACATCACCAAACCCATATGCAATCTTACTGATCAGCGGTACTTTTCCATTTTTGTTTTCGCTTCCCATATGTCCCTCCTATTTTTATCAGAGTTTCTGACAGAACTCTATTCTTTCCTCATTTGGTCCCTTGATCATAAAAAACTTCACACCATTTTCCCAAAATGGCAGTTCTTCGATTCCGTCTGTAATAATTGTGTATTTTTCATTGCAAATTTTCTGATACATACTTTCAATGTCTTCCACATCAAGTGCAACATGTTGGTATGCACCGTCTGACATTGCCGCCTGCCCATTTTCAAAAGTCTCTATACAGTAATTTTTTATCTGCAAAAATGCCACTTTTTCCCCTGCTTTTTCATTATAAGACTGCATAATTACTTCAAATCCAAGACTCTTATAAAACTCAACTGTTTTCTGCAAATCGTTTGTCGGAAGCCCGACATGGGCAACTCCGACAATTCCATATTTATTTTCCATACGAACTCCTCACTTTTCACTGACGTTGATAATTACTTTCATCGTTGTCTCGCGGTTATCATCAATATACTGGTATGCCTTCAGATAATCTTTAAAAGCAAATGTCTTTGAGATGAGCGGTTTCAAATGAACTTTACCCTCATTTACCAGTCTGATTCCATCTATGTAATCATCATGGCGGTACATCATCGTGCTCTTAATGTCAAGTTCGTGGTCATTTGCCACTGCAAGATCTACTTCTGCCATTCCTGCAAAAACAGCCACCAGTACGATCGTGCTTCCTTTTCTTGCATATTTAATTGCCTGTCCCATTGTGATATTGTTTCCGGCACAGTCGTAGATCACATCTGCCTTATCCGGTCCAAATGCTTCGATCATTGCCTCACCGAAGTCTTTATTTTGGGTATTCACACACACATCAATTCCACATTCTTTTGCCTTTGCCAGTCTAAGATCACTGATATCTGTGATCATCACTTTCGCTGCCCCCATTCCTTTTGCTGCCTGTGCCACGAGATTTCCAATCGGTCCTGCTCCAAGGACTGCAATATTCATGCCAGCCACATCGCCCATCTGTTTTACACCATGAACTGCCACAGCAAGAGGTTCGATCATAGCTCCTTCTTCATAGGACATATCTTCTGGAATAGGTGTTACTTTCGATGCATCCACTGCAAAATACTCAGATGCTGTTCCTGTCGTCTGAAATCCCATTACTTTTAATTCCTCACAGAGATTATACTTTCCATGACGACATGGATAGCAATGTCCACAATATACCTGAGGCTCTATCGTCACCTTCTGTCCCATATGAAACTCTGTGACATTTTTTCCAAGTTCTGTAATCTCACCGGAAACCTCATGTCCCTGTGTTACCGGATATTTTGTAAACGGATGTTTTCCATGATAAACATGAATATCTGATCCACAAATACCAATATTCATAATCTTTACCAACACCTGATTTTCCTTTACCTCCGGAACCGGAACCTCTCTGAAAATAATTTCTCCTGGATTTGTCATTACCTGCTGTAACATAACTGTTTTCTCCTTTATATGTTATTTTATTTTATGTTTTATAAAATGTTTTATCAAAGTAATTATATTATTACCATGTAAACACAATTTGTCAATATGTTTTTTCATATTTTTATATATTTCATAATTTCAAAATATATTTTTTGTATATTTTTCATAATTAACATGAAAAAAAACGGAAAGAAAACCATAGTTACTGTTTTCTTTCCGTTTTTACTATAATATATTTTTCTAATTTTACACAACTTCTTGTTTTTCACACATATAAATCGGACATCCGCATTCGCTTTGCAACCTGTCAGTGGGAGCTTTTAACTCCAACAGAGTGAACATCCCCTTACCCAACGCTTGATGCCCTGCGCACCAGATGCGGTGGACTGCTTATCTGCGTTCAAAAAATTTACAATTCTGCCATATGTTTTGTAAAAAAGTATTTCGCAGCTCCAACAGCCGACGCTTCTTTCTTATACGAACAATTTTTCAAGTATGAAACATCATGCTCAAAGCCATTATATGCCATCACTTTTTCTCCCAGTGGTATCATATAATCTGACAATACACCTCCCACATCACCTCCTAGTATGATATCCATATCATATGCCATCCGCAGATTTGATATCAAAACAGCAAGATGATCCAGATACTCATTCCATGTCTGTAAAATTTTTTCATCACCACTTTCAATTTTTTCCATAAATACATCCAGTGACTGCTTGTTATCTTGTGTCAGTACACTTGCAGCACAATATGCATCTGCACATCCTGCTTTACCACAATAACACTTTCTTCCACCGGGAACGAGTATCATGTGACCAAACTCACCTGCTTTCTGGTTCTGCCCTCGAAACAGCTTTCCATCTATGCAGAATGCGCCTCCTAAGGTGTGGTTCAAAGACAGATATATCGCATTTGGATACTTTTGCTTTTTTTCTGCAAGCATTGCAGCATTAGCATCGTTTTCAAAATATACTGGAATTTCCAAAGCCTGCTCTAAAAAGCGCAGACTATAATTCTCTATACCTAAAGCATGGGATTTTAAAACGATCCGTTCTTTCTGATCAATAATTCCCGGAATCGCCACTCCAATCCCAAGTAGCGTATCCTTCGCTAATTCGCCTTCAAGAAAAGTTTTGACCTTTTGTGCCACTTCTGTACAATAGGATAATTCTGCCGTAAATTTTAAACGGATGCGATCTTTTTTTATAATCTCATCTCCAAGATTTACTAATACCATTTCTATATGATTCGCTGTAATCAAAATTCCCATTGCATGACAGTATGACTTATTAATCCCTATACTTTTTGCCTTTCTTCCACCGGTCGAAGCATATTCCCCAGTTTCTTCCAACACCATTTTTTCTAACAAGTCATTTACATTTGCTAACACAGTCGGCATACTCAAATTTAAATCTTTTGCGATTCCCGCCTTGGATGTAACATGATTGTTCAGCACATAATTAATTATTCTTTTTCTTGTTATATTTTTTTTATCTTTATTTTCCGTTTTCTTACCCTCTTTTATTAAATATATTATAAAAGAATTATATGCTTTTTTATTCTTCTTGTAAAGCAATGTTTTTTGACACTCCCCACAGCTAAAGCAGGGGGATTCTTGCTTCTCCCACTACTGCATTGGCAAACACCTTACGGTACTGCAATGTCTTACACAGTGTCCACAAGCTATATTTATACTGTTC
>NZ_QJHD01000041.1:0-20793 GCF_003184505.1 Blautia sp. BCRC 81119 | reverse complement strand
TACCGTAGGGCATACGGGAACAGTATAAATATAGCTTGTGGACACTGTGTAAGACATTGCAGTACCGTAAGGTGTTTGCCAATGCAGTAGTGGGAGAAGCAAGAATCCCCCTGCTTTAGTTGAGGGGAGTGTCAAGCCATTGTAGAAACTGCCGAATTTCACCAAAAGCCCTGATTCGGCGAAAAATATCATAGCAGGAATAATTTTTATAATGTATACTATATTTGTTAGGGAATCCAGATATACCACAAAGCAGAAAGGAAAAAAGCGTATGAGAAGAAATTGGAAAAAAGCTTTATGTGGCATTTTGACAGGTTTTATGCTTGCAACGGCGGCACCAGCTGCGGTTCCGGAGTTGATCAGTGCGACAGAAGTACAGGCGGCGATAGACGTAGCAACGCCGACTATGTCTTCTATTAAGATCTCCGGCAGGAATAAGATTATTTTCAGCTGGAAACAGGTAAAAGGAGTTGCCGGATACCGGGTATACCGCAAGACCGGAAACAGCGGATGGAAAACAGTAAAAAACATTACAGGAAGCAAAAATGTTACGTTTACCGATACAAAAGTAAGTACTGGAGTAAGCTATACTTACACAGTGAGAGCTTACCGGAAATCCGGAAAAAATACGATCTGGAGTAGATATAATGAAAAAGGTCTGACAGCGATCGCAGGTCTGAATTATCTCACCCTGAATAAGACCAGCCTGACACTGGCACCGAAAAAAACTTATACACTGAAGATCAAAGGCACCAGTCTGAAACCGTCATGGAAGAGCAGCAACACAAATGTTGTCAAGATAACTTCTGCCGGAAAGATCACCGCGGTAAAAACAGGAACAGCGGTTATCACAGCGACTCTTGGCGGCAGAAAATTCACCTGCAAGGTTACTGTAAAGAATCCGACCTCGGCTAATACCAGATTGACGCAGAATTATAGCAAATTGAAAAAATACATCAGTCAGAAAGGTAAATATACTGAAGACGGAAATCAGTTTATAAATGTCAAAGTAGATAAAGAAAGTACTCTGATGATCGGTTATCTGAAGAAAGAAGATAAGATAGATATTGGGATGATGCTCTCTATGCCTTCAGATGGAATCCTTGTCGGACTGGATATTATCGGAAACTGTGTGAAATCTGATACGGTCAATGTGAAGTCCGCCCTGTCTACAAATGAAGTCTTTCTGCTGGTGACTTCTTCTACAAAAGCATCTGCTTATAAAGGTCAGAATCTGACTTTCTTGTATACAAACGGAAAAAAAGCGATGACAGATCTGCAGGATTCTTCCAATATTATGATGAAAGCGACAATGAAAGTAGCAAATGATTATCTGAAAAAGAATTTAAATCTGACAATGAAAGATCTGGGATTCACTGCTTATAAATAAAAGTTACTGTTCACTCTGCAAATAAAACCGGCAAATAAAACCAAAATTTATTGTTCTTGACATGAAGCAGAATCGGAATTATACTAAACCATGTAAATAACAGGGGAGCTTGTGATGGCAGGCTGAGAGGAAGTCTTCAACTTCGACCCTTATACCTGATTTGGATAATGCCAACGTAGGAACGTATAAGATGAATTTACGGGAGATACTTTGGTGTATCTCCTTTTTTATTGGATGCGGATGTTTTTATCCGATTGAATACGTAAGATCAGGATTTACAGGGAAGGGATCAAGAGCGAACGCTTTTAACCCCGGTATCGACAATTGAATATTGGGAAATTTGAGAGTGAACTGAGTTCATGAAGGGGTGCACCACCGCGGGTGTATTTCTTTGTGAACTCTTTTTTTATTGACGAATAGCTTTTGAAGTTTCCGGAAAGGAGAGATCATGATCACAGTAAATGGTGAAAGCAGAACATTGGAAAAGCCGGTGACAGTAACAGAATATCTAGAAGCATGTAACTATGTTCCGGTGCAGGTTGTAGTAGAGCTGAATGAAGAAATCATTAAGAGAGATACTTACGATACAACAGTACTGAAAGATGGCGATGTTGTGGAGATTCTGCAGTTTATGGGCGGCGGAAGCTGCTGATGTCGCTATAGAGATAAAATTAGGTAGATATACCACGGCAGTAACTGACAGATAAGTTACTGAAAAAATGCAGATGAAGAATGATCTGGCAGAAGAAGGCGCTGGTTATAAATCGGTGGAAATATTTTCTGCAAACAGACATAAAGAAAGGTGGACATAAAAAATGACAACAGCAAACACAAATGAAGACAAACTGATCCTGGGAGGCCATGAGTTTACTTCCCGTTTTATCCTTGGTTCCGGAAAATTTTCCCTGGAGCTTGTAAAAGCATGTATTGAAAAAGCAGGAACTCAGATCGTAACACTTGCCCTGCGCCGTGCAAATGAGGGTGGACTTGCGAACATTCTGGACTATATTCCGAAGAATGTTACGCTTCTTCCGAATACGTCCGGCGCCAGAAATGCAGAAGAGGCAGTTCGTATCGCAAGACTTTCCCGCGAGCTTGGATGCGGAGATTTTGTAAAGATCGAAGTTATCCATGACTCCAAATATCTTCTTCCGGATAATTACGAGACCATCAAGGCAACAGAGATCCTTGCAAAAGAGGGCTTTGTAGTTATGCCATACATGTATCCGGATCTGAATGCAGCCAGAGATCTGGTGAATGCAGGAGCTGCCTGTGTAATGCCACTTGGCTCTCCAATCGGTTCCAACAAAGGAATCTGTACAAAAGAATTCATCCAGATCCTTATCGACGAGATCGACCTTCCGATCATCGTGGACGCAGGAATCGGCCGCCCGTCACAGGCATGTGAGGCTATGGAAATGGGTGCTGCAGCAGTTATGGCAAATACAGCCATTGCAACTGCAGGAGACGTCCGTGTTATGGCGGAAGCCTTTAAGAAAGCTATTGAGGCAGGAAGAAGTGCATATCTTTCCGGTATGGGAAGAACTCTGGAGAGAGGTGCAAGTGCATCCTCACCGCTGACCGGATTTTTGCATGAGTAAAATAATGACAGTATATTGAAAGACTCGGAAATATACGGTTATTAAGGGGAAATCTGTGTAGCGAAAGCGGATTGCGAATATTCACTTGATGCAGATCAACCAGAGCAGAAAAGAAAACGAATGGCTAAAAACAGATACTGAAATATTACAAATTTGAAAATAATAAAAGTACGAGAGGAGCGACACAACAACAATGGCAGAAACAGTACAGGCCAGTCAGCAGGACGGCCATTTTAATGAAAGTATTGTAAATGAAGAAATTCTGGAAGATATGAAAAAGAACCGTATCGATCACATGAAGTACCTTCCGGATATGGAACAGCTGGAAGAATCTGATGTAATGGATCAGGTTATTTCCGCAATGAACGCATATGATTATGATAAGTACACAGAAGCGGATGTACGGAGAGCGCTTGTTCATGACAACCGTACACCGGAGGATTTTAAAGCACTGCTTTCACCGGCAGCGCTGCCTCTTCTGGAAGAAATCGCACAGGCTGCACGGATCGAAACAAGGAAACATTTTGGAAACAGTATCTGCATGTTTACACCGATCTACATTGCAAACTACTGTGAGAACTACTGTATTTACTGTGGATTTAATTGCCACAACAAGATCCGCCGCGCACAGCTGAATGCAGATGAGATCGAGAAAGAGATGGCAGCCATTGCAGAAACCGGACTCCAGGAGATCTTGATTCTTACCGGAGAGAGCAAAACGAAATCTAATGTGGAATATATCGGAAAGGCTTGTGAGATCGCCCGGAAATATTTCAAGGTAGTCGGTCTTGAGGTGTATCCGATGAATTCTGATGAGTACGCATATCTTCACAAATGCGGCGCAGATTATGTGACAGTTTTCCAGGAGACTTATAATTCTGATAAATACGAAACTCTGCATCTGGCAGGCCACAAGAGGATTTTTCCATACAGGTTAAATACACAGGAGCGTGCGTTAAAAGGCGGCATGCGAGGTGTTGGTTTTGCGGCACTTCTGGGACTGGATGATTTCCGCAAGGATGCTTTTGCAACGGGATATCATGCATATCTTCTGCAGAGAAAATATCCACACGCAGAGATCGCTTTTTCCTGCCCGAGACTTCGTCCGATCATCAACAACGACAGGATCAACCCGAAGGATGTACACGAACCGCAGCTTTTGCAGGTAGTTTGTGCATATCGTCTGTTTATGCCGTTTGCAAGTATTACTGTATCCACCAGAGAGTGTGAGCGTGTCCGTGACAATCTGGTGAATATCGCAGCAACCAAGATCTCTGCAGGTGTCAGCACCGGAATCGGAAGCCATGTGGATGATATTGAGGATAAAGGTGATGATCAGTTTGAGATTTCCGACGGAAGGTCTGTGGACGAAGTCTTCAACGCCCTGAAAGACCACGGACTGCAGCCAGTCATGAACGACTATATTTATCTGTGAAAACACGACAGAAGAGGATAACTTCTGTGGAATATGTGGAAAACCACCCACCCCGGAGAATGTTTCTCCGGGGTGGGTGTGGATAACCATAAAATAAAAACGGATAGAAAATAAAGGAAGAATTTGTCGGAAGAGTAATGATGATTTTTTAGTCCGGGTCTGATAAAATAAATATAACAAGGAGGACGATTAAGAATAATAAAATTCACATAAGATAAAGAGTCAGAGTAAAATTACAAAAGCATTTTCAAGGCACAGCCGATAACGATACTGAACTAAAAAAGAGGTGCCACATGGCAAATACAAAACATGAAGATGCTATTATGAAAATGGGATTTGATTATTTCCGTGATACGATCCTGAAAAGTCTTGGAATTGACTATGAATTTGTGAATCTTGGTCCTACAGAGCTGATAGAACTTACTATTCATTCTTTATATATGGATTTTACATTTCTGACTAAAGAAGGATTTTATATTCATATAGAATTCCAGACAACCGACAAGGGAGAAAATGATTTGCGCAGATTTCTTGCCTATGATGCGGTATATTCACATAAAACAGGAAAAAATGTTATAACCTATGTGATTTATTCAGGTGGAATCAAATCGGTTAAGACAGAATTGAATATGGGACTGTTTACATATCGGATACAACCGATATATCTCAAGGATAGAAATGCAGATGAGGTTTTTGAAAAAATACGACAAAAACAAGAAGACGGAACAGAGCTTACGGAAGAAGATTATGCAAGCCTATCGTTGACACCATTAATGTCTGGGAATATGAAGATTAAGGAAAAAATCAAAGAAGCAGTTATACTATCCAAAAAGAAACGTGGCCTAACAGCAGAAAAAACAATGGCAATGTTATATACTCTGGCAGATAAGTTTTTGGATAGTAAAGATCTGGATGAGATTAAGGAGGTTATATCTATGACAAGACTTGGACAGATGTTGTTGGATGAGGGAATGGAAAAAGGAATGAAAAAAGGAATGGAGCAGGGACTGCTTTTGTCAAAAAAACTTCTGGAAGAGAACCGTACAGAAGACCTTGATAAGGCTATGAAAGATGAAAATTATATGAAAAAGCTGCTGGAAGAATTGAATATCAAATAAAAAATCACCAGAAATACTGTAAATACAAGGCTGATTACGTTTTCTGTAAATATTCTGAAATGGAAATTTTTATACGGAATCATATGTTTATTTACCGATTTCCGGGATTTTTCTGCTGTTTTTTAAGGTAGGAATACCAGGAATTTTGGATAGCATGAAAACGGTTTCCGATTCTATAGTTTTCATAAAGACTTACTCGTGTTTATAATAAGCCAACAACAAAAATAAAGGCAGAAAAACAGGAGGAAAAGTATTATGAAAAGAAAATGGAAATCAGCAACAGCAGCCCTTTTGGCAGCAGTAACCATCGGAAGTCTTACAGGAGCAACCGCTTATGCGGCGGACAGTGTCAGCATTACAAACGTATCCTATGACCCCACCAGAGAGCTCTATGAACAGTATAATAAGATCTTTCAGAAGCATTGGAAAGAAAAGACAGGGCAGGATGTGGACATCACACAATCCCACGGAGGCTCAGGAAAACAGGCACTTGAGGTTGCCAACGGACTGGAAGCAGATGTGGTAACACTGGCACTGGAGTATGATGTGGATGCGATCCAGGATGCAGGACTCATCGATGACGGATGGGTGGATGAATTTCCGGAGGACAGCGCTCCCTACACTTCGACTATTGTATTTCTTGTGAGAAAAGGAAATCCGAAGAACATCAAAGACTGGGACGATCTGGTAAAGAAAGACGTAGGTGTGATCACACCAAACCCGAAAACCTCCGGCGGAGCAAGATGGAACTATCTGGCAGCCTGGGCCTATGCAAAAGATAAATATAACGGAGACGAGGACAAAATTAAAGAATTCATCGGAGATCTTTACAAAAACGTACTTGTCCTGGACACCGGAGCCAGAGGCGCAACGACCTCTTTCGTGGAAAACGGACAGGGTGATGTACTGATCGCCTGGGAAAATGAAGCCTATCTTTCCGTAAAGGATTATCCGGACGACTACGAGATCGTAACACCAAGCATCAGCATCCTTGCACAGCCATCTGTAGCAGTAGTCGATAAAGTCGTAGACAAAAGAGGCACCAGAGATGTGGCAGAGGAATATCTGAATTATCTCTATTCCGATGAAGCACAGAGGATCGCCGGTGATAATTATTACCGTCCGTCAAACCAGGATATTCTGAAGGAATACTCCGATGTGTTTAATCTGGACATCAATCTTGTCACCATTGATGATTTCGGCGGATGGAAAAAGGCACAGGAAACACATTTCTCAGATGGAGGGATTTTTGATCAGATTTACGAAGGATAGACAGCAGAAGATATAGTCGGACGGAATAACACAAAGAAGCTGCAGAACAGTGAAAAAACAGAGTTTGCAGCTTCTTTTATGTAAATATGATGTGCCTTTTGCGACTGGAAAATCTATATCTGATATATAGCACTGTCAACATCTCATGCAGCTATGGATCTTCCGGTCTGCAAAATAACGGCAGAGGGGACAATGTGAATCACAAGGGATCAGGCATGGCTTCCTTCGGTCAGGGAACAGCCGTCCATTATACGGATCCCGTTTATGACATCCAGATAAGTGTCATACATTTCCTTCCATTCATCAGAGGCGTCCTTGGAGTACTGGCTGATGGTGGACAGAAGATCGTATTTTTTGCCGTCGACGGTTTCGATACGGCCGAGATAGCCCTGCCATACACTGTCCAGAGGCTGGTCTTCGCCATCGTAATATCTGGCTTCCAGAGTCAGTACAGGAACATCCTCATTGTAATAAGTCAGTTTATATCCACCATTTTCGGTTTCGGTTGTTTCATAACGGCAGAGATATTTCCAGCGCTCCGGAGTGAGGACCTGGAAGTAATCCGTCATGGCCATATCCACACGCTCTGCGTAAACGAAATCTATGGATTTGATCAGCTCTGTGGCTTCCTTTTCGGCGGCCTTATCATAGGTGTCTGACGGAGTCAGGACAAAAAGTCCGAATGTATAATCGTCAGTCTGGCATACAAGAGCATCTACATTTTTTTCTTCTTCGTTGACTTCGGTTAAGTATTGATATTTCGTGGCAGGATAAGATTCAAAGGTAAGATCCTTTTTGGTGATGATCTCACCCTTTACCGGATAGTATTCTGCCAGAAAACCCTTCAGGGAAGAATCCTCCAGAGAGGAATTCGGTACTTTTAAAACAAAGGCAGTGCTTTTTCCGCCATTTACGGAACGCTGCTCGAAATAACCTTCTTTTTCGGGCATGGATTCTCTGATCGTATCATCGGCAGGGAATCCAACCCGCATATGAAGCTCGCCGCGCTTTTCCGATTCAGAGGAATCTTCCGTGTTTGTATCGGAAGAGGAATTTGGGTATGAAGAATCGGAATCCTGCGAGGAGGAGTTTCCACTGGTATCGGAGGATTCTTCTGAAGAATCTCCGGAGGAGGAATCAGTTTCAGAATCGGAATATTCCTGAAGATTGCCGTAGTCATCAATATAATATTTATCTCTGGAGCCAATATATGTGGTTCCGGTGGCATCTTCCAGCCACACACTGCCGTCCTCATAATAATAATGAGGCTCAAAATAACCGTCCTGTTCGGTCCAGCCGGCATCGTTGCCTTCCATCAGTTCACCGGAATCCGGGTCAGGGGCATAATTACCTTCCCCGATATATTCATCCTCGGAACCATTGCGGTACCAGTAATCTCCGTTTTCATCCTGCCAGATGTGCTGACCGTCATCGGTTGGAGGGTCAGAAGCGAGGACCGGGATTGCAGATATGGAAAGAGCGATCGCGCCTGTTAAAAGAACTAAGATTTTTTTATGCATAGGCACCTCCTGATAAATTGCGCAGCAGTTAGCTGCTTACTATTCTTTGATCATAAATTTTTACAAATAAAAAAGATCTGTCTGTTAAGTACATTGTAACAGACAGATCCCGATATCCGGAAATGTGAAGAAAAAGAGACATTTACGGAAAGCTGCGTACAGGTCTGGAAATATGCTATCCGATCGTGAAAAGGCCGGCTTACCGGCAGGTAAAAAGATATCCCTTCCCATAAACCGAGACAATGTCATACTCATCGGTATCTTCGGCACCGATCTTGGTCCGGAGGTTAAAGATATGCCGCCGTACCGTGCTGGTATCTGTTCCTGCACAGCTGCCCCATACCGCTTCGTAGAGCTCCTTTGCAGAAAAAATCTTCTCCTGGTTTTCTGCAAGGAGACGCAGCAGAGAGAATTCGGTCCGGGTAAGGCCTGTGTCGGCATTATTGAGATATGCATGGCCGTCCGAAAGATCCAGCCGCAGGCTGCCGATGGTGATCTGACGGGAGGACTGAAATTTTTCTTTTATTTTTTCTTCCATTCGTTTCTGGCGTTCCAGAAGCATCTGGATCACGGCCAGAAATTCATCGAAATTATAAGGTTTGGTGAGATAATAGTCGCCTCCCTGCTGAAGTCCTTCTACCCGATCCCGGATATCACTTTTTCCGGTGAGAAAAAGAACCGGATTCATGGTTTTTTCGCGGAAGCGGCGGCAGATATCCAGACCGTTTCCGTCCGGAAGCATAATGTCCAGGATAAGAAGATCCGGCAGCTGTTCTTCAAGCTGATGACAGGCTTCGGCGGCTGTCTGTGCAGTGCGGACATCGTAGCCACGGCGCCGCAGCATCCGGCAGTTGGTATTCAGCACCTGTTCTTCATCCTCGACTATAAGGATAAGTGATTTCTTTTCATTCATTTATGATTCCTCCTCCGGAAGTGAGAAGAACACCTGAGTTCCCTCGCCTTCTTTACTTTTCAGCCATATTTTGCCGCCATGGGCAGTGATGATCTGATGACAGACATAGAGGCCTATGCCGTGCCGCCAGTAATCCTTATCAGCGGAAACATAACCCTTGAGTGCGTTTTTTCGCATTTCTTCTGACATGCCGGTTCCGGTGTCGGAGACGCAGATGGTCTGCCAGCCCGGTTCGCCGGTAAGAGAAATGGTGATGGTTCCGTTTTGGGTGTGACGCTCTGCATTGGAGATCAGATTGGTGACAACCTGGATCAGCCGTTCCGGATCAGCAGAGATTTCCGGGAGTCCGGATTGTGTCGTAAGGACCAGCTGATTGTTCTTTGAGCTTGGATGACTGCAGTAGTCTTTTTTTACAGAATACAAAAGACCGGACAGATCTGATGAGACAAGGGAAAGGGCAAGCCGCCCCTGCTCAATGGAAACCGTATCCATCAGATCCAGCACGATCCGGTCGATCCGCATTACCGACTGTTCAATGGTGCGGAGATTTTCCTGCATAAGAGAGAAATCCAGAGGCTCTTCCTCAAGGAGCTCGGAGGTGTCCCGCGCGTGGAGGGAAATGGAACTCAGAGGATTTTTAATCTCATGGGCAACGGTGGTCAGGAAGGTGGACTTGGCATTATCAAGGGAGCGCAGTCGCAGATTCTGTTCCTCCAGAAGGAGCTGCTGCTGGTTATATTCCTTCAGATGAAAATAGAGAACACTGCCGCAGACAATACTTACAGAGACAAACGCCAGAAGGATATCTGCCAGCCGGTCTGCTTCCGTGGCAAAAGGAGTTACAGTGTCCGGGAAATGGTATGCAACCAGACACAGTCCCATATAAAGGAGGATCTCCAGCAGGGAAACGATCAGAGCGCGTCTTTTTTCCAGCATCAGCACGGTAAAAATAATAGCAAACACAAAGAATGCCGGCATGCCGCCACGATAACCGCCGCTGGTAAAAAACATCACCGGAAAAACGAGCAGAAAGATCACGACAATGGTGATCAGGTAGCAGCGCTGATATTTTCCACTGTAATAGGAATAAAGAAAAAGCCCTCCGGAGATTGCAACCAGCGCAAAATTGATCAGTACATTTCCCCAGGAACCGGTCCCGAGACTGAGAAAGGCCATGATCAGGCTGATCACAGTACCTCCCAAGGCGAGGATGTTGAACAGCCGGACGCGGAAATCAAGGGTGGGACTGAATAAAGAGTGAAAAATATTCCGGAGCTTCGGGTTTATATTGATAGGAATCACCTCCTATTCTTAATGTAGGTTTGTATGCCTGCGGGCATCTTTCTTTTGGTGCTGTAATTATCGTAACTGTTATAATTGTATCATGCTGTCGTATAGTTGTGTACACAAAAAAATACATTTAATCCCGTTTTCCTATTGACATACTATGAATAGTAGGTTAATATAAGTGTCAACAAAAGAAAGGGAAGAGGCTATGAACGAATACGGCTTTAATACAGGGCTGCTCCACGGCACCAACGAGAAATATCCACAGGGTGCAACACAGGTTCCAATCTATCAGAGCAGCGCATTCCGACATGACAGCGCGGAAGACCTGGAGAAAATTTTTGACAATAAAAAAATGGGCTTCTCCTATACAAGGATCAACAATCCTACGGTAGAGTCCTTTGAGAAGAGAGTGACCATGCTGGAGGATGGGATCGGCAGTGTGGCCTGTGCATCCGGAATGGCAGCGCTGACCAATGCGTTTCTGAACATTCTTCAGGCGGGAGATGAGATCGTGGCAGCCTGCGGACTGTACGGCGGAACTGTGGAACTGTTCGATGATCTGAAGCCTTTCGGGATTTCCGTAAAATATGTGAAAGAGAATAAGCCGGAAGCTTTTGAGGCAGAGATCACAGAGAAGACGCGACTTGTTTTTGCGGAGACCATTGGCAACCCTAAGCTGGATGTTACCGATATCCAGGCAGTTGCGGAAGTGGCACATAAGCATGACGTACCGCTGATCGTAGACAACACGGTGGCAACCCCGTATTTGATCCAGCCACTGAAGCTTGGAGCTGACATTGTGGTTCATTCCTCTTCCAAATATATCAATGGAAGCAGCGATGCCATCAGCGGTATTCTTGTCTGTGGTAAGGGTCTGAAATGGGACCCTGACCGATATCCGGGACTTGCTCCATACCGGAAATTCGGACCATTTGCATACATCGCCAAGCTTAGAAACGGACTTTTCCGGAACACTGGCGCGTGTCTTGCTCCGCAGAATGCTTTCCTTAATAACCTGGGACTGGAAACCCTGGGACTTCGAATGCAGAGACAGTGTGACAATGCACTGGAGCTTGCGAGATTTTTACAGGGCCTGGGTGATGACATTGAAGTAAATTATCCGGGACTGGAAGAAAGCCCTTATCACGAAATTGCGGAAAAGCAGTTCAGGAATGGCTACGGAGCTATCGTAACCGTAAGAACCGGAAGCAAGGAGAAGGCTTTTTCCATTATTAATTCATTGAAGATCCCGCTGATCATCTCCAATATCGGAGATACGAAGACACTGGTGATCCATCCGGAATCCACCATCGCGGCACATATCTCCGACGAAGAGAAGCTGCAGTCCGGAGTATTCGAGGATCTGATCCGTATCAGTGTGGGAATTGAAGATATTGAAGATTTAAAAGAAGATTTCAAACAAGCAATAGAAAATAACCGATAAAATCTAAGAGCTGCACCAGCAGAGAAATGGAGAGTTCGTTATGGCAAAAGTAGATTACGCTACATTAAAAAAAGGTGGTTTCATGAGACAGAAGCAGAAAAATAATTTTTCTCTTCGTCTTGCCTGTGTAGGCGGTACACTTACCGCAGAAAACCTTAAGAAGATCGCAGAGGTAGCTGAGAAATACGGTGACGGATATGTACATCTTACTTCCAGACAGGGAGTTGAGATCCCGTTCATTAAATTAGATGATATTGATGATGTAAAGGATGATCTTGCAAAAGGCGGATGCAAGCCTGGTGTCTGCGGACCGAGAGTCCGTACTGTTACAGCCTGCCAGGGCAACGCTGTCTGTCCAAGCGGAAATATCAACAGCTATGACATTGCAGTGAAATTAAATGAAAGATATTTCGGAAGAGAGCTTCCTCATAAATTCAAATTCGGTGTTACCGGATGCCAGAACAACTGTCTGAAGGCAGAGGAGAATGATGTAGGGATCAAGGGAGCGGCTGAGGTCAGCTGGAAAGAGGATGCATGTATCCACTGTGGTGTCTGTGAAAAGGCCTGCAGAGAAAACGCCATCTCCTTTGAGGATGACAAGCTGGTGATCGATACAGAGAAATGTAACTACTGCGGCAGATGTGCAAAATCCTGTCCGGTGGATGCATGGGATGTAAACGAAGCATATATCGTTTCCTTTGGCGGAACGTTTGGAAATCATATCAGCAAGGGACAGGAATTCCTTCCGCTGATCACCTCGGAGGAGCAGCTTTTCAGAGTGACCGATGCAGCGATCCAGTTCTTTGATGATCATGCAAATCCGGGAGAGCGTTTTAAATTTACCATCGACCGGGTAGGCGCTGAAAAACTTCAGGAAGTTTTGAAAGGAGCATACAATGGCTGATATTAAGATTGATGATACCGTAGATATTACCGATGTGGTCTGCCCGGTAACCTTTGTAAAAGCAAAGGTAGCACTTGAGGAGCTGGATGACGGACAGATCCTGGCGATCAAAATGAACGATGGCGAGCCGGTACAGAATGTGCCAAGAAGCGTGAAGGAAGAAGGACATCAGATCCTGAAGCTCGAGGACAACGAAGACGGAACTTATACACTGATCGTAAGAAAAGTTGAAGAATAGGAGAACAGAGAAATGACAATCACAGTTGCAGGAAATAAAAAAGAGTACGAAGACGGACTGAAGCTTACAGAGCTTATTGAGAAAGAGGATATTGAAAGTCCTGAGTATGTAACCGTAACTATCAACGATGAATTCATCAGCAAGGCAGACGTTCCGGAAACAGAGGTAAAGGACGGCGACGTTGTTGAGTTCCTGTACTACATGGGAGGAGGCGCAAGATAATGGCTTTTACAAATGAGCAGCTTGAGCGGTACTCCCGCCACATCATCCTGAAGGAGGTTGGAGTAAAAGGTCAGAAAAAGCTTCTGAATGCCAAGGTTCTGATCATCGGAGCCGGCGGACTTGGAGCACCGGCAGCCCTTTACCTTGCAGCAGCAGGTGTGGGAACCATCGGGATCGCGGATGCAGATGAGGTAGATCTTTCCAATCTTCAGCGACAGGTCATCCACACAACTGCAGATGTCGGCAAACTGAAGGTAGAGTCTGCGGCTGAGACCATGAAAGCAATCAACCCGGACGTTACTGTAAATACATATCATACCTTTGTAGATTCCAGCAACATCATGGATCTGATCAAAGATTACGATTTCATTCTTGACGGAACAGACAACTTTCCTGCAAAATTCCTGATCAACGATGCCTGTGTAATGGCCGAGAAACCGTTTTCACATGCAGGGATCATCCGTTTCCAGGGACAGCTGATGACTTACGTTCCGGGACAGGGCCCATGCTACAGATGTGCGTTCCAGAGCCCGCCGCCAAAGGATGCCGTACCGACCTGTAAGCAGGCTGGCGTGATCGGAGCCATGGGCGGAGTGATCGGAAGCCTTCAGGCAATGGAAGCGATCAAGTACATCATCGGACAGGGTGATCTTCTTACAGGAAGACTTCTTACCTACGATGCGCTGAAGATGACATTCCGTACCGTGAAGCTTCCGAAGAATCATCATTGCCCGGTATGCGGCGATGATCCGACGATCACAGAACTGATCGATTATGAGCAGGCTGTGTGTGAACTGAAGCATTAATAAACACTGATCACAGAAACGAAAAGGTGTCTGCTGGTGCAGATACTGTAAATAAGTATAGAAACCCATTGGAGGCCACGAAATGCTGAAATTAAAAAAAGAAGATTACGAGAAAATATTAGACCACTGCAGAAAAGGACTTCCCAATGAGTCCTGCGGCCTTCTGGGCGGGACCATTGAGGACGATGTAAAAACCATCGAGAAGGTGTATCTGCTGACAAATATCGATGAAAGCAACGAACACTTTTCCATGGACCCGAAGGAACAGCTGAGCGCGATCAAGGATATCCGTCAGAACGGATATCAGATGATCGGAAATTTTCATTCTCATCCGGAGTCTCCGTCAAGGCCTTCCGAAGAAGATAAACGACTTGCATTTGACCCGAACATCGAATATTTGATCCTCTCCCTTATGGATGCAGAAAATCCGGTGTTGAAGGCCTTTGGCGTAGATAAAGAGAAAAATGTAACTGTACATGAGCTTCAGATAACAGAGTGATGAGTATGAAAAACAGATTAAACACAAAGGAAATTACAACAGATGTGCTGATCATAGGCGGAGGTACCGCAGGCTGCTATGCGGCGCTGGTTCTCTCAGAACAGAAAGCCGGCAGGGTACTGATCGCAGAAAAAGCAAATATCAGACGAAGCGGCTGTCTGGCAGCAGGTGTTAATGCAATCAATGCCTACATTGTAAAAGGCCGCAAGCCGCAGGATTATGTAGATTATGCAACAAAGGATGCCGCCGGGATCGTAAGGCAGGACCTTCTTCTTACAGCAGCGGAGAATTTCAACGAAGTTACTGCAAAGATGGAAAAGCTTGGGCTTGTGATCCTGAAGGATGAAAATGGTGATTATGTAGCCAGAGGAAACCGTAACATCAAGATCAACGGTGAAAATTTTAAACCACTTCTTGCTGATGCAGTTCATAAAGCTGAGAACGTAGACGTTCTGAATTATGTAAATATCACAGACCTTCTTGTAAAAGACGGACAGGTTTACGGAGCGGTTGGTTTCTCTATTATGGAAGAAACCGCATACATTATCCGGGCAAAGGCAGTTCTTGCTGCAACAGGCGGAGCGGCCGGGCTTTATAAGCCGAACAATCCGGGATTTTCCAGACATAAGATGTGGTATCCGCCGTTTAACACAGGTGCCGGATATGCAATGGGAATCCTGGCAGGTGCGGAGATGACGTCCTTTGAGATGCGTTTTATCGCACTTCGCTGCAAGGATACCATTGCTCCTACGGGAACCATCGCACAGGGTGTCGGCGCAAAACAGATCAATGCAGCTGGCGAGATCTATGAGACAAAATACGGACTGACCACAAGCGAGAGAGTTTACGGAACAGTTCGGGAAAATCAGCTTGGCCACGGCCCGTGTTACCTGAAGACTACAGGGATCACGAAGGAACAGGATGAAGATCTTCTGAAGGCTTATTTCAACATGGCACCGAGCCAGACTCTGAAATGGATCGAAAGCGGAAAGAGCCCCAGCGAGCAGGATGTGGAGATCCAGGGAACAGAGCCGTATATCGTAGGCGGTCATACAGCCAGCGGCTACTGGGTAAATACAGGCCGTGAGACTACGGTGAAAGGCCTTTATGCAGCTGGTGATGTTGCAGGTGGATGTCCGCAGAAATATGTAACAGGAGCTCTTGCAGAAGGAAAGCTTGCAGCATTGGATATGGTGAAACAGTTTAAGGCCGGAACTCTGAAGGAAGCAGATGTTCAGACTGAGACAGAGATCAAGGTTCAGGAAGATGAGATCCTATCCCAGTACGAAAAGTTCCGAAATGAAGACGCACCGGCATTTTCCGTGGAAGAGCTGGAAGAAGCCATGCAGAAAGTCATGGATGAATATGCGGGAGGAATTGCTTCTAATTATCAGTTTAATGAGAAGCAGCTTGCTCTTGCAGATGAAAAAATCCTTCAGCTTCAGGCTCTTGCCGAAAAAACAGCGGCAGCAGATATGCATGAGCTGATGTTTGCATACGAACTTCGTGAGCGTCTCATTGTGTGCCGTTCACTGATCGCTCATCTGAAAAACCGCAAAGAGACCAGATGGCATTCTTTTAACGAAAATCTGGATCATCCGGAAACAGATGAGAAATTTTATAAATATGTAAATTCGAAACTGGAAAACGGCGAGATCAGGATGATTTTTCGCGACATTGTAAAGGAGGACACATATGAGCATACGAATTGATCAGAAAAAATGTGTTGGCTGCAGAAAATGCAGTGAAGTATGTCCGGGAACCCTGATCGTCATGGAAGACAAAAAAGCCGTGATGAAATATCCGAAAAACTGCTGGGGTTGCGTTTCCTGTGTAAAGGAATGTAAAGCCGGTGCCATCGACTTTTTCCTTGGTGCGGATATCGGCGGGAACGGAAGTATCATGAATGTAAAAAGCGAAGGGGATATCCTTCATTGGATCATTACAAAAACGGACGGTTCTACATCCGTGATCGATGTGGATCGACGGAATTCGAATAAATATTAGACCAGAAGATAAGTGCTGCCGGTTCTGGCGGCCGGAACAGGAGGATGAGATCAGATATGAGTGGATTATCACATTTGGATGAGCTGGAAGCAGAGGCAATTTATATCATCCGTGAAGTTGCAGCAGAGTGCGAGAAGCCGGTAATGCTTTATTCTATAGGAAAAGACAGTTCTGTAATGCTTCATCTTGCAATGAAGGCTTTTTATCCGGAGAAACCGCCATTTCCGTTTCTTCACGTAAATACAACATGGAAATTTAAAGAGATGATCGAGTTTCGTGACAAAACCGCAAAGGATTTGGGAATCGAAATGCTTGAGTACATTAATCAGGATGGTGTGAAGCAAGGTATCAATCCTTTTGACAGCGGCTCCGCATACACAGATATCATGAAAACGCAAGCACTGAAGCAGGCTCTTAAGAAATATGGTTTCACAGCTGCTTTTGGCGGCGGTCGTCGTGACGAGGAGAAAAGCCGTGCAAAAGAGCGTATCTTCTCCTTCCGTAATGCAGAGCAGGCCTGGGATCCGAAGAACCAGCGTCCGGAGATGTGGAAGCTTTATAATACGGAGATCAATAAAGGCGAAAGTATCCGTGTTTTCCCGATTTCCAACTGGACTGAGACGGATATCTGGCAGTATATTAAGAGAGAAAATATCCCGATCGTTCCTCTTTATTTTGCAAAAGAGCGTCCGGTTGTATACAGAGACGGCAACATTATCATGGTGGATGACGACAGAATGCGTCTGAACCCGGGTGAGGAGCCGCAGATGAAAAAGGTCCGTTTCCGTACTCTCGGATGCTATCCTCTGACAGGTGGTATCGAGTCTGACGCGGAGACACTGGACGAGATCATTGACGAGACCTTAAGCTCTGTGGAATCTGAGAGAACCACACGTGTTATTGATTCCGACGGCGGAGCTGCAAGTATGGAAAAAAGAAAGAGAGAGGGGTACTTCTAGGATGAGCGGATTACTGAAATTTATCACTTGCGGAAGTGTAGATGATGGAAAATCTACACTGATCGGTCATATTCTTTATGATTCCAAGCTTTTATATGCGGACCAGGAAAAAGCCCTTCTTCTGGACAGCAAGGTAGGTTCCAGAGGTGGTGCCATTGATTATTCTCTTCTTCTGGATGGCCTGATGGCAGAACGTGAGCAGGGAATCACCATTGATGTTGCGTATCGTTATTTTACAACCGATAAAAGAAGCTTTATCGTTGCGGATACTCCCGGACATGAGGAGTATACAAGGAACATGGCGGTTGGAGCTTCCTTTGCTCAGCTTTCCATTATTCTTGTGGATGCGAAGCAGGGGGTTCTGGTCCAGACAAGGCGTCATGCACGTATCTGCGCTCTGATGGGTATCCATCATTTTGTATTTGCTGTGAACAAAATGGATCTTGTTGATTACAGTGAGAGCCGTTTTAATGAGATCGTAAAGGATATCAATGAGCTTTCTGAGACTCTGGGGCTTCAGGATGTTGTGATCATTCCTGTCAGTGCTACAGAGGGTGATAACGTAACGAAGAAGTCTCCGAATATGCCCTGGTATACGGGGAAAGCTCTTCTGGAGCATCTTGAGACTGTGGATGTTTCAGAGGCTGAGAATGTCAGCGAATTTTATCTGCCTGTTCAGCGTGTTTCTCGTCCAAACCATGAATTTCGCGGTTTCCAGGGCCAGATCGAGAGTGGCCGGGTTCATGTAGGCGATATCATCACAACGCTCCCAAGCAACGAGACAGCGGCTGTTAAGACGATCCTGGTGGGCAGTGACGATCGTGAAGAGGCTGTTGCCGGCCAGGCTGTTACGATCCAGCTGGATAAAGAGGTGGATGTAAGCCGTGGATGTGTTCTTACCAATAATAATGAGATCCCTGTTGCAAAGGGCTTTGAGGCTACGCTTCTATGGATGGATGATTCCAGGCTTGAAGTGGGCAAGGAGTATCTTGTGAAGGTTGGTACGAAGAAGATTGCTGGTGTGGTTAAAAGTATCGAGTTTAAGACGGATGTGAATACCGGGGAGCATTTGCCTGCTGATACGATTGTGAAGAATGAGATTGCTTTGTGCAAGATTGGACTTTCTGATAAGGTTGTGCTGGATGAGTTTAAGAAGAATAAGACTCTTGGTGAGCTGATCTTGATCGATCGTGTGAGTCATATGACTTCTGCTTGTGGTGTTGTGGAGTCTGTGGATACTGAGGGTGAGAAGCCTTATTTCCAGAAGGATGATGTGAAGGTTGGTGGTTATGTTTTTGAGGAGTTTTATTTTAACCTTGAGAATGCGCTGCTTTCCAAGGCGGATAAAGAGGTTAAGACTTATCATGTAGGGGATGTGGTGCCTGTTGAGGGTGACAGCTTTGAGTATCCGGGCTATTTTGATATTGTTTCCCTGGAGGATAATGCGGCTGTTCTTATTCGTGATAAGAGGGTGCAGGATATTATTCCGCTGGATGAGTATGTGTTTATGGGGCTTCCTGTTGTGGATGAGAGAGGTTTTGCCCTGGAGATCCGCAGTAATGATGATTATCAGATGTTTTTGAGGGAATTTGAGGCTACTGATAATAAGTCGGAGTTTCATAATAAGTGGTTTAAGTTTGAGACTTATCGGAGGATTGTCTGCACGGATAATTTCTGGATGATCTGATGTTGGGTTACTTATAGTTTCTATAGTTATGTGTGTAAGAGGCTGCATGTGCGGCCTCTTTTTTTTGGGTGTTGCGGGATTTCGTGGTTTGACGGACGCCGAGGAGCTGGCATATGGGCGGGACAGGCTTCGTCGGTGGAAACTACTAAGACTCTGAAAGGTGGCTAAAAGCGTTTTCCAAAAGTCCGAACTCGCTGCGCTCAGACAGCGAACTTTTGAAAAACAACGCCACCTTCCAGAGCCTAAGTAGTTGTCACACCTCCTGCAGAGCGCCCCGCCCATATGCCAGCTCCTCGGCTGTGCACACAGGCCGGTTGCGGAAAGTGAACAGTTCGAGATAGTATTCAATGATGCATGGCAGTAGAGTGTCATACAGAAATTGTTCAGGAGGAATGTTGTATCTAAGAATCAGCTCGGCACAACGTTCCGGAATAATATCGGCTCAGACAGTAATCAGCTTGGCATAAGATTCCATAATAAAAGTCAGTCGCATTATATATCGAAGATGTAGCGCTTGTTCCGTGCCCAAGAGGGTGGGGGGCAGGGAAGCCCTCGGACTTCGGAACTCTGAGATGGACTTTCCCTGCGCTGTCCACACGGACAGCGTGTCGTGCGTAGCCACCTGTCTAAGGGGATAATATGATTGGTCAATCGCGCTAAGATAAAATTAATGTAAAAAAATGAAAAAAAGGTGTTGACAAAACTTATATCTTTCGGATATAATTAACCATGCGTTTCGGATGAAAACACAGAAGAAATGCACTCCAATTTAATAAGAAATTATAAGTTCGGAGTCTGGAGAAGTACTCAAGAGGCCGAAGAGGTGCCCCTGCTAAGGGTATAGGTCGCTAACGCGGCGCGAGGGTTCAAATCCCTCCTTCTCCGTTATTTTTTTGAAAAAAATAAATTTTTCAAAAAAATAAAAAAACTTGTTGACAAACGCTTGCGGATGTGATAAAGTAAACAAGCTGTCAGCGAGACAGAGATTCATCAAAAAAAGTTTGAAAAAAGTTGAAAAAAGTACTTGACAAACGATTTGAGATGAGATAAAATAAACGAGCTGTCTGAGAGACAGACGCAACAAACCTTGATAACTAAACAGTGAAACACATACGATTCTCGAAAATTTCTTTACATTTAAAGAACGGTTTAAACAAACCAAAAGCAGTAAAAACGAGAGATAGCCAAACGGTTGTCTTGAGTAAAAGATTCAAACACTTTATCAGAGAGTTTGATCCTGGCTCAGGATGAACGCTGGCGGCGTGCTTAACACATGCAAGTCGAACGGGAATTACTTTATTGAAACTTCGGTCGATTTAATTTAATTCTAGTGGCGGACGGGTGAGTAACGCGTGGGTAACCTGCCTTGTACAGGGGGATAACAGTCAGAAATGACTGCTAATACCGCATAAGCGCACAGGACCGCATGGTCCGGTGTGAAAAACTCCGGTGGTATAAGATGGACCCGCGTTGGATTAGCTAGTTGGT